>SXON01000067.1 GCA_005778355.1 Pseudomonadota bacterium | reverse complement strand
TTTGAATTTCTCTTAATAGGTTAGCCGTTACTCTATGAGCCGGTGGCGGCCGCGCGCGGCAAGCGCGCGAGCCCGGCGACCCCGCCCCCGGAGCCGAGCGCGAAGCGAGGCGCGAGGGGGTGCGCCCGCGCACCGGGGCCCGCCGCAGCCCGGTTACAGGCACGCGCGTGGACGCGTTCAGTCACTTCGTGGAGGCCCAGTCTGATCGGTACCCCTCGGCGCTGGCCGAGCTCCGGGCCGGCCAGAAGCGCACCCACTGGATGTGGTTCGTCTTCCCGCAACTCGCGGAGCTCGGTCACAGCCCCACGGCCAAGCGCTTCGGGCTCGACGACATCGAGGAAGCCCGCGCTTACCTTGCCCATCCGGTGCTGGGGCCCCGGCTCCGCGAGGCCGCCGCCGCGCTGCTCCCCCATGCCGGGCGGGGCGCCCTGGCCGTCCTCGGCTCGCCCGATGACCGCAAGCTGCGTTCCTGCATGACCCTGTTCACCGCAGCCGGCGACGACCCGGTTTTCCAGCAGGTACTTGCCGCTTTCTACGAGGGAAAGCCCGACCCCGCTACGCTGCGACTGCTCTAGCGAGGAGCACGGTCCGCCCGCCGACCCACCATCCCCCCTTGGATGCGAAAGCGCGCGAACCATTCCACCCAATTTGCGAAAGGCTGGACCGGGTTGTACTATTGCTCACTACCCCTCGCCGCGTCACCCGTGACTTATCAGCATTCGCCCGTGTCGCTCACCCGGTCGCGCTCACCCGGTCGGCGCCTGGTGTCGCATGCAGGGCAGCATGGCCGGCCGCGCGTCGCATCGGAGAGGGCATGGCCGGCCTGGGTCGCATCAGAGGGGGCATGGCCGGTCTCAGACGACCCGGCGCCCGCAGTCAGCTCCCCCCCGCGCGGCGCTACCCAAACCGCGCCGGGGCCCCCGGTCGACCTGGCCTCCCGAAGAGGTACCCCTGCTGCCAGCGGCACCCCAGCTCCAGCAGGGGCTCCGACTCGCCGGGGGTCTCCACGCCCTCGCCCACCACCTGCATGCCGAGCTTTGAAGCGAGCTCGGTCATCGATCCCACCACGCGCCGGCGGGTTGCGTCCCGGTCGAGCCCGCGAACCAGGCCCATGTCGAGCTTCACCACCTCGGGCTCGAGCTGAACCACGCTCGTGAGCCCGGCATAGCCGGCACCAAGGTCGTCGACGGCCACGCGAAAGCCGAGGCCACGCAGTCGCGACACGCAGGCCTTCACCTCGTCGACCGAGTCGAGGGTGGCCCGCTCGGTGATCTCCAGCACCACGCGAGAGGCCAGACCCCCGAGCGGCGAGGCGCCGTCGAGCAAGTCGGGATCCGCGAGGTCACGCGGGTGCAGGTTGACGAAGATCATCGCGTCTTCCGGCAGCATGTGCGCCTCGCTGGCCACGCGCCGGCGCAGGGCGCGCCCCAGGTCGAGCACACGTCCGAGCCGCTCCGCCGCCTCCAGCACCGCGCCGGGGTTGGGCAGGCTCGGCTCCTGCGAGCGGAGCAGCGCCTCATACGCGATCACCCGCCTCGCCTCCGCGTCGACCACCGGCTGCCACGCCAGCGCAACAGTCTCGAGCGCGCGCTCGAAGCGCACCTTCAAGGCCCCTCGATCACCGACCGAGTGATCGTTGTCACCCAGGAGCTCCAGCGCTTCTCGCTTGAGTCGCGAGAGCGCGCCAAGGCGAACCGCGCGATCGAGCGCCGGGAAGATCGAGTGCCGCCGCAGTGGTTTCACCAGGTAGGCGGCGGCTCCCTCCTCCACGGCGAGCATGGCGGTGTGCAGGGCCGGATCGCTGGTCATCAAGAGCACCGGCACGTCGAGGTCGCACTTTCGAACCTCATCCAGCAGGTCGCCGCCTCCGCTGGTCGCGAGCGCGATATCGGCGATGATCGCGTCGAAACGCTGTGTCCGGAGGGCAAGCCGGGCCGCAGCCAGCCCCCGGGCCGCCACCACCTGGTGGCCGCGCTCGGCCACCAGCTTCGAGGCCACGTCGATGTAGGCGGCGTCCATATCTGCCACGAGGATCGTGGTGAGGTGGCGCGACATGAGAGGCTCCGGAGCGTGGGTGGCGTGGGTCATCTTGCCACACTCGGTCGCCTGCGGGGCGCCCTGAGGTCGGGCGCCGCTGGGGCGGAGGGCGCGCCGCCTCCACCGTGGTCTCCGTTACACCTGCCCACCGCCTCGCTCGCGACGGGCGACCGCGGGGCAACACCGGGCGGCGCCCCCAGCCTGTCGAGCCGTCCCACCCAGCGTTTTTTGCGTGTTAGCTTCGGCGCCAATGGGAAACTGGCCCGACTACGAGATCGACCGGCTGGCCGGCGCGCTGATGCGCGTCGATCTGTACGAGCAGCGATACCTCGCGGTGGGTGAGTACCACAGCGTCGTCAATCACCTCCTGCGATCGGCCTCGGCGGCTTGTCTCTCCGAACGGGAAGACGAGGCGATCCGGCTGGTGGCGCGGGCATCCACGCGCATGGACGAGTGGGTGCGCGCCGTGCGAGAGGGAAGGGCGAAGGCACAGAGTTTCGCCGACTTCGCCTGCACGCGCGGCTGGCTGGCGGTGGCGATCGCGCCCTCTGCGGTCGCCGAGGAAACAGCGCGTGCCTTCTTGATCGCCACGGCCATCTCGCCTCCCGGCCCCGTACAAAACGCGCGGATGGTCGCGGCGGCCGTGCTCGGCGAGGCGCTGAGCGTCAACGCGGCGGCGCAGGGCGCCGAGCTCAGCGACGCGGGCCTTGGACTCCCCCTCAGGCGTTTCGTTCTCGCGCTTTTCGCGGGCGACGAGGCCACCATGCGCAAGGCGGTGGCCACGTGGCTCGCGGAGAAGATGGAGGCCACCATGACGCACGAGTGGGGGGCCTACAATGAGGTGCCCATCGAGGTGTCCGGCGCGCTGGCGCTGGCGGAGCGACGCGGCCGCCCCATCCCGGTCGACAGTAATCGCCTTCTCACCCGGTTCCGTTCGCCCTGAACGGCGGCAGCCGCGCGATACCTTCGCGGCCATGAGCATCGGCACCTCGCCTCCCCGGCGCGACGGCCTCGAGAAGATCGTCGGTTCCTCACTCTACGCCGACGATCTACGCCCGGAGGGTTGCCTCTACGGCGCCACCGTCCGCTCCACGCGCCCCCATGCGCGCCTCCTGGGCTGCCGCCGCGACCCGGCCTTCGACTGGACCGGCATCACGCTGGTCACCGCCGCCGACGTGCCCCAGAACGTCGTCACCCTGATGACCGACGACCAGCCCGTGCTCGCGGCCGACATCACGCGCCACGTGCACGAGCCCGTCGCGCTGGTGGCCGCGCCCACGCGGGAGCGGGCGCTGGCCGCCGCGAAGGCGGTCATCGTCGACTACGAGGACCTCCCCGCGTTGTTCGATCCCGAGGTAGCCGAGGGCAACGCCATCCGAATCTTCGGCAGCGACAACGTGTTCAAGAAGATCTCCATCTGCCGCGGCACGTTTGGAGGCCGCGAGGGCATCCGCGTGCGTGGCCGCTACGCCACCGGCCTCCAGGAGCAGCTCTACATCGAGCCGATGAGCATGCTCGCCCTGCCGCGCGCCGACGGCGGCTACACCGTGCAAGGCTCGATGCAGTGCCCCTACTACATCGACCGCGCCGTGAAGCGCATGCTCGACGACGAGCGCGTGAACGTGGTCCAGGCCGTCACCGGGGGCGGCTTCGGCGGCAAGGAGGAGTACCCCTCGATGCTCGCCTGTCACGCGGTGCTGCTCGCGCGCGCGACAGGCAGCCCCGTCAAGATCACCTACCGTCGCGACGAGGATCTCCGCGCCACCACCAAGCGCCACCCCGCGATCATCGAGCTCGACACCCTGGTGTCGCCTGAGGGCCACATCCTCGAGTTCACCGCGCGCATCGTGATGGACGGCGGCGCCTACCACACGCTGTCCACCGTGGTGCTCTCCCGCGCAATCCTCCACGTGACCGGGCCCTACCGGGCCGAGGTCGTCGCCCTCGACGGCGTGTGCGTGGCCACGAACACCCCCCCGAACGGAGCCTTTCGCGGTTTCGGTGCTCCGCAGGCGCAGTGGGCCGCCGAGCGACACATGGACAACATCGCGCGGACGCTCGGTCTCGACCCCCTCGCGCTGCGGCGTCGCAACCTCTACAAGGAAGGCGACATCACCGCCACCGGGCAAGTGCTGCATGATCCCGGCGGCTTCGCCGTGCTCGACCGGGCGCTCGCGGCCGCCGAGGCGCCGGTCGACGAGAAGACCATCCGTCCCGGGGTGACCGGCGCGGCCATGGCCCGGGGACGCGGACTCGCGCTCGCCTGGCACGGCTGCGGTTTCACGGGGAACGGCGAGGCCAAGATCAAGGGCAAGGTGGCCCTGGACGTTCACAAGGGCGTGGTGTACGTGGGCATCGCCAGCACCGACATCGGGCAGGGCACCGAGACGATCTTCCCGCAGATCGTGGCCGAGGAGCTCCGCATCGAGGAGTCCCGGGTGCAGATGCGACCCCACGACACCGCACTTGTCCCCGACTCCGGTCCCACCGTCGCCAGCCGCACGGCGATGGTCGTGGGGGGCACGGCGCTCGCGGCGGCCCGAACCCTGCGACGGCACCTGCAGGCCATGGCGCAGAGCGAAGAACGTCGGTTCGACGCCCTCCTGTCGCAGCTCGGTCCGGATATCACCGCGGGCGTCGTGGAAACCTACGAGGTGGACCCGAACATCCGCTGGGACATGGACACCTACCAGGGCGATGCCTACCCTACGTACGGGTGGTCGTGTGTCATCGTCGACCTCCGGGTCGACACCGACACCGGCGAGGTGATCTACGACCGAGTCGTGACGGCCACCGACGTGGGCCGGGCGCTGAATCCGGTGCTCGCCTCGGGACAGATCGAGGGCGGCACGCTCCAGGCCCTCGGCTGGGCCACGCAAGAAGAGGTGGTGCTCGATGCCCGCGGAGGCATGCGCAACGACCGGCTCACCAACTACATCATCCCCACGGCGCTCGACGCCCCCGAGATGGCGACCGAGCTCGTGGAGATCCCCTACGCGGGCGGCCCCTTCGGCGCCAAGGGCATCGGCGAGATCCCGATGGACTGCCCCGCCGCCGCCGTGGCCCAGGCCATCGAGGTGGCCACGGGCGCCGCGCTCCACGCGCTTCCGATGACCCCCGAGCGCGTGCTCGCGGCCCTGGAGTCCCGATGATTCGTTTCCGCTGCAACGGCAAGGCCGTGGCCACGTCGATGCCCCCGATGTCACGCCTGCTCGATGTCTTGCGCGAGGAGCTCCGCTACACCGGCCCCAAGGAAGGCTGTGGCGAGGGCGAGTGTGGCGCCTGCACCGTGCGCATCGACGGCGAGCCGGTGATGAGCTGCCTCGTTCCCGTTTGCCAGGTGGAGGGCGCCGAGGTGCAGACGGTGGAAGGCCTGGCCCAGCCGGTGGTGCACGCGGTGCAGGCAGCGTTCCTCCAGCACGGCGCGGCCCAGTGTGGCATCTGCACGCCCGGCTTCCTGATGGCTGCTGCCGCCCTGCTCGACGAGAACCCTCGTCCGAGCCGCGAGGAAGCGCGCGTGGCGCTCGCCGGCAACCTCTGTCGGTGCACCGGCTACCAGAAGATCGTCGACGCCGTCGTCCACGCCATCGCCGAGGAGGCCTGATGCTCGCCTGCACCGCCCCGGTGTCGCGTCCCCGGACCCTCGGCGACGCGCTTCGTGCTCGTGCCGACACGCCTGCCGCCACCGTGATCGCCGGGGGCACCGACGTCATGGTTTACATGGAGGCCGGGGTGCTCCGCCCAACCGCGGTCATCGACCTCTGGGGCTGCGCGGGGCTGCGCGGCATCGAGGTGCGTGGCAACGAGCTGCGCATTGGCGCCATGTCCACGCACACCGACGTGGCCCGCGAGCTGCGCGTGCCGGCGGTGCTGCGCGACGCCGCGCTCACCGTGGGCGCGGCGCAGATCCAAAATCGAGGCACGGTCGGGGGAAACATCTGCAACAGCTCCCCGGCGGGCGACACGCTCCCGGTGTGGCTGGCGCTCGACGCCGCCTTCGAGCTGTCGAGCGTCCGCGGGGTGCGCCGCGTGGCCGCGAGTGACTACTGGCAAGGCTACAAGCAGACGGCGCTGGCGGCCGACGAGCTGCTCACCGCGATCTACCTGCCTGATGTCGAGGGCGAGGCCCACTTCCGCAAGGTGGGCACGCGCATGGCCCAGGCGATCTCGAAGGTGATCTTCTGCGGACGCCGGTCGCGCGGGGTGGCCCGGCTGGCCTTTGGCGCCGTCGGTCCGGTGCCCCTGCGAGTGAAGGACGCGGAGGACGCGCTGGCGGCGGGGGCCCCCGTGGCCGAGGTGGTTCGCCTCGTGCGCGAGGGTATCGTGCCGATCGACGACGTCCGGTCGACGCGGGATTACCGGGCGAGGGTGGCGGGGAATGTCGTGGGGCGGTGGTTGGGGTAGGGCCAAGCGCCGCTACTCGTCGGAGCCGCACCCCTCCAAGTCCTCGCGGTAGCGGTCTTTCTCGTCGTAGCAGCTGCATGACCTGTGACTCGTGTACCAGACCCAAGTCTCCTCGGTGGTGAAGCTCTTCTCGCAGGTCCACGCGCGATCACACCAGTTGCACCTCACCTCCCCCCACTTCTCCTCCGTACACTCCTCCCACGGCTTCTCCTCCGCACACTCCCCGTCGGGGTCGCAAGACAGTAGCAGGGCGAGGAGGGGCCAGGGCGAACGGACGTTCACGTGCGCTCCCGAGGGTAGCTACCACTCCTGTGCACAGTTTTCCCAGTCGGTTCGGTGCTGGCCCGAGTCGTCGATACACCGGCACTCGATGTCGGACTTCAACCACTGGACAGGGGCCGTGACCGAGTAGTGTCCGCCGCAGACGTAGGACGCGCCGCACCCATCACACACGTACCGGTCCTGCATCTCGCGCGTGCACTCCGAGACCGGGGGTTCCTCTGGAACACACTCGCCCTCGCCATCGCAAGCATACAGCGACAAGCCAAGGCAACAGCCGAGCCGGGCGATCACGCGTCTTCCCCGCAGCCGAGATCCCTGGCCGTGGCCTTGTCCCAGCACGGGTACGACACCACCGTGGCCGTCTGCCCGGGTTCGCCGTCCACGCCCGTGTCGCACCGCAGGTAGTGGTAGCGCGGTACATCGTCGGTGGAGCAGCTGGCACAGTTGTCTCGGTCATCCCCGTCGGGGTTGCCAAAGTCGCCGGAGCCACGCGTCTCGTTGGCGTACCGAGGGAGGCCGAGGTGGGCCCGCACGCGACACAGCCAGGCGTTGGCCGCGACCTCGAAGCAGCAACTGTGGCCATGGGAGCAGTGGCCGGCACCAAGGTAGACGTGACCCATCTCGTGCGCGAGGGTCTCCGCGTACCGGGACGCGAGTCCGAGCGGATACCGCGAGAGCCGCTGCGCGACGCCGAGGTACTCCATGGCGGAAGCCGCCTGGCCCTGGCCGAACAGGTAGAAGGCGTAGTCGAGGGCAAGCCGGGCGAGGTGCATGATCCGGTCGGACACGAGACCGAGGTAGGCGAGGGAGTTCGGTGGCACTCGGATGTTCCACTCGGCGCCGACCGCGTCGTAGCCGCAGCCCGACCGAGGAGGCGCGCAGTCGGACGAGGAACCGTTGCCGGTGAAGCAACCCTCGGCCTCGATCCAGTCAAGCGTCCAGTCGTCCCACGCGTCCCCTCGGCACCCACCAGGCTGGGGAATCAGCCCCTCGTCGCAAGAGTCCGAGCGCCCCCACTTGTGGCACGGCTCGTTGAGGCGCTTGTAGCCCGCTTGTGCGTTCACGTAGTTGATGGTGAGCGTGCACGACTCCGGCGTGCTCCCATCCGCATTGGAGTCCCCGTGCATCGCCGGCGCCTTCCCCTCGAGCAGAGCCTTCACAAAGGCCGGGAAGTCCTTGCACATCTTGAACGACTCGTCGTTGTAGGGGTTCACCCCTTCCACGTCGAGCCCATCCACGTAGGTGAGCAATAGTTGCAGCGTGTACACGTGCAGCATGAATGGCGCGGCCATGCCGCTGCTCCAGAACTGGTAGGCGTAGCCCCACTCCCAGTCGCCCTCGCGGTGGAGGTTGTAGCAGCCGATCATCCGGTGAAACACGTCGGGATCACCCTTCTTCGAGGCGCGGAAGTCGGCCCACAGCCAGTCGAGCGTTTCCGTCACCGAGTGCACGCGGCCATGGGCCGCGTCGGGGCCCTCGCGGTACACGTGCGTCCAGTCGTCGAGCCACTCCCGATACCAATCCGCCGGGATCCTGAAGCTCTGGTCGCGGTACCGGAAATCGTAGTGGGGCTCGACCGGCTCGATGTTGGAGATTTGCTGGCGCGGGAGCGCACCCACGAGCGGGCCCAGTGGAATGTGCGCCGTGGGCCCACCGGCCTTCACGGGAACGGACCGCGTGGACCGGTTGGCGGCGGCGAGCACGCGGCTCAGCGTCGGCAATGCCGTCACCCCGACACCGCTTCCCGCCGCCGGCGACGTCGCCGGGCGCGAGGCGGCGGGCCGGAGCCGACGAGAGCGGATGGCCAGCGCGGCAGCGCAATGCTCGGCGGTGAGCGGAGCCGCGTTGCCGGAGTTGGTCGTGGCCAGGGCGATCCCCCCGGCGAGTAGGGTGCGGCTACGCGCGCGCGGCGTCGAGCGAGCGACGTTGCCGCTGGGGTCGAGCCGTCCCGTCGGCCGCGCGCCGTCACCGCAGGTGGGCTCCGCGGGCGGCCGCAGCGTGCGCCTGGTCTTCCCCGCGTCGATCAGCGGCGGCAACGGCGGGCCACTCGATGCGACTTCCCGCGTCCCCCCACCCGTACTGGAGCAGGAGCATCCGCCGGTGGCACAGGACCCGCCGCAGCCACAGGCCACCGCTACTCCTTCCACACCGAGTCGACGAGCACTACCGGGCCGCCAGTAACGGTGCCGATCGCGACGAGGCGGACGTACCGGAGGAAGTTCGCGCACGACACATGCTTGACCGAGGCGGCGGCGTTGTCGAGCACGA
Source organism: Pseudomonadota bacterium (assembly GCA_005778355.1). GTDB lineage: Bacteria > Myxococcota_A > UBA796 > UBA796 > SXON01 > SXON01. The sequence goes on along the minus strand of SXON01000067.1, from coordinate 14,744 downwards.
TCTCGACGTTGGCGCCGGCCGGGTCCTTCGCGTCCATGAAAGCGTCTTCCTCGTTGACGGCCGCGTGCTGGAGGCGCAGGTAGGTGGTCGCTGATGTGCCGTCTTTCAGCCGCCGGAACTGCAACTCCCCCTTGGCATAGGCGCCGACGTCGAGCACGTCTTCCTTGGCGGTCTTGAAGCCGGTGGTCACCACCGTGGGATCGAGGAGGCGCTGGGCGAGAGAACTCATGAGTTGACTCCTTGGTGTGTGGATGCGACTCACGATTGACGTCGCGACATCACTCTAGCACAACCGCAGCATTGGGGGGGGGGGGGCATTTTTGTTTTTGGTAATGCGCAATACTTTCGTCATCGTCATGGTCATCGTCATGGTCATCGTCTTCGCCGTCGATGTCGCTCGCCCCTACGCGTACAACCCCTCGATCACCCCCCGATACCGCTCCGCGATCACCCTCCGCTTCAGCTTCATCGTGGGCGTGAGCGTCCCGTTCTCGACACTCAGGGGCTCCGGCAACCAGGCCCACTTCTTGATGCGCTCGAAGGGGGCGAGTGTCGCGTTCAGCGCGTCGACGCGGGCCTGCGCCACCGGGTCGCGCCCGTCGACCGAGATCTCCGGGTCGGGCGCGAACAGGGCCACGAGGTAGGGACGATCATCGCCGATGACCACCGCCTGCCCCACGGGACCACCCTCCAGCGGCTTCTCGATGTTTACCGGCGGGATCTTCTTGCCCCCCGCCGTGACAATGATCTCCTTCTTGCGGTCTGTAATGCGCAGGAAACCCTCGGCGTCGAGGGTACCGACGTCGCCCGTCCGGTAGTAGCCGTCTGTCGTGAAACTCTCGGCCGTGGCCTCGGGGTTGTTCCAGTAGCCGACGAAGAGCCCCGGCCCCTTCACCTCGATCTCGCCGTCCGGCGCGATGCGAATGTCCGTCCCGGGGAGCGCCTTGCCCACCGAGCCGAAACGGAAGGCGTCCAGCCGATTGACCGTGGCCGGCGCGCAGGTTTCTGTCAGGCCCCAGCCCTCCATCACGTCGACCCCGAGACCATGGAAGAACCGGGCCACCTCCGGGTCGAGCCGGGCGCCGCCGCACACAAACATGCGCAGCTCGCCGCCGAAGAAGGCCCGCACCTTGCGATACACCAGCTTGTCGTAGAACGCCCAGCGGGTGGCGAGCCACCAGGGCAGGGGCCGTCCCGACTCTAGGCACAGGCTCCGCTCGCGTCCCACCGCCATCGCCGTGGCGAAAACCTGCTGCCGCACCGGCGAAGCCCGCGCGACCTCGCCCTCGATCTTCGCCTTGATCTTCTCCAGCATCCGCGGCACCGAGGCGAGCACGCTCGGGCGCGCCTCCTTCACCACGTCGAGGAAATCCTCGATGCGTGGGCAGAACCAGGCTTCCACCTGTTCCAGGAGCCCGCGGTACACCGTTACCCGTTGCAGCGAGTGCGCGAGTGGCAGGAACACCACCCCGCGGTCGCCCGGCTCGAGTTTCACGGCTTCGCGGCTGGTGACCGACACCGCGTGGATCGCGCCGTGTGTCAGGATGGCGCCCTTCGGATCGCCCGTGGTGCCGGAGGTGTACACGATGGCCGCCGGGTGAACGGGCTCCACCAGCGCGGCTCTCGCCCACAAGGCCTGCCGGTCGCCATCCGCATGCGGACAATCCCAGGTCGAGCGGAAGCGCAGCTGTGGCGCGAGGACACCCTCCAGCCGCGCCAGCGTGTCCGGCGAATCAACAAAGAGCGCCTTCGCGCCCGAGTGTCGCAGCTGCCAGCCCACCTGTTCGGGCGTGAGCGTGGGGTAGATGCCCACGGTGATGGCCCCCCGGCACAGGGTGGCGAAGTCGAGCGACGTCCAGTTGGGGTGGGGCGGGCCGAGGATGGCCACGCGATCGCCGGCCTCGATGCCGATCTCGTCGAGCCAGGCCGACGCCGCCGCGATGTTCCGCTCGCAGTCCTCGCCGCTGATCTGCGTCCATGCACCGTTTTCTTTCACTCGCCCGTAGGGCCGGTGGCGATCGCGCTCGATCTTGGCGCGCAGCATGGCAGGGATCGTCGACATCTCCGCCCGGTTATCCGCTCGGCCGTGGCTGCCACCGCCTTCATCCTCGCCGCCGGCCTCGGCACGCGCCTGCGCCCGCTCACGTTGCACACCCCGAAGCCGCTCTTGCCGGTGCGTGGCCGGCCCATGCTCGACCACGTGCTCGACCACGTGCGTGCGCACGGTCACCGCGAGGTCGTGGTCAACGCCTTCTGGCTGGCCGAGCAGGTGGTGGACTGGGCGCGTGGGCGCGAGGGGGTGACGGTCGTGGTGGAGCACCCCGCCATCCTGGGGACAGGCGGGGGGCTCCGGAATGCCAGGCGCTGGCTGGCTGATCGCTTCGCCGTCGTCAACGGCGACATCCTCGCCGACGTGGATCTCACCGCCCTGTGGCAGGCGCGCGCACCCGCGGTGATGGCCTTGCGTCGCCAGGCGACGAGGGTTCACACCCCCGTGGGGCTCTGCGACGGCATCGTCACCGGCATCGCGGGCGTGGTGGGCGAGGCCGATCCCGGGCTTCATTTCACCGGGATCCACGTGCTCGACCGCAGCGTGCTCGATCTTGTGCCGCCCGAGGGCGAGTCCTGCATCGTGCGGACGGCCTACCGGGCGCTCATCCCCCAGGGGCGCGTGCGCGGCCTCGTCCACGAGGGGGAATGGACCGACATCGGCACCCTCGCCGAGTACGATGCAGCCCGTGGCTGAATGTTCGTCCTGACCACCCTCGCGCTCGCCCATGTCCCGCACCAGCAGGTGATCGCGCTCGCGCCCACGCCGGAGCTCGACGACAGCGCGCCCTGGTTCGCGCTGGTCCAGCCCTACGCCGCATCGCTCATGCGCAGCGACGACGCCGGGCGAACCTGGTACCACCACGGCGGCGACCCTCTCGGCGATGGGCCCGTCGGGCTCGCGCGCACCAGCGACGGCGTCGTGGCGGTGCTGGGGACCACCCGGTACTGGTGGTCGAGTGACGACGGTGTCAGCTGGGCGAGCGATTGGCTCCCAGGCGAGGTGGCGCAGATCGGCTCGGCCGGGCCGGCGTTGCTCCTGGCGGGCGAAGGCGGCATCTGGGCGGTGGCACCAGGCGAGTTGCCGGAGCTCGAGAGCGACACGCCCACCTGGCGACTGGGTCGGGGCGTCAACCCCACGGCGATCGACGACACCGGCACCGTCTGGATCCGCGTGGGCCACGACTGGGTGGCGCTGCCGAGCCCCGGGGAGGGGGTCACCGCCACCGCCGCCGCCGGGGCGATGGTCTTTGCCGGTACACCCAGTGGAAACGCGTGGCGCTGGGATGGCGTGGAGTGGGCCGCCTGCGGCGCGCTCCCCGTGGACGAGGCCCACCCGAATCTGGTCGCGCTCGCGACCGATGGGCGCACGCTGCTGGCGGGCTCCGGTGTTACCGCCCCGTACTCGAGCGACCTCGCCTGCCAGGACTGGCGCGACCGCGGGCCCCCTGAGCGGACGGTCTACAGCGCCGACGGCGGCGCCGAGAGCGCGCTCGAATCGGTCACCGCGCTGGCCACCGCCTCGGGCCGCGTGACCTGGGCCGGCTGGACCGGGCTCTGGACGTTGACACACGGCACCTGGACCCACGCGCCCACCCTGGGGGCGGACTTCACGCGAGGCGTGGCCATCGACCGCGACAGCGAGGGCGGGCTGCGGATCCTGCTCGGGAGCTACGGCGCCGGGGTGCTGCGCAGCACCGACGGGGGCACGAGCTGGGAAGCGCCCTCCCACGGGCTCGGCGAGGCCAACATCCAGGACGTGCTGCCTTTCCCGGGCGACCCCGAGCGCGTGCTCGCCCTCGCGAACCACTCGCTTTTCGTCTCGGGCGACGGCGCCCGGTCGTTCGACGTGGCGCCGGTCGACGGCCTGACGCAGACCCTCGCGCTCGAGCAGGGCACGCCGGATGCAGCATGGGCGCACGCCGAGAGCGGCGTGTGGTCGACCGACGACCAGGGACACACCTGGACGAGCCGGCCCGACGTGCCCACGGCGCTGGGCGGCGGCTTGGCCGACGCGGTGCGCACCGCCACCGCCACCTGCCTCGCCACCTCCCGTCCCACCACCGTGGTGTGCGCCAAGCCCGGCAGCAGCGAGTGGTCCCCGCGGCTGGCCGTCGACGAGCGCGTGGCGGTGGCGATGGTGGGATGGCCGCCCGAGGCGCCCACTCGGTTGTTGCTGCTCTCGGGCACCGACGCCCGTCGCAGCGACGATGACTTCGCCAGCCACGGCGCGACGACGCTCCTGGACAGCGACAGCTTCGTGGCCGCCACCGTGGCCGACGATGGGACCGTCGTCGCGGCCACCACCGCGGGACGCTTCCTCGTGAGTCGCGACGGCGGAGACACCTGGGTCATGCTCGACGCGCGCGCACCTGCCCCCGTGACCGCCCTCGCCGCCGCCCCGGGATTCGCCGAGTCGCCCGCCGTGCTCGCGAGTAGCTACGACGGCACCTGGCTACTGACCGGCCTCGACGAGGCGGCCCCGCTCCTGGCCTTCGCCCCCCGCCACCGGGTGGACGACGCCTCGGACTTCCTGTCCCGCGCTGGCTGTGGCATCGCCGCGGTCGACGCCCGTGGCGAGCTCGATAGCCTCACGACGCTCACCGCCGGCTGCACCCTCCGCGGCTGGGTGCGCGGCGAGAGGCTCGTGTTGCGTGCGCTCGGCACGGGTCTCGCCACGGCGACGGTCGATGGCGCCGATCCGCTTCCCTTTGGCGACGGCCTCGGCGACGAGGTGGGCGAGGCGCTGGTGCTCGACCTCAAGGGCGGCTGGCACGAGGTGGAGATCGTCGGCGTGGACGGCGCCTTGATGCTCGACACGGTCGAGGGCAGCTGGCCCGGCGTCACCCTCGACGACCCGGCGCCGGGCGATACCGCCGATACCGCCGTCGACACCTCCGCGCCGCCCGACCCGCCGCCCGCCGACGAGGGCTGCAGCTGTGAGCACGGCGACGGAGCGGCGGCGATCCCCCTCGCGCTCCTGGCCGTACGCCGTTATCGGCCGAAGCCCCGAGGTGACCGGTGAACGAGGAGAAGAACGAACCCGCCCCGCTCGACGTCGAGAGCGCCGTCCGCGCGCGCTACTCCGAGGGCGCGGCGCAACGGGTCGATGCCCTGTGCTGCCCCGTGGACTACGACCCGAAGTACCTGAAGATCCTCCCCGAGGAGGTGCTCGAGCGCGACTACGGCTGCGGCGACCCCTCCCGCTACGTGCGCGCCGGGGAAACGGTGCTCGACCTCGGCAGCGGCGGCGGCAAGATCTGCTTCATCGCCTCCCAGATCGTGGGCGCTGAAGGCAAGGTGATCGGGGTCGACATGAACCCCGACATGCTCGACCTCGCCCGCCGGAGCGCTCCGGTGGTGGCCGAGCGCATCGGCTACGCCAACGTGGAGTTTCGCCGCGGCAAGATCCAGGACCTGCAGCTCAGCGCCGACGCGGTCGACGCCTACCTCGCCGAGCGGCCGGTCACGAGCCTCGCCGACCTCTCCGCCTACGCCGCGTGGGAGAAGGAACAGCGGCGACTGTTCCCGATGATCCCCGACAACTCGGTCGACGTGGTGGTGTCGAACTGCGTGCTCAACCTGGTCGACGACTCGGCCAAGCCCCAGCTCATCCGCGAGATCTTCCGCGTGCTCAAGGTCGGCGGCCGCATCGCGATCAGCGACATCATCTCCGACGAGGTGGCGCCGCCCGAGCTGCGCAACGACCCCGAGCTCTGGTCGGGCTGCATCAGCGGCGCCTTCCAGGAGATGGAGCTGATGAGGCTCCTCGAAGACGTCGGCTTCTACGGCATTTGCTGGGACAAGTGGGACAAGACCCCCTGGCAGGTGGTCAACGGCATCGAGTTCCGCTCGGCCACGGTCACCGCCTACAAGGGCAAGGAAGGCGCTTGCATGGAAGGCCTCCAGGCCGTGATCTACAAGGGTCCCTGGCGCCAGGTGCAAGACGACGACGGGCACATCTTCCGTCGCGGCGAGCGCGCGGCGGTGTGCGCCAAGACCTACGCGATCATGACCAACGGCCCCTACAAGGAGCAGATGATCGGCGTCGAGCCTCTGGTTCCCGTCGCACCCGGCGAGATGAAGGGCTTCGACTGCGCGCGCACCTTGCCGCGGCACCCGCGGGAGACCAAGGGCCTCGATTACGACGTCACCACCGAGGCGGCCGCGTGTTGTGCCCCCGGCGAGAAGTGCTGCTGATACATTAGCGCCGTGGCGCGAATACTCCTCACCGGCGCAACCGGCTTCGTCGGTGGGGAGGTGGCCCGTCGGCTCGTGGCGCGGGGTCACTCGCTCGCCTGCCTCGTCCGTCCCAAGGACGGCCAGGCGCCGGTCAACCGCCTCGCGGCCTGCGGTGTGGTGGCCGACGTGGTGGAGGGCGAGGTGGGTGGCTCGCTCAAGGCGGTGGCCACCGAGCCCTGGGACATCGTCATCCACTGCGCCGGCGACACCACCTTCTTCCCGCGCGACGCCGAGCTCTACCGCCGGGCGCACGTCGATGGCGCTGTCGACCTTTGCCGCCGGGCCAACGCCGGCGTCTTCCTCCACGTGTCGACCGCGTTCGTGTGCGGCATGCGCACCGGGCGCATCCTCGAGTCGGACTTCGACCTCGACCAGTCCTTCCACAACCCCTACGAGGAAACCAAGCTCGAGGCGGAGCAGGCGCTTCGTTCGCTCGGCGCGCCCGACCTGCGCATCGCGCGCCCGTCGATCGTGGTGGGCGAGGCCCCCGACACCACCGGCGCCGGCCCCACCTCGGCGGTGTACGGCTTTGTGCGGCTGGTGAGCCAGCTGGCCTGGCACAGCAAGTACGCGGGCGCCCAGCTCCGAATGCCAGGCCTGCGCGGCGCCCGCTTCAACATCGTGCCGGTGGAGTACGTGGCCGACGGCATCGTCGCGCTGGCCGAGGCGCCCGAGGCGCGCGGGGGCAGCTTTCACCTGGTTGCCGACGCGCCCACGCAAGACGAGTGGTTCTCGGCCCTCGCCGAGCGGCTCTGCATGCCGGGGCTACGCGTCGTCACCCCGCGGCGCGGCACGATGCGGCAACCGACACGCCTGGAGGCGCGCGTGCACGGGATGCTCGGTCGCTACCTCGACTACCTCGCCCACGACGCCACCTTCGACAGCACCGAGGCCTCGCGGGTGCTCGGGCCACGCGGGATCGCGCAGCCGGTGCTCCGCGGCACGGGCCTGGTAGAGTTCATCGATCGCGCCCTCGGAGTCTGATAGCGTGGGGGCATGCTGCTCCTCCTCCTGCTTGCCTGTCCCGACGCGACCGCCCCGAAAGAAGAGGGCGACGACACCGCGGTGACCACCGCGCCCGACGAGGACGCCGACGGCTTCACCGAGGACGAGGGGGACTGCGACGACGCCGATGGCAACGTCAATCCCGGCGAAATCGAAGAGTGTAACGGTCGCGACGACAACTGCGACGGCGCCGTGGACGAGAACGTGGAGAAGACGCTCTACGCCGACCACGACGGCGACGGCCACGGCAACGTCGACGAGACCACGCAGGCCTGCGACGTGTCGGCGGGGCTCGTGGAGAGCGGCGACGACTGCGACGACACCGACGAGGCGGTGTACCCGAGCGCCCCGGAGACCTGCAACGAGGCCGACGACAACTGCGACGGCCAGGTGGACGAGGGTGTTTCTGACACCTACTGGGCCGATGCCGACGGCGACGGCCACGGCGACGCCGCCGCGCCCATCAGCGCCTGCGGCCCGACCAGCGGCTACACCGACAATGACACCGACTGCGACGATACCGACGACGGCGCCTACCCTGGCGCCGAGGAGCGCTGCGACCAGACCGACAACGATTGCGACGGCTCGGTCGACGAGGGCGTGACGAGCACCTACTGGATCGACCTCGACGACGACGGCTATGGCGACGCGGGCGTGGCGGAAGACGGCTGTGCCCAGCCCACCGGCTACGCCAAGAACGACGACGACTGTGACGACACCGATGCGGACGTGTCGCCCGTGGGCGTGGAGCAATGCAACGACGTCGACGACGACTGTGATGGCGACACCGACGAGGACGACGCCGAGGGCACCTCGTCCTGGTACGCCGATTCCGACAGCGACGGCTACGGCAACCCGACCATCGCCACGACCGCGTGCGACCCACCCACCGGCACCGTGGCCAACGACGACGACTGCGACGACAGCACCTCGGCGGTGTCGCCGGTGGCCACCGAGTACTGCAACGACATCGACGACAACTGCGACGGCAACATCGACGAGGACACCGCCGCCGACGCCTCGACCTGGTACCTCGACTACGACCTCGACGGCCACGGCGGCAGTCGCTACGCCTCGGTGAGCTGCGAGGCGCCGAGCGGCTACGTGTCGAGCAGCGACGATTGCGACGACAGCACCGCCACCGTGTCGCCGAGCGCGGCGGAGGCTTGCGACGGCGACGACAACGACTGCGACGGCAGCACCGACGAGGGCCTCACCACCAACACCTACTATGCCGACGCCGACGGCGACAGCTACGGCGACAGCACCGACATCGCCCGGGACTGCAACCCCCCGTCCGGCTACGTTTCTGACAGTACCGACTGCGACGACAGCGACGACACCATCTACCCGGGCGCGACCGAGCTCTGCGACGCCGTCGATAACGACTGCGACAGCTACGCGGACGATGGCGTGCTCGGCGCCTCGACCGCCTGTCCGGCCGAGGACTGCACCGAGATCAAGGACAGCGATCCCGCCGCTGGCAACGGCCTCTACTACCTCGACCGCGGCGACTACTACTGCGACATGATCAACGACGGCGGGGGCTGGACCCGCGTGGGCAACGTGCCCCTGTACGGCAACACCTACGACCCTTCCTACTACAACAGCGAGGGCTTCACGTGGACCGAGGTGCTCTTCGCCTACGACTCCGGCACCGTCCGCGCCCACTGCGCCTACCCGGGCGACATCCCCACCTGCAACAACCTCGGCTTCCAGTTCGCGGCCGAGAGCTGGGGCGTGGCGCTCAACTGGGGCTCGTCGATCTGCGGGATGGCCACCACCAGCTACGAGTCGGCCACCGACTACGTGGGTGGCTACGACTTCGTCATCTCGCGCTCGAGCAGCACCGACACCATCCGGGTGGGGACCTTGGAGGGCATCGCGTCGTGCGCCACGAGCGACAACGGGGGGACCTCGTATGTGGATGTGATGGTGAGGCGCTGACCGCCGGGGGGCATCCGTCGTAGAAGGTGCGGTCGCCGAGCCGGCTGGTGAGGGGCACGGAGCCCGGCTTCAGTCGTGACCTGTCGGGGCTCTCGAGGAGGAGACCTCAATGACGCCCTCACCCGCTGCCTGGCGGAGCCACCTGTCTCCCGGGCGACTTCGACACCCTCTGCCTGCCGCGAGCGCGGGCGTGGCGATAGCTTCCCGGCGCCCACAGGCCGCTCGCCCATGGATCCATGCCGTCACGCCTCGCGCCAGATCGGCAGGTCTCGCCGCCCATGCTTGACGCCGCTGCGGTTGGCGTATAAGGCTTGGTTAGAACGCCCGCCGGGCCTCTGCCGCAAGGCAAGCTATCTCTCGGCGGGTTTTTGCTTTTTGGACGGGCTACCTTGGTGAGATTTGCGAAGCCAGCTCTCTCTCTGGATCAGCAAGTCGAGTTGCTCGTGCGTCGCGGCATGCAAGGCGACTGGAAGGACATCCGTCGCCGTCTCGCGTCGGTGAACTACTACCGGCTCAGCGCTTACTGGCACACCTTCCGCGACGACAGCGACCAACTGCGGCCCGATACCCACTTCGAGACCGTTTGGGAGCGCTACGTGTTCGACCGCGAGCTCCGTTTGCTCGTGATGGACGCTCTCGAGAGAATCGAGGTGGCCGTGCGTGCGCGCCTCGCCTACGAACACGCCACGCGCGGCGGAGCCTTCGCCTACGAGGCCGATCCTGCGGCACTATTCGCCCACAATTCCACGAAGCGTGCGGACTTCTTCAGGCGCCTTAGAGAAGATCTTGACCGGAGTCACGAGCCGTTTGTCCTGCACTTCAAGAAGAAGTACGGCGACGTCCATAGCTGGCCGCCGGTGTGGGTCGCCGCGGAGGTCTTGAGCTTCGGCGGCATCCTGTCATTGTTTCGCGGCAGTCCACGGGGAATTCAGCGAGCGGTCGCGGACCATTTCGGGGTTCCCGATGCCGTGTTCGAGTCCTGGATGCTGACATTGAACGTCGTGCGGAACATCTGCGCCCACCACGGCCGTTTCTGGAACCGTGAAATCGGGATGCCACCGAAGCTCCCTCGGCTCCATCGCGCACCCGAGTGGCACACGCCCGTCCGGCTTTCAAACGACCGAGCCTTCGCGGTGCTGACCATACTCGCCCATTGCCTCCACCACATCGCCCGGGGAAGCCGCTGGGCTCGTCGGTTCAACGCGTTGCTCGAGAAGTATCCCCGCATCCCGGTAATCCAGATGGGCATCCCACCCAACTGGCGCGAATGCCCCGTGTGGGCGAGGATGCTCAGCTCCGATAGGACCGACGCTCCCACGACGGAGTGAAACGTGCATCGCGAAGCCCCCGTGTGCGCCTCCGCCCGGGTGACGCGAATACGACGGGTTCAATGGGGCCCGGCTTCGTGAGCCGGGAGTGGATCGACTTCGCGCGGTGGCGATGTCCGCCGCGGTCGGGCTTCAATGGGGTCCGGCTTCGTGAGGTCGGCTTTGCCGCGGGTCAGGACCCGGACGTTGATGCCTCGGTCCACCAGTGCGCGCGTGACCGCGCCTCCGATAAAGCCGGTTGCCCCTGTGACGAGAACTTTCATTTTGAAGACGTGAAGGGTGAGACGGGAAAGGTGAAACGTGAGCAGTGAAAAGTCATAGCTTGAAAGAAGGGGGTGCGGTTCACATGTTACGTTTTACGCCTCACGTCAGTTTTTCCGCGACGTGATGTAGCGCGCGATTTCGCGGAGCGGTTCGGCGGCTGGGCCGAATGGGGAGAGGCGTGCGATGGCGCGGGCCACACAGTCGTCCGCCAGCTTTCTGGCCCCCTCGGCCCCGTAGAAGGTCGGGTAGGTTTTCTTGCCCCGTTCCGCGTCGGTATTGGGATTTTTCCCCAGCTCCTCGCGCGTCCCCGTCACGTTGAGCACATCGTCCGCAATCTGAAAGGCCAGTCCGACATCCTCGGCATAGCCTGTGAGGTCGTCCAGTTGACGGTCGGTTGCGCCGGCGGCAATGGCGCCTATCCGCACCGCGGCGCGGATCAACATGCCGGTTTTATGTTTATGGATGTTCTGGAGCGTCGCGAGATCGATATCTATGTTTTCAGCCTGGATATCGAAGACTTGTCCTCCCACCATCCCCACGTTGCCCGATCCATAGGCCAGTTCTTGAATCAGCCGCACTTGGCGAGCCGGGTCGCAGCCTTTCATCAAGTCTGGGCGGCTGCAGAGATCGAAGGCCATCGTCAGCAGGGCATCGCCGGCCAGGATCGCCATGGCGTCGCCGTAGACCTTGTGGTTCGTCGGTTTCCCGCGGCGGAAGTCGTCATTGTCCATTGCGGGCAGGTCGTCGTGAATTAGGGAGTAGGTATGGATCAATTCCAGCGAGCAGGCGGCAGGCATGAGGCCAGGAGCCGGCTGCCCCACCGCTTCCGTTGCGGCCATGGCCAGGATCGGGCGGACGCGCTTTCCTCCCGCCATGAGGCTGTATCTCATGCTCTCGTGGAGGGTGGCTGGCGGTGTGGTGGCGCTGGGCATGACGGAATCGAGGAATCGATCCACGTCGTTTCGTTTCTGTTCAAGGTAGTCTTTGATGTTCATGAGCGTGAAGATGGAGGTTGTGGTGTCTGGTAATGAGAGTCGGCTGGGGAGAGTAACAAACAGGCTGGGGGCTGTCAAACCGTGCGGCGTGAAAGGTGAAACGTGAGAGGTCAGAGGCAAGGCAGGTGACGGCTTTCGCGCCCCTTGCCTCTCGCTGCTCGCCTTCGCTATACTCCGCCCCATGAGTATCAGGAAAGCGGGCGGAGATTGGGAGCCGATGTTGTTGGGGGTTGAACCCCGCAACTGTAAGGTCTGCAAGAAAGGGCTCTACCGCAACAAAACGTTTTTTTCCGGCGGTTGGTCCCGCTGCACTCTGTGCGACGAGTTCGTCCATTATAGCTGCCTGGCCAGCGGCAAAGTAACATTCCTGAAAGTTCGTCCCCGCGTGTGCAAGGCCTGCCGCGCCGCCCAAGAGGGCTTTTCTTTTCCTTCGTCGAAGGAAGAGACTCCCGCGGCCGTCGGGTCGTGATTCCCAGCTCACAGTCTAGTTCAGTGGAAACCCGTCCGGGCTGGCATGCCTTTTTTTCCGACTCAGTCCGCTTCGTGCTGGCGCCGATGATTCTCCTCCTCAGTGGTTTTTTTACGGCGAACTTCATTGCCAGCGGCACTTACACCTGGCCGCGAACAAGCAGGACATTGGCTCTGACCCTCACCGTGCTGATTCTCTCACGCGAATTCGTCTACAAGGAGCAGCTATCGCGCAACGGGTCACCGGACCGGGCCAGGTCGGCGCTGCTCTATTCCTGCGTGCTCCCTTATATCGTTGGTCTCTTGGTCATGCTGGCCCTCTGGGCTCTGTAGCAGGATGCTGAAACAGTCCGCCAGCGTCGTTCTCAAGAACCGTAAAAGGTAAGACGTGAAAGGTGAAACATAGAGATGTCGGCTGTTCTTCCTCCGAAACCGTTCACGTTTCACGCGATAGCTGAACTGTTTGAGCATCCTGCGGGAGTGGTTTCGGTTGTTTCTCTCACGGCAAGCTAGCAGGCCACGTTAGCGCGAGGATAGGCAATGGCAGAGGCAATTCGCGGAGGAGCTTTTCTCCAGCAATGTTGGTCGGTGCATCCGCTCTGTCTGACGGTCAAACGCGTCGAGCTGGAGCGTGTGGTGGTGCTGACGTGCAGTTCCTGCCGCATGGTCCATTGGGTGACCACCGACGCGATTACCAGGCAGGCATCGGCAGCAGAGTCCGCTTTGTCTGAGACGAGATCTGCGGAACAAGATGCGCTCGCGGCGCTCAAGACCTGTATGGGGACCCATATGTCGGCCCTGTCGGTCCGGGAGATGGACGTGTTTCAAGATGCTCTGTGGGTCCGTTGTGCGGAATGCCGGGCGCAGTACGACTTGACGGTCTCCCAGTTCGAAACGCAGCAGAAATAGCGCAGCATATTTCGAGCCGTTCCCAGCCTAGTCATAGCTATGTCATTACCCTTCACAGCAGAAGAAGCGGCTTTGCTGGCCGACCAGCAGTTCTTTCGCGCCAAGGCGAAGATCATGGACAAGGTGCGGCAGGATCTCGCGGCCACCCATGTGGCGTTGAAAGAGGAGGCCGCGTCGGTTTCTCTCGCGACCCCGCCGGATTTCAATCCCGCCAACTGCCACTTCGTGAAGGGGGAATATCTCGAGCTCTTTCCCTATCAGTATCTGGACTTCCCGAAACATTTTCGCGACTCGAACGTCTTTGCCTTCCGGACGCTTTTTTGGTGGGGGCACCATGTCGTCTGCGCCCTGATGTTGGAGGGGGAGGGGATCAAGCAGCATAAGGCCCGGATCGTGGACCGGTTTCATCAGCTTGCCGGACAGGGCCTGGAACTGTCGCTGGCGCCGACTCTGTGGGAATGGAAGTGCGGCGAGGGCTATACCCTGCCGATCACCCATGATCGCAAAGCGCAGATTGCCGCGGTCCTGGCGGAGCGGTCATTTCTGAAGATCGTTCGGTTCCTGCCGTTCACCGATCCAAGGATTCAAGCCGGTCAGGCGCTGGAGTTCAGCCGCGAGACCTTTCGCGCCATTCTCCCTATCGTGACCCTCTAGGGGCGTGAAACGTAAGACGTCAAAGGTGAAAGGTAGGACTGTCGAGGGCTCTTTCTCCGAAACAGTTCACGTTTCACATCTCACGTTTTACGGATCGATGACGGCCCAGTTCAGTATTCTAGTTGAGCGGGTGTTTGTCTCTCGCTCACAACTTGGGTAGACTGGACTGTCCGATGGTGGGGCGTTCAATCGCAAGGAGAAGAACATGAAAAGTGCAAAAATGGGACGACTGGGCGGAGGGATTCTGTTTGCGGCAAGTCTGTTGATCGGCGCCGGTTGCGCCGGGACCGGGCAGACGGTGCATGTGGATGTGCCGCAAAAGCAGGCCTTGCCATCCATGGCGCCGGAACCGGTCCGCATCGTTATCGAGCCGTTTGACGACCGGCGGGCCGAGAAGACTCGCCTTGGCTTGCGGACTCACTTATGGGGCGGGGTTACCTACTTCGATTTGGTGGGGGAGCGGCCGGGGGTGGTGCTGGCCCAGGCCCTCGCGGATCGCTTGAGTACGCGCGGGTGGAAGGATCGGGCCTGGACGGTGCGGGTGGCGTCCAGCGCTGGGGCGACCAATGCGAACGAGGCCGATATCGTCATCAGCGGGCAGTTGCTCGATTTTTCAGTCAACGCCAAGAGCCGGGTCTTTTCGACGGTGGTGAACACCAGCAGCAAGTTGGTTATCACGGCGAAGAATCTCAGCGATCAGAGCACGACGACCAGGAATGTCGAGGGCTCACAGCGCGACACTCTGTTCTGGTTTTGCGACGAGGATGTCCAGCATTTATTGGCGGCAACCCTGAAAGACGACTTCGACCGTTACTTCGCCGACACGACGATCGAACAGAAGGCTGTGCGGACGGCCCGTTAATGGGCCGGGGGGAGCGATGAT
>SXON01000066.1 GCA_005778355.1 Pseudomonadota bacterium | reverse complement strand
GCGCATCCGAGCACGAGTCACGGGCCTCGATTCTCGATCACGCCGACGATCACGCGCACGAGACCCGACTGGCCCAGGCGCCCCACGGGGGAGTTCGAGCCCTTCGCCACGCGCGGGGGGAGAAACGCCGAACGCTCCTAGTACGTGATCCCGAAGATGAGCACGCACATCTCGTCGTAACTGGACTCGCCCAGGAAGACGTCGGTCGGCTCGTCGAGACCGGCGTCGTCGAGGGCGCGAACGACGCCGGGATTCGCCAGGGTATTGTCGTACTCGCATCGCAGGTGGATGATGTCGCCCTCGCCGATGGTGACGCCCTTGCCGTCGTAGCTATAGAGGCGTTGCCAGTCGAAGTCCCAGGCGGGCTCGTGGAGCAGGCACTCCTCGTCGATGCCCACCTCGGGATCGGTGTGCTCCACTGTGGCGAGCATGTCGACCCCCACCATGTGCATGTGGGCCTCGACACTCCAGACGTCGTAACGACGTTTCACCGTGGGCAAGTCGATGTCCATGCTCTCCACGTGGTCGGGCGCGTTGGCCGGCACGCGGAACTCGGCACGCGACCCCCGGTCGCCGTCGCCGGGGAGCAGGCCGGCGGCCGCGCCCGCCGCGTTGCCCACACCGGTGAGGTAGGCGGTCTTTCTCGGTGCTTCGGTCGTGATGTCGAGGCGCACGCCCGTGGTGTCCGGCGTGCCGGTGGAGCCTGCGGGGTGGTAGTGCATCTGGAGCACCAGTCGCGACCCGGCGGCCACCGGAAAGCCAGAATTTTCGGGGGGGACCGTGGGGTAGGCGCCGGGCACCCACACCGCCAGCGCCGTCTCGTCTGACACGCCAGCGGCGGAGAAGCAGTCGTAGGTGCCGTTATCGTCGACGAGCGCGTCGCTCTCGGCGTGCGGGTCGACGTAGACGACGACGTGGTGGACCACGGAGAGGTCGCCGGGGAGCACCTCCACGCCGGTCACCCAGGTGGTCTCGGTGAAGCCGGGATCCACGGGGCGACAGAGGATCTGGTCGGTGTCGCCCGCGGTCAGGTGGGGCGTGGTGGGGAACAAGGAGAGATCGTCGTTGATGGTGGGGACCTGGGGCTCCACCAGGGGGGCGGCGGTGGCGGGGTCGCCCTCTGGCGCTCCCGCCTCGGCCCAGTCAACCACGATCGCGATCTCCTCGTCCGCCAGCCGCTGGTCGCCCGAGAAGCCCACGCGCGGAGTGCATTCCTCGGTGGTCTGGGCCCCCCAGGGCGGCATCCGGCGGCTCTCCACCGCCTCCGCGATGGCCGTCGCCATCGGCGCGGCGTCGTCGTAGGAAGAGAGCGTGAAGGGCGCGATACCGCCCTGCTCGTGGCAGCTCGTGCAGGCTTCCGACACGATGGGCGCCACGTCCTGGTGCCAGGTCGGCGCGTCGCTTCCGTCGCCGTGACCAATGTCGCCAGGCGCTGGGGGCGCGCAGGCCAGGAAAGGGAGGACGAAGAGCACGGGCACCTCGGTGCTTTGACCCGCGACGGGGGCCGGCCCGAAAGTCTACCCCACCCAGTCCACCGGCACCGGCGCCCAGCCGGCCACGTCGAGGTCGCCCACCTGGAGCGCCGCGATCTCGTCGGGCGGCGAGGGCACGCCGTCGGCCTCCACGAGGCTCCGCTCCCCCACCGTGACCGTGCAGGCGCGCACCCACTCGGGGGGGTGGCTCAGGGCCGCGTAGTGCAGGGCGCCGTCGAGCATCGTGAACGCGGCGAGTCGCCGGGTGAGGAAGGCCCCGACCGTGCCTCGGGGCACGTAGCCGGCGGGGCCGCCGGGACCGATGCTGAGCTCGAGGGCGGCGCCGTCGGCGCGCTCGGCGCGGAACTGCTCGGCCGAGGCCCGGGTGACGTTCACCCGCTGGTAGTTCACGCCCGAGGCGCGCCCCAGGGCCACCATCCACTGGGCGTCCACGTTGACCGAGATGAAGCAGACACCGGGCACGGGACCACACCGGACATAGGTGCGGACGTTGAGCTCTGCCATGCTCCCCGTGCCCGGCAAGGCCGGCAGGCCCCGCCCTCGCTGCGATACCACCACCATCGGCACCACCGATACCCAGGCCTTCCCCTCGTAGGTGTCCACCTCCACGCCCGGGGGCAAACAGGGGCGAATCGCCTCGGGATCCACCGGGTAGGAGCAGTACACGAGCTGCGCCCAGCGCTGCACCATCGTCCAGTCACCGGGGGCCGACGCCACCTGTGTCAGCGCGGCGCCCGCGGACTCGGCGATCCCGGCCAGCGCCCGGGCGGCCAGCCCCGCCCAGCTCGGGACAGCGGGCGCCCCGAGCTCGCCCAGTGGTCGATCCAGGGGTTGGCGATCGCGGTAGGCGGCGAGGGCGGCCACGGAGAGCGCGGTGGGCGCCAGCGGCTCCAGGTAGAGCTGCGTGGGCGGGAGCACGGTGAAGGTGGGGTAGGGGTCGGTCCAGCCCGTTTCGGTCGCGACCGAGGCCAGCCAGAGGGCGGCGCGCGCCACCTCCGGGTCGTCGCCGTGTCCGGCGGCCACGAGCGCGTGCACCAGGAGCGCGGTCTGGGTGGGCGTGGACGGCCCGATGCCGAACGTCGAGGGATCGCTGTAGCTCTCGGGCAGCTCGCCCCAGCCGCCGTCGTCATTCTGCTTGGCGTAGAGCCAGGCCCGCGCGTCGTCGAGCAGGGTACCGCCCTGTCCCACGGCGGCCAGGCCCTCGATCACCGCCGCGGTGGTGCCGGTGAAGTTGCAGTCCCAGCGTCCCCACCAGCGCCCCGGCGCGGCTTGTTGATGGCGCAGGAAGGCCACGGCGCGGAGCACGGCGGGATGTCCCCCGTCGAAGCCGAGGTCGCCGAGCGCGGTGAGCACGCGGCCGGTCAGGGCCTCGGTGGAAGGGTCGCCGAGACCCTCGGCGCTGTGGGTCAGGGTGTGCAAGGCCGACCAGAGGTCGGTGGGCTCGACCATCGGGGTGGTCATCATGACGCCGGGCGGCTTCGACGCGTGTCCCCAGTTGAAGGCCGGCCAACCGCCGTCGGGGTTCTGCATGGAAAAGAGCCAGTCGAGGCCCCGCTCCACCGCCTCGCGGATGTCCTCGCGCCCAGGCGTGGCGGCGAGGTGCAGGGTGCGCAGCACCATCGCGGTGCAGTCACAGTCGGGGCCGTAGGTGTTCTCGGCCTCGAAGGGCCAGCCGCCCACCGGGGGGGCTCGCTGGGCGGGGTGGTGAAGATGCGCGGCACGGGCTCCAGGATCTGCTGTCCGAGGAGGAAGGCCACGCCGCGGCGCACGGCCGGATCGTCGCGACCTGCGCCCGCGTGGATGAGCGCCTGGATGCCCGTGCAGGTGGCCCAGATCTCCGAGCTGATCGGGGCCACGAAGAAGCGGCCCGAGCGGTCCACCCGGCGAGCCAGCGCGGCCCGGGCCTCGACCACCCGCGGATCGTCGAGCGGTACGCCCAGCGCCAGCATTGCGATTAGCGCCGCCATCGTGGAGGGGAAGACGCCGAGCCATGAGCCTCCGCGCGGGTTGCGGCTCTTGTCGAGGAACTCGAGCACCCGGGTGGCCACGGCGGCGGCCAGCGGCGACTCGAGTCCCGGGCGCTTGCGGTCGTGCTCGAGGCCGACCACGAGGCCGCCGGTGGCGAACATCAGCACCAGGGCCTCGGCAACCACGAGCTTTGACATCGCCGTTTCGACGCCAGGGAGCAGCAAGAGGGCGCCGGGGGGCCCGCGCACGTCGGAGGGCGTGATGTCGCCGGTGAAGGCGAGCAGGGGACGGCATTCCGGGTCGGCGGCCGCGAGGCCACCATGCGAGGCAAGCCAGCGGTCGGCGCGAGCGAGCGCCTCGTCGTCGCTGGGCACGCCACAGTGGCGCAGGGCGGAGTGACAGGCGGCGGTGGCGGACACGTCGGCGCTCGTGGCGCCGGTGTAGGGGGGCCAGCTCCCGTCTGCGTTCTGGGTGGCCCGGAGGGCGGCCACGCCGAGGTCCCGGTCGGCCGGGGCGAGCCCGCCGAGGAAGGCCTCCAGGGCGAGCCACTGCGCGGTGAAGCGCGGGCCGAGGTCGCAGGATTCGCTCAGGTGGCCGTCGGCTGCCTGCGCAGCGCGGAGGGTGGCGGCGCCACGCGTGATCGCGAGGTCGAGGGTCGTCATCTAGGCTCCTGAGTGCCACGCGGTGCGCAGCGACGGGGGGATGGCGAAGGGGGGACGCGTGCCGCCGCGCTCGGCGGCGAGCAGGCCCTCGATGATCGCGTGCCCCAGCATGCTGCCGGCCGACTCGAACAGGTGGCTTTGTTCCTCCACGCGGTGGAGCGTAGCGTCGGCGGCGTTGATCGCGTCGATGAGGTGCCGGGTGTAGTTGGCGGGGGGCAGGCCCAGCCAGTCGCCGCGCTGGTCGCCGAGGAAGAACCGGATCTGCGTGGGCACCATCGCAGCGAGGATGCCGTGCGGGCCGAGGCTCTCGAGGAACGCGCAGAGCGAGGCGGCGAGTACCTTTCCGTCCTCGCTCTCACCGGCCCGGACGGCCACCAGCGCCTCGGACTTCGCGCGGGCATCGGCCGCGTCGCGAGGCAGGAGTTGCTCGTCGATGCCGAGGTTGCGACCCAGCACCCGCCACGCCGCCACCCAGGCCTCGGCGTCGACAGGGTCGACGTGCACGCCCATGCGCGCGAGGCCGTCGAGCACCACGTGCGTGAACGAGCAGAGGGTGGCGAGGAGGTCGGCCTGGCACACCGGGATGCCGCGCGCCTGCACGTCCCAGCGGCCGGACTGCAGCACGTATCGGCGAATGGCCGTGTGCATCAGTCGCACCTTCTGGGCGTCGCGCAAGCCGGCGCCCCCGTGGCCGAGGCCGCCGCCCGCGAAGGCATCGACCACGAACTGGGTGGTCTCCAGCACTCGCCGGTGTGCGTGTCGCGTGAGCTGCCCAGTGTGCACGAGGATGCTGGCGCCGTCGCGCAGCGAGTAGGTCCAGGGCAATGACGCGAAGCCCAGGAGCATGATGATCGAGGGCCCGTGGGCGCCAAAGAAGCGCTCCGCCCGCGCCACGGCCTCGGCCTCGTCGCCCCGGTGGGGGCTGTGGGTGTCGGCGAGGAACTCGCGGAGGTAGCTGGGCAGGCCCTCGGGCGCGGGGTCGGCCTCGCGGACCATGCGCAACAAGAGGGGATCGACCTCGGCGATGTTGTGGTCGGCCTGGAGCCTTTGCATCAGGGCGTCGGCGGGCGGGTCGCCCACGAGGGTCCATGGACGGGGATCGAAGTTCACGCGGGGACTCCAGGTGTCAGGTCAGCCCAGGTAGCCAATGGGGCAGTGGCCCGTGCGCCAACGCGCCGTCGATTCGGCGACGGGCGTCGGTCGCGACGCGCTGGGGCAGGCCGGGGAGGGAAAGGCATACGCCCGCGGCGAGGCGACCCCCGAGGCCGGCATCCTGCTCGTCGGCCACGCGGAAGCAGCGGTCGACGGCCGCCAGGGCTTTGTGTTGCTGCCCTCGCTGCGCCTCGGCGGCGGCGAGGGCGGCGAGGGCCACGGCCATCCCCATGGGCAGGCGTCTGAAGTAGCGCACCGCTTCGAGGGCGGCGTCGTGCGCCTCGCCGGGGTCGAGCTGCAGGAGCAGCCAAGGCCGTCGCAGGTGCCAGGCGTGCCGCGAGGGGCCCCGCGCGGGCACCGTGTCGCAGGCGAGGGTGCACCGGTGAAGCGTGTTCCTCGCCGCCTCGGCGTCGCCGAGCGCGAGCTGCGCCTGGGCGAGCGTGGCCAGGAGCGTCACCAGGGCCGCGCCACCCCCCGCGGCTTCCGTCGCCTCCAGCTGCGCCTCGAGGTCCGTCCCGGCTCGGCCGGCGTCGCCCCGCGCAACGTGCACGAACGACTCGGTCAGCACGAGGAATCGGCGACCGATGCCGGCACGCTGCGCCGGGGACTGCCGTAGCGCCAGCGCCAGCGCCTCGTCGCTGCGCCCGCGGTAGAGCGCGCACTGGGCAGACTGATGGAGGAAACTACCCTCCAGCACCCGCTCGCCGGCGTCGCGTGCGATGTTGGCGCCGCGCAGGTTGGTGTCGCCGCCGGCCACGAAGTGCGCGCCAAACAGCTCGGTGAGGCCCCGCATGAAACAGGCGCGGAGCTGGTCGGGCACCGGTGCCTGCGCGAGCTGCCTCTCGGCCGCGGCGAAGTAGCGCGCCGCCGGTCGCGACAGGCCCATCATCGAGAGCATCAGGGCCGCGTTGGCGTAGGGCTCCGGGCTGGCCTCGTCGCCGCGATCATCGTTGACCGCCAGCGCGCGGGTCACCGCGTCGAGCAGGTAGGCGGGCTCGGTGCCCTGGAGGCCAATCCACGTGCGCGTCGTGTGGCCCCGGGCCGCGAACGCGGCCTGCCTCGCCGCCACCGCGTCGAGTCGAGGGCGGCCCCGGCCAAGCAGCCGTCGCGCCAGCAAGCGGGCCACGGCGCCCAGCAGGCTCATCCAGTGGGACGCGCCCGCGTCGACGCCCGAGAGGGCCAGCGCGTTCTCCACCTCGGGACGGCCTCCGGCGAAATCGCCTGCGCTCACACGGAGCGTGCCGAGCGCCAGGCGGTGCTCGGCCTCGAGATCCGGTGCGCCCGCGTAGCTGCCCGCATCCTGGCCCACCGCGAGCGCGTCCTGGTAGAGGCGCTCGGCATCGCCGAAGGCGAACTCGGCGCGGGCTCTCTCCGCTGAGGCCACGAGGTAGCCCCACGCGCGCGCGTTCTCGCCCGCCGCTCGCCAGTGGGCGCCAAGCGCGCGGTCGCGCCAAGGGGCCGGCTCGGGCACGGCGGCCTCGATCGCCTCGGCCGCCGCCCGGTGCAGCGACGCGGCCTCGGTCGGCGAGATCGTGTCGCGAGCGGCGGCGTGCAGCGCGGCGTGGGCGAACCGGGCGAGGCCGTCGCCGCCGAGCACGAGGACCCGCCTAGACAAGAGCTCGGTCAGCCCGGCCTGATCGCCTGCCAGCACCCGCGCGTCGATCGCCGGACCGAGCGTGGCCGCGAGGCGCAGGAGACCCCGGCCCTGGTCGAGCTGGGCGACGCGACGGTCGGCCGCCGCGCGGATCCCGACGGGCGGAGCGGATCGACTGCCCTGGTGCTGCCAGCCACCGCTCGTCCACGCGAGGCGCCCATCGGCAACCGCGTCGAACAACAGCTCACCCGCGAAACAAGGGTTGCCCCCGGCGTGATGGAGGACCTCGTCGACCAGGCCCTGCGGCGGGCTGCGGGTGCCCAGGGTGGCGGCCAGCAAGCTGCTCAGCGCCGGCTCGTCGAGGTTGTCGAGAGGCACCTCGGTGACGCCAGGAAAGCCCAGCAGTCGCGTGGCGGCGGGTGTGCGATCTTCCGAGCGCAGCGCGCACACCACGTTGATGCCCGGCCAGGCCTGCGGGAAGCGCGAGCGGTGCTCCAGGAGGCCGAGGGTGAGCTCGTCGACGAGGTGGACATCGTCGATCAGCCAGATCGCGCCGCCATCGCGGGCCAGCCAGACAAGCGCCGCGCGCGCCGCTTCGATCGCGCGTTCCCGGGCCGCGTCGCCCTCGAGTGCGGGTGCCGTCGGGAGCCCCGATGCCTCGCCCACGCGGCGCAGCTCGGGGTCGAAATGCTCCAGCGCCCGCACGTGCGGACCGGCATCCTTGAGCCCTACCGGGTCTTCGGCCGCGCGCGCGACCAGCTGGCGCAATGCGGGTCGGAGGGGGCCGAGCACGCCGCCGAGGGCGCCGCGAGAGTCGGCCGCCTCACCGGCCCAGATGTTCGCCTTGTTGCGGCGGCTCCGGCTGGCGAGGGCCATGAGCATCCGCGTTTTCCCCGCGCCGGCCTCCCCCGAGAGCACCACCACCGAGTGCTGCATCACCGCTTCCACGCCCTCGAGGTCGAAGTCGCGACCGACCAGGCGGGAACGGAGGCGGGCCGGGGGGCCGTCGTCACCCGCCGGGGGCAAGCCCACCGCGGCGGCGAGGCGGCGAGCCACCTGGCGCGCCGAGGCGGGTCGATCGACGGGGTCCTTGGCGAGGAGCTGCCGCACGAGGCCGGCAACTTCCGGGGAAAGCTCGGCGTTGCGTTCCCGCGGGTCGGGGGCCGACGCGTGCAGGTGCTGGCGCATGAGTGACTGCACGTCGCCCTCGAAGGGGCGCGTTCCCGTGCAGGCCTCGAAGAGCATCACGCCCAGCGCGTAGAGGTCGGTCCTCGGGTCGGCGAGGTCGCCCTGGATCACCACCGGTGCCACGTAGAACGCGGTGCCGGCGAGGTCGATGCGGGCATCGAGGCTCTCGCGCGACACGCCCGCCACCCAGGCCTCCGCGAGGCCGAAGTCGAGCAAGACGGGCCCGGTGGTGCACACCATCACGTTGGCTGGCTAGAGGTCTCGGTGGACGAAGTTTGCCTCGTGGAGCGCGCCCAGCGCATCGCAGAGTCCCACGAAGGTGGGGAAAAGGTCCGGATGGGCGCCATTGGTTTCGCCCCCCAGGGTGTCGGTATGCAGCGAGGCCGACAAGGACATCGTCTTCGCGGCCCGCGCGCCGCCGCCGAGCAGCGCCGCCAGGGGTACCCCGGACAAGAGCGGCATCGAATACCAGGGGCGTCCTCGCTCCTCGCCGCTCTCCCACACCGGGACGATGCCGGGGTGGACCACCTGCTGCAGCGCGAGCGCCTCCGTGCGAAGGGCCGCCGCGTTGGTTGCCCGGCCCGACGAGACGGTTTTCACTGCGGCTTCTCGTCCATCGCGAGTGTCGCGTGCGCGGTACACCACGCCCATGCCGCCGGCACCGACGGTACCTTCGATGGCGTAGGGGCCGAGACGCTGAGGGATCGGCAGGGGGAGGAGAGGCAGCGGTCGCTCGGCGAGGGGGGCCGAGACGATACCACGCGCGGGTGGGTCGGATCGCGGAAGGAGTTAGCTTTCGCCGTGCCCATTTCCCGTGTACAGCTTGCTCGAGACGAGGCCGCCGTGGCCCTCGCCACCGTGGCCGACGCCGCCGCCGCCCGGGTGGCGTTTCGCGAGCACTTCTACGCCCGTCTCGGGATCGCGGGCCCTCACCCGGGCGCCTCGGAGCTCGCCTTCACGCGGTGGGAACAACGCCGCGGGGTGCTCGACCCGGCTTCGAGCGGCGGAAGCGCCTGGTGGCGCGCGGTGAACGACCAGATCGTGCTCGACTCGGAAACCGCCTCGCGGCTCCCCGGCACCGATCCTGGCTTGCTGAGCAAGGGGGAGGCCGCGTGGCAACGGTGGCTATCGTCGCGACAAGATCGTGACTGGTACCGGGCCCACAACACCAGCGTTGTGAGCGCCTACATCAAGCATCGCGAGCTGGCCAGGCTGGAGCCGGAAACGGAACATGCGCTCTTGAACGTGGTTCTCTACCGCGTGCTCTATGCCCAGCTCATGGAAGAGGGCCGCGCCGCGGGCGGCGACCACCCCTTGCTCGACGCGCTCGGCCAGCTGGCGGCCGATCCCTGCATGCCGGCGGTTGACATGGTTGTGCACATCGATGCGCTCTACCCCGACCACTACCCGATGACGCCGGGAGAACACCAGCAACTCCTGGGTCGCGGAGGATCGCTGGGCGCCCTGGCCAACCGAGCTTTCGACGATGGCGTGGTGCTCAAGCGCTGCAGGCTGGCCTACCACACGGCGGCTTCCGTCCTCGAGCTCCCTGGGCTGCTCGAGTTCGTGACGGAGCGAGGCCCGTTCTACCCCGACCCCAACGACGAGCGCGGAGGCGTGTAATGGGCTGAAATCGGGCGGAATGGCCCGCCCCGCCGCCGGGACGAAGAATGAGGGTGTCACTCGACCCTTCACCCGGAGCCCACCATGGTCGCCCTCGCTCTCGCTCTCAGTGCTGCCCTCGCCGCCGACGTCGAAGTGCGCGACATCACTGGTCGCCCGGTGGAGATCGGCGGCCACGCGCAGGTGCTCGTCTACTGGACGATGCGCGATCCATCGGCCCTGGCGCGGGTTGCCGAACTCGAGGCCCGCGGTGCCGAGGTGATCCTGGTCTCGCTCGACGCCGCCCCCGAGCACGCCATGCTCCAGCCTTTCCTCCGTGCTCGTGGCATCGACGGCATCGTGGTCGCCGACCCCGCCGGCCAGCTCCGGGGCCAGTTCGCTCCCGCGCCGGGCGATACGGTCGCCATGCTCGGCAACGCTGCCGACGGGCCGGTCATCGCGGCGCGTTAGTTCCGTCTCACGATGGGCCTCTTGCGCAACGAGCTGACGGGCCGGGCGGTGTCGCTCGGCAGCCGCGTGATCGTGGGACGCGCAGGCACGTGCGCGCTGCGTATCGCCAGTCGCGTCGTTTCCAACGAGCACGCCTCGGTGTGGTGGGAAAGCGGCGCGTGGATGGTGCGCGACAACGGCAGCCGCAACGGCACGCGCGTGGATGGTCGCCTACTGGGGGCGGGCGAGCGGGCGCGTCTCGACGCCGGCGCCCGGGTGGTCTTCGGGCACGAGGAACAGGCCTGGACCCTGGTCGACGCGGGGCCGCCGGTGGCCCTCGCGCGCGGTCCCGGTGGCGACGTTGTCGCGGCGGAGGGGGGGGTGCTCTGCTTGCCCTCGCCCACCGAGCCCGAGGTGATGGTCTTCCAGCGCGCCGATGGCGGCTGGGTGGCCGAGACGGAGAAGGGCGTCCACCCGGTCGGCGACGGCGATCCGCTGTCGGTGCGAGGCGCCGCGTGGATGCTCCACCTGCCGCTCGTCGACGCGACGACCTTGCGGCTCGACGCCGGGAGTGAGCCCGCGGCGAACTTTGGCGTGCACTTTGGGGTGAGCCGCGACGAGGAGTACATCGAGCTCACGCTCGAGCTGGCGAGCGGGCGCGTGCTCTTGCCCGCGCGCGCGCACCACGAGCTCTTGCTCGCGCTGGCGCGAGCTTGGTTGGCCGACGTGGGACAGCCTCCGCCCGAACGTGGCTGGTGCTACGCCGACGACATCCAGCGCGACCTGAGCATCGACGCGCAACGATTCAACGTGCACGTGTTCCGCGCGCGGCAGCAGCTGTGCGAGCACGTGAGCGCAGCCGCCGCCACGGTGATCGAGCGGCGAATGCTCACCGGCCAGATCCGGCTCGGGGCGCCCCGCGTGGTGGTGACCCCGCTGGTGCCCCGTTAGACCGACGACGGGTAGATCGCGGACTACTCGGCCGCGTAGACCGAGATCAGCCGCTGGTTCTTGCGGTCCTCGAACTTCACCTTGCCGTTGGACAGGGCGAAGAGCGTCCAGTCCTTGCCGATGCCCACGTTCTTGCCGGCGTGGAACTTCGACCCGAGCTGGCGCACGAGGATGGCGCCGGTGGTGACGGCCTGGCCGTCGCCGACCTTCACGCCACGGTACTGCGGGTTGCTGTCGCGACCGTTGCGCGAGCTACCTTGACCTTTCTTGTGTGCCATTTCAGACCTCGATCACGTTGATCTTGAGGACGGTGAGCTTCGCCCGACCGTTCTTCTGCTTACGACGACGCTGGCGGTGGAGATAACGGATGTACTCCGTCTTCTCGCCCTGCTCGTGCGCCACCACCGTGGCGGAGACCTTGGCGCCGGCCACCTTGGGGGTGCCGATCTGGGTGTTCTCACCACCGACCATCAACACGTCGGACAACTCCACCGAGGCGCCCACGTCGGCGGAGAGACGGTCCACGACCACCTCGGCGCCTTGCGAGACCCGATATTGCTTGCCGCCGGTCACCACGACTGCGTACATCGACCTAATCCTGAGAGCGGCGGCTGCTATCGGATGCCTCGCGTGGCGTCAAGGCTCGCCGAAAGAGCGCAGAAAGAGGGCGTCGATCGCCGCGCGCCCGGGAGCGGTGAGCTGCCGGGTGCCCGTCCCGCAGACGGTGCCCGCGTCGATGACGGGCTCGGCCGCGAACCACTCGTCACCCGTCCACCGGAACCACTGCTCCTTGTCCTGGTCGAAGACCCAGAGCCGCTTGTTCCACATCCGCGCGAGCTCCACCGACCAGCCGGTGCCGCCGGTGACGGTGCCGTCTTCCTGGATCGTGCCCACGACGTACACCACCTGTGAGCTCCGCACCTGGTGCCAAAGGCTCTGCAAGACGCGCCGGATCGAGGTGCTCTCGCTGTACCCTCGACGGAGCCGTCGCGACACGTAGGCGAGGGAGACGTCGCCCTCAGCCAGCTCGCGGGCGGTGAGAGGGTGCGCACCGCGTTTGCGGGCCTGCGCGTGCCCATCGAAGGTGAAGTTGACCTCGCGCACGCCGTGGCGCTCAGCCGCCTCGCCGAACGCCGCCTCGGCCCCGGTGACGCCGCCCGAGAACAGCGTGCAGTCGGCGGCCTCGGGGCGCCCAGTCGCGTCGACCCCGCTGGGCACACCCGCGAAGGCGCCGGCCCCGAGTCGAACCGGCGCGTGGTCGGAGCCCGCGAGCGCGCGGATCGCCAGCTGGCCGTTGTCGTTGTAGAGCTCGAGCACCACGTCGGCGGCCACCGGGCCGCCCTCGTCGTCGCGAGAAAACGCGGTCCAAATCGCCACGTTGCGCTGCACGGCTAGCTCGCGCAGCGCGTTGCCTTCGGGCGGCGCCATGCCGTCGATGACCACCATCCGGGGCTTGGCGTCGATCAGCTCGTGGAGCACGTCGAGCACGTCGCCTAGTCGCGATACGTCGGGAGCGCGGCCTCGGGTGGCGTGAATCACCCGGAGGCGCTCCACGCCCAGCGCCGCCTCGCTGCGTTCGAGCGGCTTGAGGTGGCCGTAGAGCCCGCTCATCATCGAGTCGTAGGCGTCGCGCACGGCGGCCGCCGGCTCGCGCACCGCCACGTGGAGCACAGGTTGGCCGCTCACCAGTCGGTCGAGCGCGAGGTGGATCAAGAGCTGTGTCTTGCCCACACCGGGTCGCGACACAATCGCTCCAAGCTGCCCGGGGCGCAAGCCGCCGGGCAGGATGGTTTGCAGCGCACGGAGCGCCGCCCGGTCGTGGGAGGGCCCCGGGTGCGCCAACTACTTCTCCTTCTTCTCCTGCTGGTACTTCTTCACCAGCTCATCGGTGATGTTGTTCGGCGCCACCGAGTAGCGGGCGAACTCCATCGTGAACTCCGCCTTGCCCTGCGTCGCGGAGCGCAGGGTGGTGGAGTACCCGAACATCTCGGCGAGGGGCACCTCGGCCTCGATCTGCGAGAAGCCATCGACTTCCTGGCTGCCGATGATGATGCCGCGACGCTGCATGAGCGTGCCCACCATGGCGCCGTGGAACTCGGCCGGGCCCTCGAGCCCCACCTTCATGATCGGCTCGAGCACCACCGGCTTGGCCTTGCTGTAGGCCTCGCGGAAGCCACCCACGGCGGCGAGCTGGAAGGCGATGTCGCTACTGTCCACCGCGTGGAACTGGCCGTCGTTGATGCCGACCTTGATGCCCACGATGTTCGCGCCGATGAGCTCGCCCTTCTCGAGGCACTTCTTGAAGCCCTTGTCGCAGCTCGGGATGAACTCGCGGGGGATGGAGCCGCCGACGATGTCGTCGATGAACTCGTAGCCGCCCTCGCCGGGTTCCATCCAGCCGGCCACGCGGCCGTACTGGCCAGATCCGCCGGTCTGCTTCTTGTGGGTGTAGTTGAACTCGGCCTTCTGGCTGATGGTCTCGCGGTAGGCCACGCGCGGCGGGGAGGTGAGCACCTCGCAACCGTACTCGCGCTTCATGCGCTCCACGTACACGTCGAGGTGGCGCTCGCCCATGCCGGAGATGATGGTGTCGCCGGTTTCCGGGTCGCTCGACACGCGGAAGGTGGGGTCTTCCTTGCTGAAGCGGCGGAGCGCCTTCGACATGTTGGACTGGCCGGCCTGGGTCTTGGGCTTGATGGTGAGGTCGATGACCGCCGCGGGCACGTGCATCGACGACATCGCGACGTTGAGCGTGCCATCGTGGAAGGTGTCGCCCGAGTAGCAGTCGACGCCGAAGATCGCGATGATGTCGCCGGCGCTGGTGTCCTCGATGTCTTCCATCTCGTTGCTGTGCATGCGGACCAGACGACCGACCTTCAGCTTCTGGCCGTTGCGAGCGTTGACGATGGTGTCGCCCTTGCGGACTGTGCCCTGATACACGCGCAGGTAGGTGAGCTGGCCGTAGCGCCCGTCTTCGAGCTTGAACGCGAGCATCAGCAGCGGGCCGGTGGCGTCGGAGGGGATGACGAGCTTCTCCTCGTTCTTGCCCAGGTCGACCGCCTCGTTCCGGACGTCGGGGGGCGCCGGGAGGTACTTGACCACGCCGTTGAGCAGCACTTGCACGCCGCGGTTCTTGTAGGCGCTGCCGCAGAACACGGGGACGAGCTTGAGCGAGTTGACGCCGGCGCGGATCGCCTCGTTGATCGTGTCTTCTTGGACGCGCTCTTCGAGGATCTCCTCCATCAACTTGTCGGAGTACATCGACACCTTGTCGAGCAAGAGGTCGCGGTACTCTTGGACGTGGGCGGCCATCTCGGCCGGGATCTCCTCAGCGCGCAGGTTCTCACCGTTGTCGCCGTCGAAGTAGTAGGCCTTCATCTTCACGAGATCGATGATCCCGTTGTGCTTCTCCTCGAGGCCGATGGGCAGGGTGACCATCACCGCGTTGTGGCCGAGCTTCTCGCGGAGCTGGTCGGTGACGCGGTAGGGGTTGGCGCCCTGGCGGTCACACTTGTTGACGAAGGCGAGGCGCGGGACGTTGTAGCGACGCATCTGCCGGTCGACGGTGAGGGACTGGGACTGCACGCCGGCCACCGCGCAGAGCACGAGCACGGCCCCGTCGAGCACGCGAAGCGCGCGCTCCACCTCGATGGTGAAGTC
>SXON01000065.1 GCA_005778355.1 Pseudomonadota bacterium | reverse complement strand
ATTGGCCGACACGTCGGGATCGCGCGGCGCGAGCACGGCGGCGCGCCGCCACGCGAGGATAGCGTCCGCAACGCGATCCTGGCGGTAGAGCACGTTGCCAAGGTTGTAGTAGAGATCGGCGCTGACGGCTCCCCCGGCGACGGCCTCCGCATAGGCCGCCTCGGCCGCCGCGTAGTCGCCGCTCGCCACCGCCTCCGCGGCGCTCTCGAGGCTAGCGGCCATGGCCATCGACCAGATCACTTGCCCTCCACCCACCGCCGCAACCGCGACTCGTCCACCTCGCCGCCGCCCCGGTAACGAGCGAGCTCGAGCTCGCGGAAACACGCCACGGCCTCGTCGCCCAGCGTCGCTACGCGCTCGCGCGTGACTTCGCCCTCGGCGCAGTCGAGACGCATCGCCGCTGCCTCCTGGAAGATCCGCTCCAGCGCGCCAAGCCGGGCCTCGGGGTCGGCGGGGAGATCGCCGAAACCCTGCCGCGCCGCGACGGGCACCAGCCGACGCGGCCTCAGTCGCGACACGAACTCGGAGATCAACATGACCGATCCAGGCAGCAGCAGCGCCCACGCGTAGTGCCCCGGCCACGGCGCGGAGGTGGCGGGTGCGGTGCGCACCGGGAGGATGTCGTCGCCAAGAGCGGCCACGGCGCTCTTGTTCACCGCGGTGCCACCGAAGCCCTCGACTGCGGCGGGGTCGACGCTGCCGCCGACCTCGAGCCGGACGGCCGCCCCCTGGTGGACCACGTACTCGCCCTTCGCGGGGTCGAACCAGGACAGGTTGACCGCGGGCAACTCGATCGTCCCCGGCCTCTCCGGGACGATGGCGCGCTTGAACTGCGCCGTCGCCTTCAGCCGCCCCTCGGAGAGCGCGGCGGTCACGGCCGGGGTATCGTCGTACACCCGGACCCCATCCAGGTTCAACGAGGGTAGTTTGACCCCACCCAGCGGACCGGAACCGGCCACGTTCACGTCGAGCGTCACCGTGTCGCCCACCGCCGCGCGGCCGCTCGAGGCCTGCACGTCGACGCTGAACTCGCCGACGAGACCGCTGTAGTCGCTGGGCGCGCCCGCAGGCAGCGGGCGAATCTCCAGCGCAATGCGCTCGCTCGCCACGTTCTCGGTGCGCACGTCGGAGAGTCCCGGAAGGTCGCCGAAGAAAGGGTCGCTACCAAACGGCGAGGGACGGCGCCGCCGCTCGGTGGCGAATTGCGCGAGCAGCACCCCGGCGGGAATCTCGATCTTCCCCGGCTTGGAGGCACGGTAGGCGTACCAGAGCTCGGCGCCCTTCCCGCCAGGATCGACAAGATCGTACTCGGTGGTGACCGGCTCGACGTTGGGCTCAGGGGTGAGCCCCTCCACTTCGGGCGGCGCCCACCGCGCGTTTACCAGTCGCGATGAGGTCTTGTAGGCGAGGTGGTACACCAGGACCTGGCCGACGTAGGCCACCCCACCCTGGCTCCCGAGGTCGGCCACCAGTTTGTCGAGGCTCCCCGCCGGGCGCGGTGCCACGTGCAGTTTCACGGCCGGCGCGGAGATCTGCCCTTCAGCCGCGGTGAGTTGGACAGGGCCCAGGGTGTAGTCGCCGGCTTCCAGGGCGGCCACCTCGTAGCGGAAGGTCTGGATGGTGACACTGTCGAAGTTCATCATCGCGCGCGTCGAGGTCTGGGTGACGAAGCTCACCCGCAGGCCGGGCGGGGCGTCGATAGTGGGGGGCACCTTGAGCCGCGCGTCGACGACTTGCAGCGTCAGACCGATGGTCTCCCCCGCGCGCACCTCGCGCTCGTCGAGTTGCAGCGCCACCTGCGCGGCCAGCGCGACCGAGGCGACAATCGCGATCACCAGTCCTTCTCCGTGTCGCGTCCCGTCAGCTGAACGTGGGGACGGCCGTCCTTGACGCTGTCCACGAGCCGGGCTGCCTCGGCCTCGCTCATCTCGCCCTCCGCCTTGGGATCGGAAACGACGGCGCCCTCCTCTGCCTCGCTACCCTGCTCCGCCCCCCCCTGCTCCTCGCCTGGGGTGAAGCCCTCGCCCTGTGGCTCACCCTCCGCGCCGGGCTCGCCCTGCTCCTCGGGCGGCTGCTCCTGCCCCTCGCCACCCTTGCCCTGGTTCGGCTCGCCCTCGCCCTCCCCCGACGGCTGGCTGGGCGTGCCCTCTTGCGACTCCTCGTTCTCCTCGCCTTCCCCGCCCTCGGGCTGCGGTTCAGGCTCTTGCTGCGGCGGTTGCTCGCGCAGGGCGATCTCGCGCCGCACCACCGCCGCGTTCTTACTCGCCGCCTCGAGCCTGGGGTCGGCTTCGGCCGCCGCCTCGAAACGCTGCGCCGCGTCGTCGAGCCGCCCACCGCGATAGGCTGCACTGCCCGCATTGTATAGGTACGTCGCCTTTTGTTCCACATCCGCCATCGCCAGCGAGTCGTACACCTGCTCGGACTCCCGATAGCGGCCTGCGCGGTAAAGCGACTCAGCGAGGGCCCGTCCCACGGCGGCGTCGGCCGGGTTGTCCACGCGCGCCTGTCCGAGCTTGTCGATAGCCGCAGCCCAGTCCTTCTGCGCATGCGCGGCGAGCCCCTCCTCCCGAGGGCTGGCCTGAGCGCTGGCTAAGGGCAAGAGGACCAGCGCGAGCACCGCCGCTTTCGCGACGCCTCGCGCCACCCGGGGACGGGTCCCGATGCCGAAGAGAGCGTGGGCAATCATGGTGACGAGCGCGGCAGCGAGCGGCCACTGGAATCGTTCAAACCATACCTTCTCACGACGAACTCCACGTTCGGCGGCCTCGAGCCGGGCGCGGATTTGTCCCTCGTACAGCCCGCGCACGTCGTCGTCGCTCACCACCGCGCGGACGTAGGCCCCGCCGGTGCCGGAGGCAAGGGCGCGGAGCTTGTCCTCGTCGAGCTTGCTCAGCACCATGTTGCCCGCGCTGTCCTTCTTGAAGCCGCCCTCCGCCAGCGGGATCGGCGCCCCCGCGGACTCCCCGATGCCAAGCGCGTAGATGGGGATCTCGGCCTCGCGCGCGGTGGCGACCGCCGCGTCGAGCGCGCTCGATGGGTCGTGGAACTCCCCGTCACTCACGACGAGTATCGCGCGACCGTTGCCGGCCGCGCCGCCGAGCAGCTTCACGGCAGCCTCGAGCCCGCCCGCCATCGACGTGCCCTGCGCCGTGATCGTGGCGGTCGTGGTGTCTTCGAGACCCCACAGGAAGGTGCCATAGTCGATGGTGAGCGGCATGCGCACGAAGGCCCCATTTGCCACGAGCACCAGGCCCACGGCATCGCCCTTCATGACCCCCACCAGGTCGGCGAGTTCCCGGCGCGCGCGCTCCAGTCGCGACGGCGAGACGTCCTGAGCGTCCATACTCTTGCTCACGTCGAGCACCACGGCGATGGCCACCCCCTCCACCTTTCGCTGCACCCACTCGAAGCCGATCCTCGGTCCCAGCGCGGCCAGCACCAGGAGGGCGAGGGCTTGCGGGGCGAGCACCGCTTGCCAAGCTCGAGCCCGGGTCGCTGCGGGGGGAACCAGCGCGCCGAGTTGAGTCACGAGGCGCGACCGCTGCCGAAAGGCGCGAACGACCAGGAACGCCGCCGCGCCTACGAGACCAAACAGCCAGGCGTAGGACGGCGTGGCCCAGTTCAAGGGAGCCTCCGCAACGGTCCCACCGAGAGCAAAAGCTCGACCACCATGAGGCCGACGGCCCACAGCACGTAGCGCAGGTACAGCTCGTCCCTGTGAACGTACTCCTTCACCTTCGCGGGGCTGCGTTCGAGCTCGTCGATGGTCGCATACACCTGCGCCAGCGCGTTGGCGTCGGCGGCGCGCCAGTACTGGGCACCGGTCAGCGCCGCCACCCGGCGAAGTGTCGCCTCGTCGATCTGCGCGCCCGTGCCACCGAGCAGCCCGCCAAGCAGGCCGCGGCCGCCCGCCGCGCCCACGCCGATGGTGTACACCTTCACCCCTAGCGCCGCCGCTGCCTGGGCGGCGGGGATCGGGTCGACCTGGCCGGCCGTGGACTGCCCGTCGGTGACGAGCACCACAATCTTCGAGGGCGCAGGGAGCTCTTTCATGTGCTTGGCCGACACCGCGATGGCGTCGCCGACCGCCGTCGATTGCCCGGCCATCCCAATGTCCATCGCCGAGATGAACTCGTCGAGCACCGCGTGATCGAGCGTGAGCGGCGCCTGGACGAAGGCCTCGGCGCCGAAGGCCACGACGCCCACCCGGTCCTCGGGCCGCCCCTCGACGAACTGCCGCATCACGGCCTTGGCCGCCTCAAGGCGGGAGTAGGCGCGCCCCCCGGACTCCATGTCTTGCGTGCGCATCGATCCCGACGTGTCGATCGCCAGCATGATGTCCACGCCCTCGGACTCGCGCACGGTCTCGCGCTCCACGAGTTGAGGCCGGGCCAGCGCGACGACAACCAGGCCGATGCTGGCGGCGCGCAAGAGCGCAGGCAACGCGGCGAGCGAGCGCCTCGCCGTCCAGCGCGCCTCCACTAGCGTGAGCGCGGAGAAACGAATCGCCCAGGGGCGCCACTCGCCCGCGAGAGGCAAGAGGACGGCCGGGAGCGCCAGGAACCACAGCGGACTCGCCCACTCAAGCACGGTCCGACCTCCGTACCGGCCGAACCAGCGCGCGGAAGTCGTCGTCCAGACGGGCGAAGAGATCTGCGTGTTCCGCTCGCTCTGCAAACTTCACGAGGTCAGTGGCCATGAGTAGCCGTCGAGTGGCGTCGAGCTCGGCGGCGGTGAGCAGCCCCGCGAGGTTGTCGACAATCTCGCGAGTGGTGCGCCGCGTGGCAGGGAAGCCGTACGCGGTGCCGACCCAGGTGCGGAAGATCTCCGACATCTGCCTCGCGATCTCCCCAGGAGCGAGATCGGTGCGCGCGCGAAGGCGCGACCACTCACGCAGGGCCACGAGGTGCGGCGGCTCGGGGATGGGCGGCGGGGGTGCCGGCTTGAAGCGCTGCCAGGCGACGTAGGCGAGCGCGACCGCCGTCGCGAGCGCGGCGGCGCTGCCCACCCAGATCGGCCAGGTGGGATTGGGCTCGGGAGGTATCGAGACGATGTCGTCGAGCTCGCCGGCCTTGGGCCCCTCCACGCCGATGTCCACGAAGAGTCGCACCGAAGCGGCCCCGGGCGGCAGGACGGTGACGATGTAGCTCCCGGGATCGCCACGTAGCTCCCACGTCTCCTCGCTGCTCGCTGTCGCGACCAGCCCGTCACTCGCCTCCACGGTCGACCCCGCCGGGGCGTGCACGGTGGCCGGGGTGCCCTCGTGCACGCGCTGGGCGTCGATGTACACCGCCGCCGCAGGCGCCGCAGGCACGGGAGCGTCGGCACAGGCAAGGAGCAGGATCACGCCGCCCCCCGGAAGTGAGCGTGCAAACGCTGGAAGGCATCGTCGGCCGTGCTGACCGCGCTCGCGGTCACGCCGAGACGCCGGATTTCCGACAGGCGCGACAGCACCGACTGCCGGGCCAACGTGGCGCCCGCGTCGAGGGTGGACAAGGCGCCCGTCTCCCCATCGCGGACGCTGACCAGGCCGAGCTTGCCGAGCGACAGTTCGGCAGGGTCGTGGACCATGAAGGCGTGAACTCGGTGACGCCGGAGCAGCACGCGCATCGGGTCTTCCCACCCGCGTGGGGTGACGAAGTCGCTCAGGACGATCACCGCCGCCCTGCGTCGTAATACCGTGTGTGCCTTCGAGAGCGCTACGGCAAGGTTGGTGGCGCGGTCCTCCTCCACGGTGGCGAAGGCCTCGCGGATCACCTGCCACCCGTGCCCCCGCGACTTCCGGGGCGGCAGGAAGCGTTCCACGCCGTCGGAAAAACTCAGGAGGCCCACGCGATCATTGCTACGAAGCGCGACGTAGGCGAGCGCGCCCGCGAGTCGAGCGACCTGCAGGCGCTTGTCGGTGCGCCCGTCGCGCCCCCCCGTGCCGAAGCGCACGGAGCCGCTGCGGTCGATGACCAGCAGCATCGTGAGCTCACGCTCCTCGCGGAAAACCTTCAGAAAGGGCTCCCCACTGCGGGCGGTAACGTTCCAGTCGATACGCCGGATATCGTCGCCTGCTGCGTAGGGGCGTACCTCCTCGAACTCCATGCCGGAGCCACGGAAGGCAGACCGATACTCGCCCGCGAGCAGCGCATCCACACTCCGGCCGATCTGCACGTGCAGCCGGCCGATCTGCTTGAGGTCTTCCGGGGTGAGCACGGGCGACGCTACGGGGTGCGAACGGAGGCGAGGATCTCGCGGATGACGCCGTCGGCGTCCACGCCCTCGGCTTCGGCCTCGTACGTGAGCATGAGCCGGTGACGGAGCACGTCGGGCGCGATCTCCTTCACGTCGTCGGGCGTGGCGAAGTCGCGACCGTCGGCGAGCGCCACCGCCTTGGCGACCGCCGAGAGCGCGATCGTGGCGCGCGGAGAGGCGCCGAATTGCACGAAACGGGCCAGCTTGGCCGAGATCGAGCCGGGGGTACGCGTGGCCTGGACGAGGCTCACGATGTAGCTCTGCAGCACCGGCTTCACCGTGACCCGGCGACAGAGGGCCTGCAGCTCCACCAGCCGCTCGGGGCTCAGGACGGGGCTCGGCTTGCCGGGGGGCAACGCGGAACGTTCCAGGATCACGCGCTCTTCCTCCGCGCTCGGGTAGCGGACGAGGAGCTTCATCGTGAAGCGGTCGACCTGAGCTTCCGGCAAGGGGTAGGTGCCCTCCTGCTCGATGGGGTTCTGGACCTCGGTCACGGCAAGCACCAGTCGGT
>SXON01000064.1 GCA_005778355.1 Pseudomonadota bacterium | reverse complement strand
GGCAAGAAGTGCATCGCCACGCGGCGCTGCCCCTCGCCGTGGCAGGCCTCGCAGCGCCCCCCGGGCGCGCCCGCGCTGAAACGTTCCGGCCCGAAGCCGCGCAGTTTCGCCTCGGGGGTACGCGCGTATACCTGCCGGATCGGCTCCCAGAGGCGTGCCGCCGTCGCGAGCGTGGAGCGCGCGGTGCCCCGCGAGAGGCCCCCGTCTACCCGCACGAGGCGACGGACGTTGCCCTCCAGTCGGCAGGGGAGTCCGTGTCGCCCGGAGAGCGCGGGGGCGAGGGTGTCGAAGACCAGCGAGGACTTGCCCGCGCCGCTCGGTCCCGCCACGCCGCAGAGCACCCCGAGGGGGAAGCGCGCCTCGCCGTAGAGGTTGTGACCGGAGAGATCCGAGAGGTGAAGCCAGGCACGGGGCGTGCAGCGCGGCGCCGGTGGCATCTCCTCACGACCCGTCGCCCAGCGTGCGGTAACCGTTTCCCCGGCGTAGAAAGCCTCGCGTTCGCCGGTGTAGCGGACCTGTCCCCCCTCGGCGCCGGCGCCGGGGCCCACCTCGATCACCCAGTCGGCCGCCGCGATCACCGCCGGGTCGTGCTCCACCGCGAGCACGGTGTTCCCGGCATCGACCAGCTCGCGCAGGAGCCCCACCAGCCGCGCGGTGTCGTCGGCGTGCAGGCCCGCGGTGGGCTCGTCGAGCACGTAAAGCACGCCAGCGAGGCCGTTGCCCACCTGCGCCGCGAGTCGCAGGCGCTGCCACTCGCCCCCGGAGAGCGTGGCCGCTGCCCGCTCCAGCGAGAGGTAGCCGAGACCCACCCGGTCGAGGAAGGCGAGGCGGCGACCGAGCTCGTCGAGGACGGGGGCGGTGATCGGTGTGCGCTCGATGTCCGCCAGCTCGTGTCGCGACACGCGAATCTCGAGGGACAACACCTGCGCCAGCGATCGCCCGCCCACTCGGACCGCCCGCGACGCCGGCCCCAGCCGCGCGCCCTGGCAGGCAGAGCAGGGCTTCTCCGCTGTCCACGCCTCGTCGGGCTTACGACGCGCGGTGGCGATGGCGCCCTCGGTCGCGCCGTCGCCATTGAGTACTCGCTCGCGGTCTTTCCAGGGCAGCTGCGACCACGGCAGGGTCGTGTCCATCCCCTGCGCCGCCGCCCACTTGAGCATCGTGGCCCGGTTGTGGTCGGTCCAGGTGCGCACCGCGCCCTCGGCGAGTGACCGCGAACCCTCGACCAGCGCGTCGACATCGACCTCGGTGACCACGCCGAGCCCCTTGCACTCGGGACAGGCCCCCGCGGGGCTGTTGAAGGAGAACAGTCGCGGCGACAGGACTGGCAGCTCGCCATGCCCCTTGGGACAGCGCGCGCGCGTGGCCCAGCGCCCCACGCCGTCGACCTCCACCTCGCCCTTGCCAGCGCGGAGCGCGGTCGCGACAGACTCCTGTAAGCGGTCGCGCTTGTCGGGGCCTGCTCGGAAGCGGTCCACCACGAGGTCGACATCGTGCGGCGCGGGTGCGAACTTCGGGAGTTCGTCCAGCATCACGGGCTGACCGTCCACCCGGGCGCGGAGGAAGCCCTGCCGACTCAGCTCTTCCAGGATGGGTCGAATGTCGGCCCGGCCGCGGGCGATGGGGGCCAGGATCGACAGCGGCGTGCCCTCGGGCACCGCGAGCAGCTCACGGACGATGGCGTCGACCGGGTGACTGCGCACGGGCGCGTCACAAACGGGGCAGTGTTGTTCGCCGGCGCGCGCATAGAGCACGCGCAACAGATCGTAGGTCTCCGATGCGGTCGCGACCGTTTGTCTCGGGCCGGGGGCGGCGGGCCCTCGCTGGGCGACGCCGATGCTGGGCAAGAGCCCGTCCATCCACTCCACCTGGGGACGAGGCGCCTGGCCCACCTGCGCGCGCACCCAGCTCGACATCGCCTCCACGAATCGTCGTTGCGACTCCGCGTGGATCGTGTCGAAAGCAAGCGACGACTTGCCGCTCCCGCTCACCCCGCACATCACCACCAGCTTGCCGTGGGGGATGTCGACGTCGACGTGACGCAGGTTGTGCTCGCACGCGCCACGCACGCGCAACAGGCCGGGCATGCGGCGGGGCTATCGCGTTCACACCCTCGTCCCGACCCACCCCCCGCGCGCCGCAGCCAGGCCCTTCAGCCCCGACTTCAGAAAAGATGTCAGGTTGATCGCCCACCAGGCGCCGTCGGCTGCCCAGCCGAAGCTGATCGCGAGCAGGTAGCCCAGCGGAATCCTCAGCGCGTTGATCGGTGCTGACAGCCAGAAAACGGTGCGCGACGCGCCGGCGCCGAGGAGCACACCCTCGGCGAGGGCCTCCCAGGCGACGCTCGGTTGCGACCAGCCGAGGGCCCGGGCGTACTTCACCGCTTCGGCGAGCACGGCGGGATCGTCGGTGAAGGGCGCGCAGATGACCGGTGCGAGAAACCAGAAGATGCATCCGCTGGCGACGCCGAGCGCGGTGGTCAACGGGAGCGCCAGGCGGGCCGCCCGACGCGCCTCCTCGGGACGCCCCGCGCCGAGTTCCCGGCCCACCACCGAGGTGACGGCCAGCGAGAGCCCTAGGAACAGCGGGTAGGTGATGCCCTCCAGCGCCGAGAAGCCGATCCCGAGCGCGGCGTTGACCGTGGGACCGAGCGGCGAGATCGTGGTGCGCAGCATCAGGAAGTAGACGAGCGCGTAGGCGAGCACGTTGGTGGCGACCGGAAAGCCCACGCGCGTGATGCGGCGGAGCGTGTCGTCGGTCGCGATGCGCGCCCCGTCGGGACGGGTGGCGAACCAGAGCCCGAGCGCGGTGGCAGGCACCCGAGAGATGACCGTGGCCCAGGCCGCGCCGGCCACGCCGAGACCAAGGTCGTGGATGAGGATGGGGTTGAGCGCCCAGTTGAGCACCGCCGCGCTCACCTGGAGCGCCATCATCCGGCCGGTCTGACCGCGCGACACGAGGATCGCGTCGATGGTAGGCGCGAAGGCGAGGGGAAGGCCGAAGAGCGCGATGGTACGGATGAAGGTGGCGGCGTGGGTGGCGGTCTCGCCGGTGAGCCCGATGCTGCCCGCGATGGGCGTCGCGCCGAGGCCGACGACGAGGGCCACCGCCACGTAGGAGAGCAGGCTCGCGGCAAGGCCGGTGCCGATGGTGCGCTGGGCGAGGTCACGGTCACCGGCGCCCACCGCGCGAGCGAGCAGCGGCCCGACGCCCCCCGCCACCACCAGGTGCGCCGCGTAGCAGGCGATGAGCACAAAGGTGCAGCTACCGATGGCCGCCTGGGCCGGGGTGCTGATGCCCCCTGCCGCGAGCTGGTCGATCACGCGGAAGGCGTTGTTGAGCAGAGCCGACGCCGCCGCCGGGAGGGCGAGCCGCACGATGGTACGGGTGGTGACGGGGGCGAGGACCGGGGCCGACAAGCCCGCGGGGTTATCAAGCTGCAGGGGAAGTGGCCTCGCCGGCCCCTCCCCCTACCGGGCCATGCCCTCCAGCCTCCAAGCTTCGCTTTCCGGCCTGCGGCGTCGGTCGCGCAGGTCGCACGTCCGACGTGGCCCTCTCCCCAACCCCGCAGTTGCCCAGCCGGGCAACTTGGCTCAGCGCGTGGCGTTGCGCCCGTTCGCCTTCGCCTCGTAGAGCCGGGCATCGGCCATGGCGAGGGCGCCGAGCGGATCGAAGCTCTTGTCGAGCTGGGCGCTGCCGATCGACAGCGTCACGTTGCCCACCGGGTCGATCATCGTGTCGGCCACCGCCTTGCGGATGCGCTCGGCCACCTGCCGTCCGGTGGGGAGGTCGGTGCTCGGCAGGATCGCGAGGAACTCCTCGCCGCCCCACCGCACCGCGAGATCGCTCGCACGTAGCTGTCGCGACACGATTCTGGCGACTGCGCGCAGCACGCGGTCACCGATCGCGTGCCCGTGCTTGTCGTTCACCGCCTTGAAGTGGTCGATGTCGAGCAAGAGCAGCGTCATCGGCTGTCCGAGGCGCTTGCACCGGGCCACCTCGCGACGCATCGCGTCTTCCCCGCCACGGCGATTGGCCAGTCCCGTCAACGGGTCGGTGATGGCCACGCGCTCGAGCTCGCGCTCGGCGCTGATGTCGCGCCAGGCGTCGAGCTGACCGTCGCCATCGGGAAGGGGAACGGGCTTGGTGCTCCAGCGCATCACGCGCTCGGGCGTGCCGAGGAGCACCATCTCCTCGTGGGCCACCGCCGGATCGGCGCCAAGTCGCGACATCACCTGTGCCAGGGTCGGATCGGCGGAGAGGTTTGCGAGCACACGGGCAAACGTGCCGCGGTCGAGCCCGAGAAGACGGTCCTGGGGCGCGCTGAGCATCGCGCAGAGCGCGGCGTTCACCAGTCTCACCCGGCCCTCGGGACCCCACAGGGCCACGGGCTGCTCGAGGTGTTGGAGCACGGCGTGGAGATGGTGCAGCGCGTAGGCCTGGTCGACGTCGCCGGGCAGGCGTGGCCGCCGCGCGACGAAGACCTCCAACTCGCCGCTCACCCGGCGGGCGAGGTGGTGCAGCTCGTCGAGCCCATCGAGCGACAGCGAGAGCGCACGGCTGTCCAGCAGGCAGAGCGCGCCGAGCGTGGTGCCGTCGGCGGCGATGAGGGGCACCCCGGCGAAGCCGCGGACTGTTCCCTCGCGAACGAGTGGGTTGCTCGCGAACGTGGGGTGTTGCCGCGCGTCGTCGATCACCAGCGCCTCGCGACCGACCGCCTCGATGACGTGTCGCCCGATGCTGCTGGCCCGCGCCGTGCCCCGCTCGCGGGCGAGGCTCCCGGTGAGGCCGGTGTGCGCGAGGACAACCTCGCGGTCTTGCGTCAGGATCGAGCAGAGGGCCGCCTCGACGTCGAAGGCGCTCGCGACGGTGTGCACGAGTCGATCCAGCGCCTCCGAGGCTGCGGTCGCGTCGATGAGCCCGGTCTCCCGTAGCCGAGCGAGGCGCACGCGCTCGCGGTGCGGATCCGGCCGGTTGTCCGGCTCCGCCATCGGCACCGAGGCGCGGCCCAGCGCTCGTCGCAAGGCAAGACGCACGCCGCTCTCGGCCACCTGCGTGTCGAGCACCGCCTCGATCGACAAGGCCTCGCGCATCGTCCACGCCGAGTCGCGGAGCGCGCCGAAGGCGGACACGACGACCGCCGGCACCCGGCGATCGGGGTGCTGGTGCCGCAGCCCCGAGAGCAGCTGGTAGCCGTTGACGTTGGCCATCGTCAGCTCGACAAGCACGAGCTCCGGCAAACCTCGCGCGCGCACGGTGGCCTGCGCCTCCTCGTTGCTCACCGCGATGGTGGGGTCGAGCCCCTCCTCGCGGCAGGCGCTCACGTACACGTCGCCGCGCCGCGTGTTCGGCTCCACGACCAGGGCGTAGGGCAGGCTACTCACTCGGCGAGCCTAGCACCCGGCGCCGCTCGATTCCTCATCAGGCCCTCCTGCGCCACCGTGGCCACGAGCTGCCCGTCGCGACTGAAAAACCGCCCCGTCACCATGCCGCGCGCGCCGGAAGCCGAGGGGCTCTCGACGTCGAAGAGCAACCACTCGTCGAAGCGGAAGGGCCGGTGAAACCACAGCGCGGGGTCGAGGCTCGCCACCTGCATCCCCGGGGTCAACCAGCTCACCGCGTGGGGCAACATCGCGGTGGTGAGGAAGTTGAAGTCCGATGCGTAGGCGAGCAGGTAGCGATGTACGCCGGGGTCGTCGGGGAGGGGACCGGCCGCCTTGTACCAGAGCTGTCGCCGGGGGGGCATCGGCTTCGGGTCGAGCGGATTCACACGCTGCAAGGGACGGATCTCGATGGGCCTCTCGGCGGTGGCGATCTTGCGGAAGGGCTCGGGGATGTTGGCCGCGTTCCGACGCGCGAGGTCGAGCTCACTCTCGAGCCCGTCCGGACCGGGCACCCCTGGCATCGGGTGGGCGTGGTCGAAGCCCGGTTCGTCGCGCTGGAAGCTAGCTGTCAGCGCAAAGATGGGCTTGCCGCCCTGGATGGCGAGCACCCGCCGCGTGGAGAAGCTGGTGCCATCGCGAAGCGGATCCACCTGGTACACCACGGGACGGCGCGCGTCGCCCTGCCTCAAGAAGGACGACTGCAGCGAGTGCACCTCCCGCCCGGCACGCACCGTCTGCGCCGCTGCGGAGAGCGCCTGCCCGAGCACCTGTCCCCCGAAAATGGCGCCCCAGCCGAGATCCTGCGACTGGCCGCGGAAGAGGTTCTCCTCGATACGTTCGAGGCGGAGGAGGTCGAGGAGCTCGGCGAGGACGTCGCGCATGCCCGGCTCCTATCAGTACACGTCCCCCGGCGTGGTGAGCTGGGCGCCCTGGTGCTCCGTGGCCATGTACACCGCGTAGTCGCCGTTCCCGTCGACGTCGCAGGCGCCATAGGCGGCGAAGCCCTCGGGGGTGAGCTCCACCCAGTACACGCCGCGAACCTGGCCGTCGGGGAACCAGCCCAGGTCGGTCCAGCCACCCTCGTAGGGGAAGTCTCGAAGTTGTTTACCCGCGCCCTGGGCAGTGGCCTCCGCCTCGCTGGAGGCCGCCACGTAGGTGCCGTGGCCCGCCTCGTAGGCGATCTCTGCGGTTCGGATCTCGTCGAGGTTCGCGGGCACCTCCGCGCGCTTCGCCTTCATCTGCATGGCGATGAAGTTGGGGATGGCGATGGCGGCGACGATGCCGATCATGAAGATCGCGCCGAAGCCCACCACGAGCGCGATGACCACGGTGGAGGCACCGCCGGTCCCTCTGCCGGAAGCCCGCGCCGGTGCGCCCGTGCCGTCGGCGAGGACCACGTACGTGCCGGCCACCCGGTCGTGCAGCGTCTGGTGGCGATCACTGAAGATCATCAGCGCGTCGGCGAGGCCGAGGAGGACGCCAAGGTAGGGGATGAAGCCCATGCCGTAGCGACTCCCCTCGCGCGCGATCAGCAGCTTGCCCCACGCTGGGATGTTGCCGTCGGCGTCGACGATGCGAAGGCCGAGGGCGCGCTTTCCGATGGTTTGTCCTCGGGTTACGAGGTGGTGCACCTGCACACCGAGGAGGCCGAGGATCGCTGCGCCACCGCCGGCCAAGGCGAAGGCCTCGACCGAACGACCGAGCGCCTCCGAGAGCACGGCGAGCACCACGCCGATCGCCACGCCACCGCCCAGCACGAGCATCCGGTCGAGGATGTTGGCTCCGAGCCGCGCCCAGGGGCTCGCCAGCGGGACGTGGCCGGACTCGGGGGAAGCTGCCCCCCGGGGGTGCCCCTGCAGGTCCAAGCCTGGGATGCCATCAGGGTCGGCGTGCGACGGCGGGGCCGGGAGCACAGCGTAAGGATTCTCGTTCTCCGG
Source organism: Pseudomonadota bacterium (assembly GCA_005778355.1). Taxonomy (GTDB): domain Bacteria; phylum Myxococcota_A; class UBA796; order UBA796; family SXON01; genus SXON01. Next base: position 23,901 of record SXON01000064.1, on the reverse strand, counting down.
GTTTGACATTGGCGCTCCTTGCTTGGCGCCGCGAGCCTACCGCGGCTGTGCTACCGGGTGGGCGTGTTGCTCGTCGCCGCCGCCTTCGCGTGGGAGCTCCGGGGCCCCGGAGGCACCGCGACCAGCTCGCAGATCGAGGCCGTGTCGGTGTTCTCGTCGGCCGGGCTCGCGAGCGCGCGCGTGTCGACCGACTCGGCGGCGCTCCGCCGCGTCGCGACCGATACGCTGCGCTACCTCCGCGCCCATCCCGACGACCCGGCGCAGGCCACGATGCTGGCCGAGATCGGTGTGGCCCCCGAGCGCCTCCTGCGCACCCTCGAGCTGGTCGCGAACGCCACCGACGCCGAGCTGCTCGACCCGGCGTGGATCACCACCCACTTCGAGTACTTCCGGTGGACACCCCCGGCGGGCGGGCGCACCGCGAAGCTCGGCCTCGCCCCCGGCGAGCTGCGCCTCACGCGCTACCTCGTGGTCCAGGTCGAGGGTCGCGCCGCGCCCGACGCCACCTACACCGAGGCGATCTACGCCGACCCGGGCGAGCCCGATCGTAGTCGCTACACCCGTCGCGAGGTGATGGAAGGGGCCTACGACCAGGGCGGGGCCACGCCGCTCGCGTGGCTCCGCGAGGAGCACGTGCACGACGCGATCATGCAGGGCTCCGTCCAGGTGACCTTCCCCGGCGGCCTGTCGCGACTCTACAATGTCGAAGCGAGCAACGGCATCCTCTACGAGGGTAGCAAGCGCGGTCGCGACCAGGATCGCTACTGGTACTTCGCCGAGGTGCCCGCCCCGCGTGGCTATGGCGTGGCCGGTGGCGACCACGTTCTGCTCGAGGCCGGGGTGGCCGTGGCCGGCGACGTGTACAACCTCGGGCTCGGTCGGCTGGTCGCCATCCAGCACCCCTCGAACAAGGGGACGGTCCTGCGCCTCGCGGTGCTCGCCGACACGGGCGGCGCCTTCCAGCCCAACCTCTCGCAACTCGATTGGTTCGGCGGCGCCTTTCCCACCCACGCCGCGCTCTATGCCGCGTGGAAAGACCTCCCCGATCGCGTGAGCGCGGGCGTGCTCGTGGCCCGCTGAGCTAGGCTGCGCCGCGATGTTCCGCGAGCTGCGCCTGCCGCTGGCCCTCCTCCTGGGCGTCGTGACCGTAGGCGTGGCGGGCTACCGCACGATCGAGGGCTGGACCTGGCTCGAGAGCGTTTGGATGGCCGTCATCACCATCACCACCATCGGCTACGGCGAGATCCGGCCGCTCACCGAGCCCGGTCGCTACTTCACGCTGGCCTACATCCTCGGCGCCGTGGGCGCCGGCGGCTACGCCGTGGCCACGCTCACGGGCTACGTCGTCGACGGCGGACTGGTCCGGGATCTCTCCGACCGCCGTCGTCGCCAGCGCATGTCCCAGCTCAGCAATCACTTCATCGTCGTCGGCTACGGGCGCCTCGGTCGCGAGATCGCCGAGGACTTGCGCCACGAGGGCGCCCGGGTGGTGGTGATCGACAGCACCGCCCAGCACCTCGAGGCCCTGCCCCCGGGCGTACTTCACCTGGTGGGCGACGGTAGCTCCGACGCGGTCTTGCGGGAGGCGGGCATCGAGCGCGCGCGTGGCGTGGCCATCGCCACGCCGTCGAGTGCGGTGAACGTGTTCATCACGCTCTCGGTGCGACAGCTCAACGATCACATCTACATCATCACGCGGGTCGAAGACGCCGACGCGGGGCCCAAGGCCATTCGCGCCGGTGCCAACGCGATCGTCTCCCCCTTCGCCAGCGCCGGCACCCGCATGGCGCATCGGCTGTTGCATCCCAACGCCGCCGAGTTCGTGGAGCAGCTCTTCAATCGCGAGCACCGGGCGCTGGTGGTCGACGACGTGCGCCTCGGGCCCAAGCTGCACGGCACGCTTGCCGGGCTACGGCTCCGCGACACGCACGGCATCGGCGTGATCGCGGTGCGGCGCCCCGACGGCGAGCTGGTCACGGTGCCCCACAGCGCGACGAACATCACCCAGGGCGACATCGTGGTGGTGGTGGGCTCGGAGGACGCGATCAGGGCTTTCCGGGCGGTGGCGGAGGGGTAGGCGGCGCGAGGGGCGGCCTCACTCCGCCGGCGCGACCTCGACCTCGGTGTCCTGGTCCCAGGCCTCGATGGTCCACAGGCCTTCCTCGACCCCGAAGATCTCGTACTCCAGCAGGTGCTGGCAGCTGCAGTCGGCTCCGTCGGACACGCGGTAGCTCACCTCGATCGTCTGGCCCGTCGCCCTCGCCGTGGCCGTCACGCTCCCACATGAGATGTAGAGGTTCGTGTGCGACACGCCGACCGTGCCGCCGCCCAGGTCGACCGCCCTCAGACCCCGGCGCTCGCCGTTGCAGTAGCGGTCGCCGGTGTCTTCGTCGCACTCGGTCATCCGCACCGTGGAAACGTCGAGCGCGCCCTCGATCTCGCTGGTGTCGCTCGCGCCAGAGTCGATGCTGCCGGTGTCATCGAGCTGGCTGTCCTTGTCGGCGGAGGAGGTGGCGGCGACGCAGGCCGCGAGCAGCACCAGGAGCACGGCGATGAGCTTGGTCGGCACGGCTGTACTCCGCAATTAGTGTACACTGGGACACCTACGCGCGGCCGCGACTACCGCACGAAGGCCACCGCCCGTGGCCCGGTCACCGCGCTCCAGACCGCAGGCGCTTCCTCGGTCGCCGTGTCGATCACCGCGATCGCGTTGCCGTGCAGCGCCGGCACGTAGAGTCGCCGCCCGTCGTCGCGAGGGAAAACGCCCACGCTGCCCGCCGGGCTCTTCGGCGCGCGGGCCGCCACCCAGGCGTCGGTACCCGAGAGCCGCACGCTCACCGGTGCTTGCGACAGCGCGAGGCTCCCGGACCAGGCCAAGGTCGACGCGTCGACCACGGCGATTGAGCCCGTTCCCTGCTCCGCGACGAGCAGCCGCCCGCGCTCCTCGTCGGCGGCGATCCACTAGAGCTGGGTGTCGAGCTCGGCCACGGCGCTGACCGCCCGTGGGCTCCCCTCCACCCGGGACACGGTGCCGGCGAGGTGCGCGGTGGCCCACACCGTGGTGCCGTCGGCGCTGGCGGCCACGGCGATCGGCAGGGGGTAGCCCGTCCCCAGCGCGACCTGCTCCATCAGCGCCCCTGACTCGCCGTCGAGGAAGCTCAGCAGGCCGCTCGTCGCCTCGGTGACCGCCAGGTCGGGCGGCTGGCCCACGGTCACGCTCGTCTCCCCCTGCCGCCCGGCATCGGCCACGTCGGTCACGCGCAGGGTGACGGTGGCGCCGGGCGGCAGCGCCGAGGCCTCGCCGAGCATGCGGCAGTCGGTACCCAGCTCGACCCCGCCGCTCGACCACGAGCAGGCGACCTCGGTGCCGTCCTGCGCGGCACCGCGGAACTCGGAGTCGGGGCAGGGCGCGACGGGCCAGACGCTAGCCACGAGCTCGGCGGGGGCGGGCTCGCCGGTGTCGAGTGCGCCGGTGTCGGCGCCGCCAGAGTCGACGGGCTGATCCGCGATCTCGCGGGCCGAATCTTCGCCCGGGGCAACGCAGGCCAGGTGCAGAAGCAGCATCATTGCGCGCCGCTAATCTGGATTTGGGTCGAAGCGTCGCGGTCCTCCGGCTCAGCGCCGCCGCCGCCTGAGCCCCCACGCGATGATCGCGACCGGCACCACGCTCGCGCAGCTGCCGCCGCACGACCCGCCGCCGCCGCTGCCGCAACTGCTCGAGGAGCCGCCGCCGGAACTCCCGTCGTCGCAACTGCCACCGGACGAGCTCTGTCCCTCGCACCCACCGCCCGAGCCGGCACCGTCGCACCCACCGGCCGCGGAGGCGTCGGCATCGCTGTCGCTGTCGCTGTCGGTATCGGTATCGGTATCGGTATCGGTATCGGTGTCGGCGTCCCCCTCGCCGCCGCCCTCCCCGGGCCCGGCGCAACCGCCGGTGTTGACGGTGGCACTCAGCTCGAAGTCGAGGTCGATGAACGACCAGCGCGGGCCCCACGTCGTCTGCGCCTCCTGCACCGTCCCGATCCAGAGCGCGTCAGACACCACGTCCACCAGGGCTTCCGCGGCGCCCTCGTCCGGCCCGATGACGATGGCCTCCGACCCCACGCTGGCCAGCAGGAGCGCCTCGGCGTCGAGGACCAGGACGGTCTCGCTGTCCACGTCGAAGCTCGTGTCCACCACGGCGGTGCCCGGGTCCAGCGCGACGGTGAAGGCCGCCGGCGCGGTGCCTTCGAGCCGGAGCGAACCCTCGAAGGGGTCGGCCTCGAACTCCACGGCGAGACCACACCAGGATCCCCACGGCACTGCCACGGGCGCGGGATGCAAAAGGTCGAAACGCTCCTCCACCGTCACCACCACGGCGTCGCCCTCGCAGTCATCGAAGGCCAAGGACTGGAGACCCGCCTCGGCGACGGTGAGTTGCACGGTGTCGCCGGAGATCGCGACGAAGTCGATGTCGGCCTCGCCGCCGCCGCAACCAGCCAGTGTCCAGGGGAGCGCGATCGCGAGGGGTGGGGATGGCACGGAGCCCCCACAGTAGCACCGGGCGGCGAGGTAAAATCGGCGTGTAAGGAGGCTGTAAGACTACCGGTCGGCGTCTCTCGTCCCCCACAGGCCGATCAGGGCGAGCGAGAGCACGATGAAGGCGCCCCCCCAGCCGATCTCCGCCGGCACGATGGCTTCGGCGATGCCAGTGGCCAATCGACTCGCCTTCTCGGCGGGGTCGGCCGCCGCGACATCGGTGAACGCGGCGCGAAGGGAGAAAACCGATCCGGCGAGCCCCGCGATCGCCGTGAGCGCCGAGAGGCCCAGACCAAGCCAGGCCCGGGGACGATCACGTCGGAGCACGCCGAGCAGCACGGCGGCGGCGGCCAGCGCCGCGATGCCCCCGGACATCGCAGATGCGAGCGCTGCGCTGCCGGTCACGCGCGGCTCCGAGAGTTGCCGGGGAGCTCAGTCACAGAGCGCGAGCGGGACATCGCCAACCACGTAGCCGCCTTTCCGCCCGGGCACACAGGCGACGATGGAGGCGGTGCCTCGCTGGCTGACCGGGTCGAGCTGGATCGAGGCCACGGCGCCGCGCAGCTTCCGGTCCAGCGCCGGGACGACGTGACCGTCGTCGTAGACGGCCACGCGGTCGAGCGCGTGCTCGCCGGTGAAGGCGCCGGTCTCCGCCTCGAAGGTGAACACCACCCTCGGGGGCCAGGGCTCGTCCAGGGCGCAGCTCAGGTGCGGATCGCGTCGGAAGCTGATCGCGTAGGTGCGAGGCGAGCCGCGCCAGTCCGCGGCGATCCAGTCAAGCTCGGCGTGCCAGCCCGCGAGCGGCGTGCCCATGAGCTGCCCTGCGAAGCCCCCGGGGTCGGCCACCGGTGCGCCCGGGCAGGTGGAGTCGGCACGCGCGGGGCCCGAGAGTGACACGAGAAGGACGCTTGCGAGCACGCGGCGAAGTACCCGCGTCGAGAGGGCCGATCGAGGCGGCTGCGGGCTCCGGAAGCGGGCCATCGCGACGATCATAGCACCGCCCCACCCACGCCCCGGCGCCCCGACCCCAACCTGAGACATCCAAAGGGCGTTTTTCGTCCTGCGGCACGGTGGAACGCCGAGTATTCGGTTGGCACAGCCCGTGCTTTGTCGGCGGCCGAGGTCGCCATTCTCCTTCTCCCCCTCGCCCTCGCTCAGGACGTGTCGATCCACGAGTCCCTCGCCGTCACCACCTCCGCCGACAGCGTGTCGGGCGGCACCTTCACCGGCGCCGGCTGGCGGATCGACGACAGCAACTCCAAGCTCTACTGGGACCTCGGCGCCCAGCTCGCCGAGGGCGACCTGTCGATCACCATCGACGACATCAGCTGGGACAACCTCGTGGGCGCCAACAACCACCTCATCGAGCTGTTCAGCGACGGTGGTCACTCCTCCGACAACCGGGCCATCAACCTGCGCCTCTACGGCGGCGGCGACGGCGACCCCTACGGCGAGTGGGGCGATCTCAAGCTCCTCGGCTGGGACCGGACCACCAACCCCGGCGGCGAGCACCTCGTGGCGGAGCGGCGCTACTACGGCCTCGACTGGGACGGCCTCCCGCACACCTGGCGCATCACCTGGAACGCGACCGACTTCGTGCTCCACCGCGACGGCGCCGAGCTCATCCGCATGGACGTGACGGGCATCGACCTGCGCGTTCGCTACCTCTGGATCCCGCTCCAGGACTGGGGCGGCGACTACAGCGCCCCCGTCGGCGCGCTCTACTCCGACCTCGCCCTCGACGGGTGGGAGCCCACCGACGAGGGCGGCGGCGCCGACACCGGCGTGCCCGACGACGGCGACCCCACCACCTTCAGCCCGGCACAAGACGTCACGGCCGCGAGCTGGGAGCCATCGCAGTCCTACAGCGTGCCCGACGACCTCTGCGTGGAGCTCGACGCCTCCCACGGCTACCTGCTCTACGACCTGTCCGCGCTCGAGGGCACGGTGACCTCCGCCGTGCTGGCCCTCCACGCGCGCGACGTGTCCGAGGCCACGGGCGACGGCGGGACGGTGTACGCCGTCAGCGACACCAGCTGGACCGAGGACAGCCTCACGTGGAACAACCGGCCCTCCTTCGGGGCAGCAGTGGCCAGCTTCCCGGCGGTGCAGAGCGGTGACGACATCGTGATCGACGTGACCTCCGCCGTCTCTGCCGGGGGACGCGTGGCCTTCGCGCTGGCGACGACCGGGGACAACAGCGCCCACTTCAGCTCCAAGGAAGACGGCGACGGAAGCCACGCGCCGCTCCTCCGCGTGACGGTCGAGGCCTCCTCCGGCAGTGACGATGGCGAAACCGACGCCACCGACACCAACGGCGATGGCGGCGATGAGGACGCGGGCCCCGCCGACAGCGGCGAGGCGAGCGGCAGCGGTCCCGGGGGCGGCGAGCCCGGGGAGGCCACCGCCATGGACTCGGACGGCTGCGCTTGCGATGCCGGTGCTGCCGGCGCCGGGTGGCTGGCGAGCACGATCGCGCTCGCGGTCACGGGCGCATGGAGGCGATCCGGGAGGCGCTAGCTGCGCTCACCACCCCTCGTCGGCCATCACCTCGAGCAGCACCGGGTCGTCGAGGCTGAGCGGCCGGACGAAGGTGCCCGCCTCCTCCCGCACCCACCAGTCGGGCGAGCCCGGCGGCGCGAAGCTGTACTGGTAGCGGGCCACGCGCACGGCGGCGGGCCGCTCGTCGCCAAACGGGGTGGACGAAAAGGCCGACAGGGCCAGCGGCTCGGCGCGCAGGAGCTTCCCGACGAGGTGGACAAGCCACACGTGCTCGCCCACGCCCTGCAGGGGGACAAACCACATCTGCCAGTCTAGGTGTAGGTGGTAGGGGGTGATGAGGCAGGGCCGCCTCGCGACCTTGCCCGGCTTGCAGGGAAACTCGTAGTCGAGCCAGGTGACGCCGTCGCGAGTGCCCTGGATCACCGCCTCGAAGCGCTCTTGTCCCACGCTGCCGAAGGCCCCGTAGGTGTTCACCAGGTGGAGCGGATCGAAGGAGCGGTTCATCACCTGCCGCTCGCGGAAGAAGAGGTTCTGCACCACCGGCGCGCTGCGCCAGGTCACGAGCACCACGAGCAACCACGCCCAGTGGTTACGACGGCGCGGGCGCGGGGCGAGCCACTCGCCGAGGCGTGGGAAGATCCGCGAGAGGTGAGCGTCGTCGAAGGCGGCGAGGCAGGCCACCAGCGTGAGCCAGTTGAGAAACGCGAGGTTGCCCGAGGCGATGAGCACGAGCTGGAAGGCCACCAGCAGCACGCCGGCAACGGCCCGCGCTGGCCGAGGCAGGAACAAGAACAGGGGCACCACCAGCTCGACGAGGTGGTTGAACAGCGCGCCCGCCTGGTGAAACCACATCGGCGCGCGGTGGAAGAGGAGGGAGAGCGGGTGCGGGTTCGGCTGGGTCTCGTAGTGCCAGGCGAGGCAGGTGAGCTCGCTCCAGCAGTCGTCTCCTCGCATCTTGATGAGGCCGGCACCGAGCATGATGCGGAACACCAGCCACCGCCAGAGCCAGGCGTGGACGGGGTGAGGCGAGGGGAGGCCCCGCGGCGAGAACGAACTGAGCGGCGCCAGCCAGATCGCGAGGAAGCCCACCTCGCAGAGCAGGGTCTCCCAGCCGTAGCCGTACCAGTCCTGTCCCGCGTTCACCACGGAGACGTGGAGCACCCAGAGCCCCGCCAGCACGGCGGCGTTGGTGAGGCCCGCCAGCGTCGCGACCGCCAGGGCCAGGCCCATCCAGCCGACGAGGAACAAGGCCGCGTCGCTGTCGTCGAGCCAGAACAGCGTGGGCAGTCGCGACAGCGCCTCGGCGCCGAGGTTCTCCTTCACGCGGCCGAGGAAGAGGTGCAGCGGCGTGAGCCCCTCGCGCCCGAGCAGGAGCGGTGCCTGCCGGACGACGACGAGGAAGGCCACCGTGTACACGAGCCCCACGCCGCGGAGCAGGACAAAGCGCAGGACGTCGGTGCCCTGGTCTCGCACGGCGGGAGGGTATCCGTCCAGCGCCGATGCTTCGCCCGCGCGTGGCCACGCCTACGTTCTGCCCTGCTCGCGGCGAGTAGCATTCGACGCAGGAGGTACCTTCATGTTGCTCGTTCTCGGGCTTGCCCCGGTTGCGCTCGCGGCGGAGCCCACGTTCGACAAGGCCACGCCAATGGACGACATGCCCGCCGCTGAGACCAAGCTCTCGGCGCAGGTGGGTGGGAACTTCACCACCGGCAACGCCGAGTCGGTGACCGTCACTGGCGGGCTCGACACCAGCCATCGCTGGAAGCGCAACCGGCTGGGCGCTGTCGCGGCGATCAACGTGGGCTTCGGCGCCGTCGATGTCAACGCCGACGGCTTCCTCGACGAGAGCGAGCGCTGCATCCGCGTGGAGGGCAAGGACTGCGCCTCCACGGCGGAGCGCTACGGCGCCGACCTGCGCTACGACCGGTTCCTGTCGTCGCGTGACAGTCTCTACCTGCTCGGTGGCGCTCTCCACGACCCCTTCGTGGGCTTCGAGCTGCGCAGTCACGTGCAGCTCGGCTACGCCCGCCTGCTCGTCAACGAGGCCGACACGCACCTGGCGCTGGAGGCCGGCGCCGACGTGGCGCACGAGCAGTACGTGGAGGGACTCGTCCCGGCGTCGACCAACCTCGTCGCCGCCCAGGTGGCGCTCAAGTTCGACCACGTGTTCAACGAGGGCGTCTCCTTCGCCGACGCGCTCGTGGTGTACGAGCCGATCCTGACGCAGCCCGAGGGCGCCGCGTTCTCGCCGCATTTCACCGATTTCCGGGTGAGCAACGTGGCCACGCTGGCGGCGAAGGTGTCGACCAAGCTGAGCGTGAACGTGTCCGACACGGTGGAGTTCCGCAACGAGCCCATCGCGCCCCCGGAGGGCGTGACGGGCACCCGCTCGCCCATCGACAACACCCTCTCCGTGGCGCTCGTCGCCTCGATCCTCTAGGTGCGCGCGTGATCGCCCTCCTCGTGGGGATCGGCATCGCAGAACGGAAAGGCGTCGGCAAGGCGACGCCACCCCGCGGCGATTAGCTTCCCGGGACGCCGCTAGTTTTCCCGGAGCAGCCATGACCATTCTCCTGTTCGCCACGATGCTCTCGCTCCCGGCGGAGGCCGCGCCGCCCCGAGGTGGCGCCAAAGTCGGCATCGGCGTGGGTGGCGGCCTCGGCGTGTCGGGGCTCTCGGGTAAGTTCTGGTTGAACGATGGCAATGCGATCCAGGTGGTCGTGGGCGCCTGGGGCGTGGGCCGTGACGACTGGGGCTACGGCTACGGGGTGGGCCTTGGTGCCGACTACCTGTGGGAAATGCCCGAGCTCACCCGGGCCGAGCCGGTGATCGTCGCCTGGAATCTCGGCGCTGGCGCCACCGTCGGGGCCACCAACCCGGATTGGCTGGGTGTCTCCGGCGTGGCGGGCCTCGAGTTCAACTTCCAGCCGGCACCCATCGACATCACGGTGGAGTACCGGCCTGGCTTCGTCATCCTCCCCGGCCCGGGACTCGATCTCGTCAACTTCACGGGACACGCGCGGGTGCACTTCTGATCTGAGGCCCCGCGCTGGGGCGTACGGGACGAGGGCATCCCCCTCCGGTGTCCCGCTCCGCACACCAAGATAGGGCCCACCCCATGCGTGCACTCTGGTTCCTCGCGCTCCTCCCCGTCGGCTTGCTCGCGTACGCGACGCGGGCGAGTGCGGGGACCGCGCCCACCAACCCCTTCATCGTGCTCGGCGTCGATGGCATGGAAGTCTCGGTCATCGCCGACCTCGCGGCGAAGGGCCAGATGCCCAACATCACCGCGCTCAAGGCGCGCGGGGTGAGCACCACGCTCGCCACTGACTACGGCGCGGCGAGCCCCGTGGTGTGGACAACCGTCGCCACTGGCATGAACAAGGAAGTGCACGGCATCACCAACTTCGAGGTGGCCACCGACGACGGCACCGTCCCGGTGTCGTCCACCTTGCGCAAGGTGGCCGCGATCTGGAACATGGTGTCGCTCGCGAATCGTAAGGTGCTGGTGCTCGGGTGGTGGGGTTCGTGGCCTGCCGAGTCTGTCAACGGCCGGATCGTCACCGACCGGGCCACCAAGTCCGTGCCCGACCGCGTGTCGCCGAGCGACTGGGACGCGACCTTCGCCGCGGATTTGAAGACCGCATCGCGCACCGAGTTCCCGCGCGACGACGACGCCGGCGGCGAAGACCGCATGGTGCAGCATTTCATGAAAAAAGGCGCCGCCGAGGGCTACGATCTCATCGTCGGCTACATCCACGGCCCCGACCTCGTGAGCCACAAGTACTGGAAGTACTACCGCCCCGAGGGTTTCCCCGCGCTCGACCCCGCCAAGACCAAGGCCTACGCCGACATGATCCCGGGCAAGTACCGGGCCACGGATGCGGTGGTGGGCCAGGTCGTGGCGGCCATGCCGAAGAACACGAACTTCATCCTCATCTCCGACCACGGCTTCGGCCCCTTGCCCGAGGAGTTCGTCAAGGTGTCGCTCGACATCGACGCGCTCCTGGTGAAGGTGGGGCTCGCGACCAAGTCGGGCTCGAACATCGACTTCTCCAAGACCAAGGTCTACAACTACGGCTCAGCCGGCTTCCAGATGCAGAAGAAGCTGCGCTACGCGATGAAGGGTCGCGAGAATGGCGGCACGGTCACGACGGAAACCAAGGCTGCGGTGAAGGCCGAGGTGAGCAAGGCGCTCGCGGAGGTCACGTACACCAGCGGCAAGCCGGTGTTTTCGCTCCGCGACGCAAAGCCGCTCGAGGTGGAGAAGGGTGCCGACCTCGTGGTCGACGTTCTCCCCACGGAGCCCAGCAAGGAGCTGCGTTTCCGGGGGACGAGCATCACCGGCCTCGTGCAAGACGTCGTGGAACACTCCGGCGGCCACGGCTGGCTTCCACCGGGCGTTTTCATCGCGGCCGGCCCCGACATCGATCCCAAGGCCAACCTCAGCGGCATCCGCATCCACGACATCACGCCCACCGTGCTCTACGGCATGGGCCTGCCGGTGGCCCAGGACTTCAACGGCAAGGCCTACGAGCAGCTTTACACCTCGGCTTTCCGGTCCACGCACCCGAAGCAGGGCATCGGCACCTACGGCAAGGCCGGCTCGGGGCAGGCCACGCAGTCCAAGCAGACCGACGAGGAGATGCTCGAGCAGTTGCGGGCGCTCGGGTACATCCAGTAGGGGCTATCTCCACCGCCGCCACGCGAGCCACGTCGTGAGCGGCAACAGCACGGGGACCAGCGGGACGGTGGCCTCGCTGCCGATCCAGCCGAGCTCCCAGTCCCAGGTGGAGAAGGGAAAAAGCAACAAGTAGCCTTGCCCGAAGTGGAACTGGAAAACGTCGACGGCGAGGTGGAGGAACCCACCGAGCACCAGGTTGAGGAACGCCGTGCGGCGCGTCTCGTCGCGAAACAGGAGCGACACGCCGTAGCTCTGCAGCAGCACGCCCACCGGCACGTGCAAGGGCCCCCACACGTAGCAGAGCCACTCGGGGATGGAGGGCGCGTCGTAACGCAGGCGCGTGAACACCATCGCCGGCACGCGCGACAGGTCGGGGAGACAGGTGCCGAGCACGAAGCTGGCCACGCCGGTGGGCGAGCGTTGCCCCAGGCGAAACAACACCGCCACGCAGCCGTGGGTGATGAGGTCAGCCACCGAATCGTTCCTCGAGGCGCCGGTTGCGCCAGCGGAAGAGCCACGGCAGGCCGAAGATCGCGGCGAGCAGCCCGATGGCGCCGATGGCCTCCTTGTAGGGGCGCAGGTGGTGCACCTCGATCACCGATTGCTCCACCACCATGCGCTCAGCACGAAAGTGGCCGATCACGCTGACGGTGTCGCCCTCTTCGAGGCCCTCGCTGGGGCCAGCCACCGGCACGTCCTTCACCACCTTGGAGATCCGGTAACCATCGGGGCCGTCAACCCCGGTCACCACCCAGAGCGGGAAGACCAGCTCCTGCCCGTCCCACCGGGCGGGGTCGGACGAGCACTGCCGCCAGCCGATCTCGAGGTCCATGGCGAGCTTGGCGTAGTAGGCGCCGAGCATCGCGAGGAGGAGGAGCACGATGGCCCCCTGGAGGCCGCGGTTCATCGCGAGGCGTGGACTCGCACCCGGGGGCCTTCCGCCATCGGCGCGAGCTGACCCACGACCGCCGCGCACAATGCGCCGTGTCGCGACAGCGCATCGAGCAACACCGGGAGACGCTCCGGCGCCACGGCGAGCAAGAGGCCCCCGGAAGTCTGCGGGTCGGCGATGAGCTTCCGGTCGAGCTCAGACACATCCGAGCCCCAGCTTGCCGCGTAGTAGGCGAGGTTTCGCCCGGTGGCCCCCGGCACCACCCCGGCCGCGATGCTCTCGCGTGCCCCGGCGATAACCGGCAGCTCGCTCATCCACAGGTCGACCGACAGGCCGCTTCCCGCCGCGATCTCGTGCGCGTGACCCAGCAAGCTGAACCCGGTGACGTCGGTGGCGCAGGCGAGGCCGGTTTCCACGGCGGCGAGCGACGGCGCGCGGTTCAGGAATGTCGCGACACGCACGAGCTCGGCGTACGTGGCTGGTTCGATGACGCCTTTCTTCACCGCGCTCGCCAGCGTGCCGCTGCCGAGCGGCTTGGTGAGCACCAGGAGGTCGCCCGAGCGTCCCCGGTCGTTGCGGAGGAGCTTCGCCGGGTGCACCGTGCCGGTCACCGAGAGGCCGAACTTCATCTCCTCGTCGTCGATGCTGTGCCCGCCCGCGATGGCGATGCCGGCCTCCGCGCACACGCTCGCGCCACCGGCGATCACCTCGGCCATCACCTCGGGCGCGATCTTCTTGAGCGGGAGCCCCACGATCGACAAGGCCAGGATGGGCACGGCACCCATGGCGTACACGTCGGAGATCGAGTTGGCCGCCGCGATGCGACCGTAGTCGAAGGGGTCGTCAACCACGGGCATGAAGAAGTCGAGCGTCTGCACGATCGCAAGGTCGTCGCGCAGCTGGTAGACGGCGGCGTCGTCGCTCGTCTCGATGCCGACGAGCAACTGGGGCACCACCGGGCGGGGGAGCTTCGACAGGATGCGTTCCAGGTCCGCCGGACCCAGCTTGCAGCCTCAGCCACCGCCATGGCTGTACTGCGTGAGCCGCAGCCGGTCGGGCATCTACTCGCTCACCTTCGCGGCGGCGTATTGCGAGATGAGCGCGTTCATGTCCATGGTGCGCAAGTCGCCACCGGACGCGGGGATGAAGAGGATGGGCTTGCCCTTCAGCGCCTCGGCCACCTTCATCTTCACCATCTGGCGGCCGCCGCTGCCGCTCATCGCCCGGGCCTTCTCCTTGAGCCCCTCCGCGCGCGCCCGGGCCTCGGCCAGCCGGGCCTGGGCCTTGCGGTCCTTCTCGAAGTAGGCGGCGTCGGCGGACAGTTGCGCCTTGGTGGCGTTGCCGCGCGCCGTTTCGATCGACTGGCTCACCTCGCCCTTGGCCACCTCGAGCTCGCGCTTACGCTGCTCGCGGGCCGCCTCGGACTCGGACCGGAGCCTCGCCGCTTGTTGCTCGGCGATCGTCTTCTCCTTGATCACCTCTTCATAGGCCTCGTTGAAGTGGTGCTCGCCAAGGAGCACCTGCTCCACCATCACCCCCTCGGGCTCGAGGTAGTGGTTGCACACTTCGCGGGCGGCGTCGGCCTGGGCGAAGCGGAGCGCCGTGTCGTAGAACTGCTCGCTGCGCAGTTCGTTGAGCAGGTCGCGGATGACGCTTCGCGTGACGGGTCGGACGAGGCGCTCCTCCACGTGGCGCGTGTCCTCCCCCACGAACTGCAGGAGGTAGGGCGCCTTGTCGGTGACGATCCGCCAGGTGACGGTGACGTCGACCGAGATGTCGTTGCCGTCGTGGGTCTTGAACTGGATGGAGTCGTCGCCCGCGCGCGCCCCCTCGTTGGGGTCGGCGGTCATGGCGAGGTTCTGGACGCCCACGTCGAACACGTACCAGTCGTTGATGAAGGGGGCGAAGAAGTAGGTAGCCCCGGGCGCGTAGACCTCTTTCACGACGCCGGGCGAGCCGATCACCGCGATGCGCGCCACGCGGACACCCACCTCGGTGGAGTCGGTGGAGTGCATCACGCAGCCGGTGACGAGGGCTAGGAGCGCGAGCATCACCACCCCCCGATGAGCGCGTCGAGGTCGAGCGGATTGACGCCCTTGGCCCCGTCGGTTGGCACGATGATCACGCGGGTGTTCTCGATGGCTTCGGCCATCTGCAGGCCCACGATGTTCGACGCGCCCGCAGCGGAGAGCGCCTCGTTCTCGAGCCGCGTGGCCTCGGCCTCGGCGAGCGCGATGAGCAAGTCGCCCTCGGCGTTCTTCTTCCGGGCGTAGAGATCGGCCTCGGCGTCGATCTTGCGCACCTCAGCTGAGCCGCGCTGGCTCTCCACTTCCACCTGCGCCTGCCCCTCGGCGAGCACACGGTTTTTCTCCGCTTCCTCGGCGGCCGCCACCGCCTCGGCGCGGTTCTTGAAAACCATCTGGTCCTGAATTTTCCGGGCCTCGATGGCCGACTGGTAGCGGGCGTCGTAAGCGTAGTGCCGCACCATCACGTTCCACACCTGGATGCCGGAGGTGGCGAGCTCCGACTCGAGCAGCTTCGCGGTCTCCAGCGCGGCGGCCCGTCGGAGCTCGCCGTCGTAGAACTCCTCCGCGTCGAGGCGCCCAAGGGTCTGCCTCAGCGCCACATCGGCGCGCGTGCGCACGAGGCGTGTCTCGTACGCGCTCCCCGGGCCCACGGCCACGAAGACCTTGTAGGGATCGACGATGCGGTAAGCGACCGTGACGTCCACCCGCACGCGGTAGCCCTCGCTGGTCTGGATGTTGATCGAGGGCGCGTAGGCCGCCTCGGCGCTGGCCTGGAGCTGGTCGTCGTTGAACTCCAACACCTGGAGGTTCTGCGGGAACACGTGCAGGCGCTCGTAGCCGGGGATCACGAGGTGCACGCCCGGGCCGTAGATCTCGTCGTGGATGCCGGCGCCGCTGCCGACGACCACCTGCCGTACCGCGAGCTCGGTTGGCCCTACGCTCGTCGTCACGCTGCCAAGCAGGCACGAGGCCAGGCCGAAGCCGCCAATCAGCAAGAGCGCCCATTTCAGCGGGCCGCCCGAGAAGCTCGACACCGTTACCCGGGGGCGGCTCGGGTCGCGCTTGAACCGGTCAATGATGCTCATCGCGGATCCTCCGGGGCGGGGAGTAGCTCTACCGCGTCTTGCACGCGGCCCATGTCATCGACCAGCGATTGCAGCTCGTCGCGGTAGCCGCGTCGTGACCAGAAGGTGTGAATCTCCGGCCAGAACAGCGCCACCAACGGCATCACGATCAGGAGCGGCCACACGATGGGGAATCGACGTTCGATGACGAGGGGCACCACGAACGCGAGCAAGACACCGAGCAGCCGCGGGGCGATCTGGCCGGCCATGAAGCGGAAGGGGCGCGACTCCCGGAAGTTCTGCTCCAGGGCGAGGCGGGTGTAGCGGGGGAGGAAGGTGCGCAGGGCCTCTTCCTGGAGCCGATGGGCTTGCTGGTGGTCGCCATAGGTGTCGCGACATTCCCGCGCCATGGCGCCGGCCCCTTCCTCGACGATGCGCGCGATCTCGGCGCGGGCGGCCTCGTCGTTGCCTTGCCACGCGCCGCGGCTGGCTTCGAGGCGACTCACGAGGGCGGCGGCGAGCGTGTCGAGTCGGAAGGAGGGGGGAGGCACGCGGCCTCTTATCGTCCCCGGACGCGCGCCTTGGCTCGCGCGACCGCGGTCTCGAGGTTGGTGCAGTAGGCGAGGCCGGGGTTCTCGTCGTGACCCGACTTGTCGAGGAGCTTTCGCGGTTGTGTCTGGACGTTGCAGAGGATGACGAAGGTGCCGCTGGCGTCGAGTTGATCGAGGGCCGACTCGAGGCCCACGAGCCCGGTGGCGTCCATCGCTGGCACGCCGCCCATGTCGAGGATCACCACCTTCGCCCGGTCGGCCACCGTTCCCAGCGCGCCCATCGCTTTCTGCGCGGCGCCGAAGAACAGGGGGCCGGCGATCTCGTAGAGGATCACACCCTCGGGGAGGGGCTCGCGGAGCGCCGCGTGATGGCCCTCCACGACTCTCGCGCCCGAGATCTCGGCCATCCGGCGCATGAACAGGAGCGCCGCGAGCATGATGCCGGTGGTGACGGCGATCACCATGTCGAAGAGCACGGTGAGGCCGAAGCAGGCGAGCAAGACGGTGACGTCGGACTTCGGCGCCACGCGCAAGACATGGCGGAAGTGTTTGATGTCGCTCATGTTCCACGCCACCAGCAGCAAGAGCGCCGCCAGCGCCGCCATCGGCAGGTACGACAACAAGGGCGCCAGCGACAGCATCGCCACCGCCACGAAGACGCCGTGCGTGATCGCGGCCACCGGGGACCGCCCGCCGGCGCGGATGGTGGTGGCGGTGCGCGCGATGGCGCCAGTCGACGCGAAACCCCCGAGGAAGGGCGCCGCGATGTTCGACGCGCCCTGGGCGAGCAGCTCCGCGTTCGGATCGTGACGCGTGCCCACCATGCCGTCGGCCACCCCGGCGGAGAGGAGCGACTCGCTGGCGCCGAGCATGGCGATGGCGAAAGCGGCTGGGAAGAGCTCGCGCACGAGGTGGAAGTCCATCGTGAGCGGGGCGCCGCCCGGGCCGCCGAGGCTCCACGGCCAGACCGGCATCGGCAGGCCCTGCGGGATGCCGCGCCCGCCCTCGTAGCTGAAGCGGCTGCCGATAGTGGCCACGTCTACGCCGGAGAGTGCGGCCACCAGCGCCGCGACGCTCAGGGCGACGAGCGGCGCCGGGATGCGCGTCGTGATGCGCGGCCAGTAGAGTAGGATGAACAACGTGGCGGCGCCGATGCTGAGGTCGGGTGCCGACACGGTGGGGAGGGCTTGCGCGAGGGCGCCCACCCGCTCGATGTAGTGCTCGGGCATGGGGCCGGTTTCGAGTCCCAGGAAGTCCTTCAGCTGCAGGGTGGCGATCACCATCCCGATACCGGCGGTGAATCCGGTGGTGACCGGGTGCGGGATCCACTGGATGAGCTGACCCATCCGCGCCAAGCCCAGCAAGACCAGGATGAAACCGGCCATCATCGAGGCCACGAGGAGCCCGCCGAGGCCGTGCTCCGCGCAGATCGGCGCCAGAATCACCACGAAGGCGGCGGTGGGCCCGCTCACCTGGGTTCGGCTCCCGCCGAGCGCCGCGCTGATGATGCCGGCCACGATGGCGGTGTAGAGCCCGTGCTGAGGCGGCGCGCCGCTGGCGATGCCCAGCGCCATCGAGAGGGGGAGCGCCACGACGCCCACCACGAGGCCGGCCATCACGTCGTCGCGCAGCTTGCCGAGGCCGTAGCCCTCTGCCAGAGCTTCCCTGAGGGCGGCGGCCGGGCGGGCGCCGACGTCGAGCGTGGAGAGTGTCGACTCGTAGCGTTGTCGTAGACGTTTCAGCATGTCAGAGTCCTTGATCCTCTTGACGTGTCAACAGGATCGCACTCGGCTTACTAAGTCAGCGACTCCCGGTCGGGTAGGGGAGTTCTCGCAAGGCGCGGTCCAGGCCGTCCACCACTTCTCGCCCTCCGTTTTCAACCCGCCCGGCCAGGTCCAGACGTCGTGACCAGGCACAGCGCGTCGTCGCCACCTGCATGATGCGATCCGCGTGCACCAGGCAGTCGCCGTGCACGTGATCGGGGCGTCCCTGGACGCGGAGATAGGGACATCCGGGCAGCAGGCGCACCAGCTCTCGCCCTGCCCAGGGCGCCTCGTCGAAGGGGGACAGCCCTCGCCACTCCGGCATGTCGCGACCGGGCGGCACCAGCGAGAAGCGGTCGACGGGGCCCTCCACGTCCACGAAAAGGGCCACCCGCTCCGCGCCGATCTCGTTGATCGCCCGCGCCGCCGCCACGCAGCCGCCCGACCAGGACACCACCGCCGTCGGCACACCCTCGGCGAGCCCCTGCTCGATGGCGCGCCGGGCGTCGGCCACGTGCACCGGGTTGCCGGGCGCCTTCCACGTGCTCGGATCGCGCTCGTAGAGGAAGAGCGCGTCGCGAGGGAAGGCGTCGTCGGGCAGGCCGAGGAAACGCAGGCGCTCGACGAGCCCCGACGCCCCGGCATGGACGACGATGATCGCCGCACGGGGACGATCAGGCCCAAGTCGCAAGGGCGCGCTCACCCGCACTCCGCGCTCCGGGCAGGGCGCCAGCGGGCGCACCAGCGCGACAGCCCATCGAGGGCCAAGGGCGCGAGCGTGCCCTCGGGGCAGAGATCGTGCTCGTGGAAGGTGGCGCCAAAGAAGGCCCTTCGTCCCGGGGGCTCGGGCCAACTCTCGGCTTTCGCCGCGTGACGATCGAGGGCGGCCCAGTCGAGCCTGCCCCAGGCCGGGACCACCTTCCCGTCGCGCTCTTGGAGCACCCCCCACTCGAAGGGCGACACCGAGATGTCGAGCATGCGCAGGCCGGGGAGGGGCTCCCAGGGGAGCCAGCCCTGGTAGCTAAAGTGTCGCGACTCCAGGCGGTCGGTGATCACGCTCGCACCCAGCGACTGGGCCACACGCAGCAGCTTCAACCGTCCCCGGTCGCCCACCTGCACCAGCCCCGGCGCCATCACCTGCGGATCGATCCCGCCCCGCCGCAGCGCCGCCACGCCGCGTCGTAAGTCACGCCCGTGCGCATGGGCGCCAACCTCGTGTCCGCGCCGCTCGAGGTGCTTCAGGAATGCGTACACGTCGCCCTCCGCGAACCAGGCGCGCACCCGGAAGGAGAGCGCGGCGCCCTCGTTCTCGGCGATGGTGGCCACCCGGTCGAGGAGTCGGGCGACCTCGGGCCAGCGAAAGGGGTCACGCGAGAGGAGCACGTCGTCGACGTGCAGCTCGAGGAAACAGCGCAAGGGCGGCTAGGCCTCGTCCATCCGCCGGGGGACAACCAACCGGATCGCGTGCCGCAGCACCTCGATGCGGCAGCGCGCGCTGCGTTGCCACTCCTCCCCGTCGATCTGGGCCTCCACGGGCTGGGCGAGCGGTCGGTCGCGCAGGCGAATGTCGAACCAGGGCGCGCGCACGACCGGGCTCAAGGTCCAGCCCACCTCGGCGAGATCGGGCTCGTGCATCGGCACCATCTCGTGATGCACCACGCCGCGGGCCACCCACTCGGGGCGGCCCCGGATCGGCACCAGCTCCATCTCGCCGTCTTCCGGGCTGCTGGTGGGATCGAACACCCATGCCCCCGCGTAGATCCTCGTGTTCTTGACGACGAGGTCGGTGAGGTTCTGGTGGAAGCTCGTGCCCTCGGGGGTGGTGACCTCGGCCTCGAAGGGCTGCTCGTGCAGCGTGCTCGTCACGAACGCCCGCACGATCGCGCCGGCGTACACGAGCTGATCGCGGTAGAGCTCGCGCAGGATCGGCACGCCGTCAACCAGGCGCCGGTCCTCGTTGCGCATGCGCAGGGCAATCGCCGAGAAGCCCCAGCCGGCGCTGTCGAAGAAGTGATCGACGCGAAGCTCCTCGTCAAGCGAGCCGTAGGCGATGATCTTCCCCGCGTCGAGGGGGACGACATGCCCCTCCGCGAGCACCTCCACGTTGCGACCGAGTGACGCCTCGTCGCTCTCCAGGCCGAAGGACTTGCCCTGGTCGTTCGCCGTGCCGGTGGGCAGGGTGCCCATGGGGATGTCGGCCTTGGAGGCGAGAAGTCCCTTGGCCACCTCGGCGAAGGTGCCGTCGCCGCCCATCGCCACCACGCACCGGTAGGCCCCACCACCCAGCGCCTTGGCCACGTCGTTCACGGTCTGGCCGGCGGGGCGGGTGGGCAAGAAGTCGTGGTCGAGGCCGAGCGCGTGCATCTTGGCGCGTGCCTCGTCGATGCGGCGGGCGTTGCGACCGGACTGGGCGGTCGGGTTGCCGACGAGCAAGTGCATCGCTGCGGCCTATCCCGCGCGCTTGCACCGACCTTGCACCCCGCTTGCGCACTGACGGCAAACGCTGGGCGAATGCTGGTGGGCATGCGCAAGCTCAAGCTCCTGATCATCGTCGCGCTCGTCGGAACCGTGGCCTTCGCCGCGTCGGATCGTCCCCCGGCGGTGCCGGAGCGGTTGCAGCACCAGGCCAACGGCGTGGCCGAGTGGCTCGACGGCGGCGTGGAGAAGTCGCAGTTCTCGACGGGGGCCGACCTCTTCAACCGCGAGTGGGCCTACGGCACCGCCCAGATGGCGGCGCTCGGCTTCGGGCAACTCGCAGCGCAGGACGAGGCGAATCGTGCGTTGCACCTCGCGCGCATGGAGACGGCCATCGAGGCAATGTTGTCGCCCGAGGGGCGGGCCTTCCACGCCGGGCTCTGGGACAGCGACCCGCTCGAGGGGACTCGTGGTCACGCGGCCTGGCTCGGGTACACCAACCTCGCGCTCTCGCTGCACCGGTCGCTCGTGCCCGAAAGCCGGTACGCGGCGCTCAACGACCGGATCAGCGACACCATCGCCGAACGCGTGCTGGCCGAGCCGAGCGGGGTCTTCGAGACCTACCCGGACCAGCGTTTTCCCGTGGACACTGCGGCCGGCATCGCGAGCGTGATGTTGCACGACCGGGTGACCGGCCGGCAGCATCATGCCGCCATCTCCCACTGGCGGAAGGCCTACGACGTGCAGCAGCGCGCCGCCGACAACCACCTGCTCTACCAGATGACCCGTGCCGACGGTCGACCGCGCGTGGCCGAGCGCGGATCGGGCACTTTCCTCGCCGCGTGGTTCCTGAGCTTCGGTGACCGGTCGTTGGCCTGCGATCTCTACACCACCGGTCGCGACACCCTTGGCGACAGCTTGGGACCGGTCGCCGGCATGCGCGAGTATGCGCCTGGCGTCGATGGCCGCGCCGACATCGACAGTGGGCCGATCGTGATGGGGCTCGGTCTCTCGTCTACCGGCTTCGCGCTCGGCGCGGCCCACGCCTGCGGCGACCTAGAGACCGTCGCCTCGCTCACGCGCACGGTGGAGTGGTTCGGCGCCGCCCGAGACGACGGGGAGGTGCTGCACTGGCAGGCCGGCGAGGTTTTCGGTGGGGCGCCGATCGCCGACGCGATCATGTTCGCGATGATGAGTACGCCGGGGCGGTATGGAGGCGGCTAGTGGCGACAGTCACTGTCGCGACATAGTGGCGCATTCGTGCCGGCTCGCGGCCGAGCCCGCCGGGCCTTCCACCGCCACCCGGAAGAGGTCGGGGCCGTCGTACTCGCGCGTGGTCGCCGTGCCGAGCGCGGGCGTAGGCGTGGGCGATGGACGTCGCGAGGCCGGGCACGCTCTCCGAGGACAGGCGACCCCAGCCGTCGTGGCTCCAGGTGCGTTCCACGCCTGCCTCGTCCAGGTGGCGGGCGAGGTTCCCGGCGAGGTCGGATCCCCAGGTCTCGGAGGAACTATCCGGGTGCGTGGCGGAGATGACGCGGCCGATGTCTTCGCGGCCGAGCGTGGTGGCCCTCCGGCCGGAGGCGCTCCACCGGAGCGACGCCGCCGTCACCCGGTCGGCGTCGTCGTGGGTCCAGGCCTGCTCCTGGCCCCCGCTCGAGTCGCAGGTGGCGAGCGCAGCGCCGGTGCAGGCGCCGGTCACCCGGCCGAGCGCGTCGTGGTCGAACTCGGTCGCGACGCCGGCGACCTCGTGCACGGCCACGAGGCCATCGTCGAGGCAGGTCCAGCTCGCGGCCGAGGTCGTCCCGGAACATGCTCGCGGTGTGGCCGTCGATGTCGGGGACCGGATGGAGAAGAGTCGCGCCTGCCGCCCGGGAACCCGTCGATCAACCCAAGTGCAAGGAATCGTCGCGTCCGTCCATGCGGGGCGAACGGCTTCAGTTGGGCGGCGTTCAAGCGCGCTCAGGGCCGCCGCTCCCAGAACTTCTCGCCGCCAACGGTGACGAAGCGCCCAAGGAAAGTCGCGAGGTCCGCGCCCACCCCATACCAGTCTGAACGTCCGTCAAGCGGCAACGCGACCAAGACGCGGTGTACTCCAGCCTCCGACGGCGCGACCACGAGCAGGTCTAGGTCGCCGAGGAACTCGCCGATCACCACGTCACCAGGTAAGAACTCGGAGGGTCGGTCGTGCCGTTCCTTGGCGGTACGGCGCGCACTCGCGCCGGGGTCGAGGAGGATGAGGCCCCATTGCCCGTAATCCAGGTCCTCGAAGAGTCGGGCGGCACGGCACTCCTTCCAGAGTGCCACCACGTCGTAGGGCAGGGTTACCGCAGGCCACGCCAAGCGTACCTCCATCTCCTCCGCAGGGTCGGAAACGGCGGAGCCCAGGCGAAACGGGTTCGAAGCCCGCTCGGCCGTCGGCAACGCACCGCTCCGGACTCCCGCCAGGACTTCGTGAAGTTCGGCCATCAGTAGTCCCTCCACCATGCTGTGAACTCGCTTTGATGAACACCTCGCTCAACCGGCACCAGGTTGTCGAAGGCGTTGGTGCCTCCGTACTCCCGAGGCCTGATGTGGTGGATATCGTAGTTCGACCAGCCGCCCTCGGGGGTCGGCAGGCCGCGCTGGTACCACTCCGTAATGTATGCACCGCGTTCGGATGCGCCCCACGGCACCCGCTCTGGCAGGGGGACTTTCGACAACTCGCCGCCGGGGTGGGGAATCGGTGCTCCCGTGCCCGGATGCAGCACCTGCGGGTACGCCCGCCCGGCACGATTGGCACCTGCAATAAAACCCCTCGTGGTCCCGACGAAGACCTTGCTCGCGACCGATGCCGCGGCGTTCAACCCCGCCTCAGCCACGGCCCCCGCGGCGATGCCCCCGAGCACCTCCCCCGGGACGGCCGCGCTCGCCTGGAGGCCTGTGGAGTAGTCCACGGGCAGGTGTTGCGAACGAAAGTCCTGGTACGGCTCCATCACCTCGGACCAGTGTCCCGGCCCGGTGATCCCGTGCGCGGCGGCGACCGCGAAGGCCACGCCATCGGGCGCCGCCCACGCGGCGCCGTTCACCATCCCCTTCTCCATCGAGCCGCGAGGAATCCCGATAGGCTCCCGGGGGGGGGTGCTCCGGAGATCAACCTCGGCGCCGCCAGATCGCCACGCGAAGAACTCGCGAGTCCTCTGGTCTAGCAGCGAGCCGCCGCCGAGCCTCGCCCCCTCCATCTCGTCGAGCAGCCCTTGCATCGCCCGGTACTGCGCTTCCGCGATGTACAACGACGCGCCGTTGCCCTCGGGCGAGGCGCGCGCGGGGGGGCGGATCTCGACCCCCCCCTGGTCGGGGGGCTGGTGCTGGCCCTTCGAGGCCGGCGGCGGGTCGCCGAGGACTTCCAGGTTCTGGAGCAACCCGTCGAGGCCGCCCTCGCCCCCGGGGCTGGAGAGCGGGCGGGCCGTCACGCGGACGGGTGCGAAATCGACGAACCGGGCGAGGTC
>SXON01000063.1 GCA_005778355.1 Pseudomonadota bacterium | reverse complement strand
CTGTTGACCGGCGCGGTGGGCCGCAACCCGCACGCGGTCCTGGTGCTCGACGAGATCGAGAAGGCGCACCCCCAGATCTTCAACATCCTGCTCCAGGTGATGGACAACGCCTCCTTGACCGACAACAACGGGAAGAAGGCCGACTTCCGCAACGTGGTGATCGTTTTGACCACCAACGCCGGCGCCCGCGAGGGCAGCAAGCCCGGGATGGGCTTCTCGGCCCCCGGGGTGGAAGGCAAGATCACCGAGGCGCTCCAGCGCGTGTTCCCCCCGGAGTTCCGCAATCGCCTCGACGGCAACGTGGTCTTCCACGCCCTGTCGCGACCGGTGATCCTCCAGGTGGTCGACAAGTTCGTGCGCGAGCTCGCCGCCCAGCTCCAGGCTCGCGAGGTGACCCTGGAGATCACGGCTTCGCTGCGCGAGTGGCTCGCCGAGAAGGGCTACAAGCCCGAGTTCGGCGCCCGCGAGATGAGCCGGGTGATTCAGGACCAGCTCAAGAAGCCCCTCGCCGACGAGCTGCTCTTCGGGCGGCTGGCCAAGGGTGGCAAGGTCGTGATCGACCTCGTCGATGGCAAGCCGAGCTTCGTGTTCCCGGTCGACGAGGTCTAGCCGGCGCGGAGCTAGGATCGTCCGCGTTCCCGCGTGGTATCCTGCGAGGATGCTCGTGTTCCTTCTCACGGCGTGCGCGCCCGACGGCGACGCTCCGAGCGAGCGCCGCCTGCGCGAGAGTCCCGGTGAGGACACCGCTGGCACGGACAGCGACGATCCTGACAGCGACGTGCCCGAGTCCACCAACCCGGACTCCGGCCTCGCCGACACCAGCCTAGCGCCGATCACGCCGCGGCTAGCGCCGGTGGACTGCGGCTCCGTGTCCTTCGGCGATGCGTCGGTGGAGCGAGCCATCTGGATCGACGCCGCCGCGAATCCGAGCGGCGACGGCAGTGAAGCCTCGCCCTTCCAATCGCTCGCCGAGGGACTCGCCCAGGCCGGCGAGATCGACGCCGCATGGATTGAGAGCGGGACCTACCCCGGCAACCTGGAAATCGTCGCGAGCGGCATCACGCTCTACGGGCGTGGACCGCACAGCACGGTGCTGAGCGCCAGCCCCGGCAGCCCCAACCTCGTGATCGCGGCGGGCGACAGCGGGAGCATCGGCCTCTGCCAGCTCGCGGCGACGGGCGGCAGCTTTGGCGTGGTCGTCGAGTCTGGCGGGGTCTCGATCGAAGCCGCCGAGCTCCGCGGCGCCACGCGTGCCGGGCTGGTTGTCAACGGCGTGGGGCGCTGGGCGTGGCTCGACGGGTCGAGCATCACCGGGACGGTCGCCGAGGCAGACGTGGGCAGCGGCATCAGCGTGGGCGACGGTGCCTCGCTCGAGCTCAGCGGGACCACGGTCGCCGACAACGATGGGATCGGCATCCTCGCCAGCGGCACGGGTACCGTCCTCGACGTGCGGGACAGCACCGTCGATCGCAACGGAGGCGGGGTCGCGACCGCTTTTGCCGGGGGCATCGTCATCGTCAATGCGGTCGTTGCGACGCTGGAGCGGGTGACGCTGTCGCAGAACGTATTCTCGGGCATTGACGTCAGCGGCGAGGGGCCCGAAGTGCACGCAAGCGACCTCGTCGTGGCGGGCACCCGCGCTCACCAAGAACTGGCGGCAGGCCTGCGATTCCATAGCGGCGACGTCACCGTGTCGAACAGCCAGGTGAGGGGCGGAGACGGCTTCGGCCTGGTCGCCTTCACCGGGGCCTACGATCTGCTAGATGTCCACGTGACCGGCGTCGCGAGGCGCCGCGACGGAGCGGGGGGCATCGGCGCTTGCCTCGAAGTGAACTCGGCGACGACTATCGAGCGCCTCGTCGCGACCGAGAACGAGGTGGCCGGACTGGCGGCCTGGGAAGGGGTCACCTGCACCGATTGCCTACTCGCGGACAACGGGGTGGTGGGCGCCTACGTCGGGTTCGGGCAGCTCGTTCTGGACGCCACCACGGTGAGGGACAACGGCGCCGCGGGCATCGCGGCAGTCCCCGAGCGGTGGGCGCAGGTCGAGCTCAATGACGCCCTGGTGGGGCCGCACCCTTACGCTGGGATCTGGCTCTCGGGCCAACGGAGCTGGCTCTATGTCGATAACTCCGTCCTTCAGGGCGGTGCTGGATTCGTAGCCGAGGGCAGCCAGCACGACGGCTTTGCGGTCTGGGGCTGGCACGCGCCGACGACGCTGGAGGACTCCGTCGTGGAGGGCGCCGAGCAAGTCGGCGTGTACCTGGGAGAGAGCGGACTCAAACTTTCCGGCAACGCGTGGAACAACAGCGGCCTCGACCTCGTCATGACCAAGAGCACAGACGCTGAGAAGACGCGCGGCCTCGACGAGGTGCCCGAGAGCGACATCAACAGCGACAACCCGCCCACCTACACGGCCCTCACCCTCGACGACTACGAGCTCGAATGCCGGTAGCAACCCCCTACTCCCCCTCACTCCCCCCGCAGGCCCGAACCACCACCCGCGTCCCCCGGCCGTTGTCCCCGGGCACAAGACCGAAGCTGAGCGGGCCAACCAGCTCGCCGCGCAGGCACTCCCGGTCCAGCACGTCGCTCCGGTAGCGGTACGCGCGTCTCCCGGCCGCCTCGGCGAAGCTCACCCAGCCGGGCGGCGCGGGTTCCGTCGCGGGGAGGAGGAGCACCGAGCGCCAGCGCAGGGCGCCGCGGAGCCGCTGGTCGAGGCTCACCACGGGCCGCTCCGCCGAGGCCAGCAAGACCGGGTCGATGAGCCCGCGACCGAGGGGAAAGACGAGGAGATCGTCCCGGCGCGTCGCGCGCTCGATCTCGCCACCGAGCGCGTGAACCGCTGCGTCGGCGACCTCGCGAGCCTGCATCCACGCGCGAGCGCGTGGGCTGATCACCAGCGCCGGCCAAAGCGCCAGCGAGAACACGGCGACGGCGAGCCGACGTGTCAATCGAGGTCGCGACAGCACTAGTGACTCGATTCCCACCGCCACCCCCGCCCAGGACAAAGCCAGCCACGGCAAGAAGTGCCGCCGCTGCGACCAGGCCAGCAGGGTGCCCAGCAGGGGGAGGAAGAGCACGCACGCCAGACGCCCTCGCTCCGGGCGACCCTCCGCGCGGGCGCCCCGCCAATGACCCCCGGCGCCCAGCGCGGCCAGGCAGAGCTGGTCGATGTGCGCGACGACGGCGTGCAAGACGTTGAAGGCCACGCGACCCAGCGTGCCGAGGTCGGGGACCCGCGCCGCGTAGGCCGCGCGAACCGCGTCCTCGAGGCCGCCGAGCGGCCCCGGGATGGCCGCCGTCACGTCGAGCAAGTAGCCGCCGTCACCCCGTCCCCCGAGGTCGGCCGCGAGGGGGGCGAACTTGTGGATCGAGGGAAAGGCCTCGGCGAGCGACGCCGGCCAGCGTCCCGCGAGAAGCATCGACCCCGCCACGCCTGCCAGCACGAGCGCCGCCCGCGGTCGCGACAGTCCGAACCATGTCGGTTGGACCAGCGCCACGGTGGCCACCACCAGCGCCAACGGCAGCCCGGGCTCACGAACGCCCACCGCGAGCGCGGTGGTGAGGAAGAGCCACCAGCCCGGCGCGGCGCCGAGCAGGGCAGCGAACCACGCCGCGTAGACGAGCGCGGCGAGCGCATCGGGACCGAAGAAGGCGCCGTGGGCCGCGAGGTCGGGCGACAACGCCACGGCCAGAGCGCTCGCCACCCGCGCCAACGGGCCAGCCCCCAGCTCGCGGGCGAGGGCGTAGGCCGCCGCCGGGAGCAACGCCGCCGCGAGGAGGGAGACGGCGAGGCCGCCCACGAGGATCGATGCGCTGTCGATGAGCACCGATGCGGCGGGGTACACGGGGGGTGCCGGCGGGGCCAGGCCATGACGGAAGCGCAAGGCCGCGTCGGTCCACAACGGGATGTCGAAGCCCACGGGCACGAGGCTCCGCCCGCGGAGGGCGAGGGCGTGAGCGGCCGCGAGCGAGGCCGCCACGGCCACGAGCAGGGCCTCGCCGCGGGGGATCGGCAACCGCTTCGCCATCACGACCCCCTATCCGCCGCACGACGACGACCGGTTGACCACCCCGCCGGGGCTACTTACGATGGCGCGCCGCCGGAGTTCGTCATGCACAAGCCGTTCGTTGTCCCCGAGGGCGTCGTCTTTCTCGTCGAGGACGATGGTGTCACCATCGAGAACGAGGGCGATGTGGTGCTCCACACCGACTTCGGCGGGCGCCTGCTCAAGCGCATCGTCTCGCATCAGGGCAACGTCGAGTTGCACGGAAACGTGCGCGCCGGCACGCTCAACGCCGGTGGCAGTGTGCATTGCGGCGGCGCCGCTCGCGCCGACAGTGTGCTTTCTGGTCGCGACATCAAGATATCCGGCGACGCCGAGTTCGGGAGCGTGCAGGGCGGTGGCAACGTGCACGTGGCGGGGAGCGCACAGTTCGGCCGTGCCGTGGCCGGTGGCAGCCTCGCCGTCGACGGCAAGCTCCAGTCGGGCACCATCGAGTGCGGCGGGCTGGTTGTGGGTGGCGACGCGGCCCTCGGTGGTGTCACCGCTTCGGGCACGATCTCCCTGCTCGGGGCTGCCACCGCCACCACCCTGCGCGCGAGCGAGGTGAACCTCCAGGGCACGAGCGTCACCGCCCGGGGCGTCCAGGGCGCCAAGCGAGTGTCGATCGGCGGCGCCAAGCTCTCGGTGGACGCCATCATCGCCCCTGAGGTCCAGGTCGATGGGAAGACCAGCGGCCGTGTCACCGTCATCGAGTCGAACAACGAGCTCGGCCCCAACGCGGTGAAGGGCTGCTTCCGCCTGGCGGACTACGCAGAAATGGTGGGCGACGCGAACAGCTTCCTCGCCGACCGCGGCCTCGTGGCCCTAGGCGTGGCGATGGTCTTGCCGACCTCCGCAGACGCCGCCAGTGTGCCGCCCCCCTCGGTCGATCACGACCACGCGTCCAGCGCCGCGCCACCGACCAATGACGATGGCACCCACGCCGATAGCGTGCCTGCAGCGGCGCACGAGGTCGAACCCGCCACCGACGCCGACGCGGCCCCTGCCGCTGAGGCCGCCGGCGAGGTCGCGGCCGAGGCCCAGGTGGAGAGCACCGCCGACGTCGTGGAGGTGATCGACGACGCGCCCGCGGCCGCGGCCACGGCCACGGTCGAAGTGGTCGAGACCGTCGAGGCCGTCGAGGCTGCCGAAGCCGTCGAGGTGGCGGAGGACGAGCCCAGCGGCACCGCCCACATCCCCGCGGCCGTCGTCGTCGCCGCCGCTGCGAGCGCCACCGCCGAGGAAATGGCCAACGATCCAGCCTCCGAGCCGGCGGTGGTCGTCATCCCGCCGTCCTTGCCGCAGGCGGTATCGATGCACGACGAGGATCCCCTCGCCGGTGCCGTCGAGCACCCGATGCACGCTCAGCTTTCAGAAACCGTGCAGAAGATCGTCGATTGTTACGCCAACCAGGAGCTCCCGCCCGCAGTGGAGAAGCTCCGCGATCTGGTGGCCGCGCGCAACTACACCCAGGTGCGCGCCGAGATCACCAACATCTGGTCGGAGCTCTTGAAGTTCCATCAGAAAAAGGGAATGCGCATCGCGCACCAGGTCACGAGCACCTTCAACTCCGTCAACTCCATGGTCAAGAAGATGTGACCGCGGCCCGCCGCGGTACGCTCTCCTTGCCGGCCCCCTGGGGGGGGCGGTAGTATGCCGCGTCCCAAGGAGCCCGAGATGCTCGCGGCGTCGCTACTCTTGCTCAGCGGTTGCAACAGCTACGAGCTGTTCCGTGTCACCGGCTTCGAGCAGGCCACCTTCAACAACAACGCCGACATCATCTTCGTCATCGACACGTCGGGGTCGATGAAGGAAGAGTCGAGCGCGCTGGCCCTGAACTTCGACACCTTCCTCGCGGTGCTCACCAGCGCCGAGGGCAGCGAGGTGCCGAGGGCGAGCCTCGGCGACGCGGTGAACAACTACGTCAGCGAGTCGACCGACGCGGGCGCCATCATCGACTACCAGCTGGCGATCACCACGACCAGCGCCGACTACGCCTCGGCCGGCAGCGGCGACGTCGACCCCGGCGAGGCGGGCACGCTCACCGGTCCCGTGCTCAAGCGTGGCGAGGCGGGCCTCGCCGACGCCTTCCGGGAAACCTTGCTTTGCGACACGGTGTACTGGAAAGACGCCGATCTCGAAAACGACGCGACCTACGCCGCGGGCGACGACGGCTCCTGCCCGCTCCCGAGCAACGACGTCATCTCCCGCGAGTACCTCACCTGCCTCTGCGGCGGGGAAACCTGGGTCACCGAGGAAGGCGCCGGCAACGAGGAGGGTCTCGAGGCCTCGCTCGACGCCCTCTGTCGCGCGGTCGACGACCCGCCCGAGGAGTGCTTCGCCGACGACTCGCCCCTGGTGAAGGCCGACACCCTCTCCAACGAGGGCATGCTCCGCGCCGACGCCAACACAGTCATCGTGATCGTGAGCGACGAGGGCGACGGTAGCCGCCGCCTGCCCAACACCGACCCCGACATCACGCCCTACCTCGAGATCTTCGGCCAGTTCCCGAACGTGGTGCGCTTCGCGGTGATCGGCCCCGCCTACCACGACCGCGACGGCTCCTGCCTCGACAGCGCCCAGACCTGGGGCGTGGAGCGCTACCAGTCCGCCGCCAGCGAGACGCGAGGCGTGTACATCGACCTCACCGAGATCAACGAGGGCTGCAGCCCCACCGACTGGGGCGAGAACCTCACCGAGCTCGGCGCCCTGCTCAACAACCAGCTCACCAGCTTCCCCCTCCAGAGCATTCCCGACGTCGCGACGATTCGCGTGTACGTCGACAACGAAGAAGTCGCCGCCTCCGAGCTCTTGAGCGGCACCGTGGAGAACAGCACCGCCGTGTGGTCCGACGGCTGGACCTACGACGCCGCCGAGAATGCCGTGAGCTTCCAGGGCGCCGCCGTTCCCGACTACAACGCCGACGTTCGCATCTACTACCGTCCGCTGGGTGGCACACCCCGCGAACTCCCCATCTAGGCCGAGGATCCTGATTCCATGCTGACGCTCTTCGCTACGCTTGCGCTCGCCGCCGACGGGGTCGGGAAAGACACGCTCGACATTGGCGTGCTCAAGAACGCCGAGGTCAAGGTTGTCCAGAAGCAGCTCTTCCAGAAGGAAGACAAGCTCGAGATCGGCGCCGCCCTCGGGGTGATGCCGTTCGACGGCTACACCATCGCCCCCCAGTTGGCGCTCGCGGGTGCCCAGCACTTCAGCGAGACCGCCGCCATCGAGCTTCGCGTGGGCGGCGGCTATGGCCTGCCCAACGCGGTGTACACCGAGCTGGAAGGCCCCACCTACGGCGTGGCCGTCGAGGCCTACCGCTACCTCGCCAGCGTCGAGGCCGACTTCCAGTACACCCCGATCTATGCCAAGATGAACCTCGGCGGCAAGCGCGTATTGCATCACGACGTGTACGTGCTCGTCGGTGGCGGCGTCACGCTGGAGCAGTCGCTCTTGCCCGAGGCCAACACGGCCATCGCCCCCACGGTGCCGATCGGCATCGGCACGCGCCTGTTCACCTCGAAGAAGGCAATGGTCCGCCTGGAGTTGCGCGACAGCATGTTGCTCGAGTACCGCGCCCAGTCCCAGACCTGGGGCTTCAAGCAAAACGTGGCCTTGTCCGCCGGGCTGAGCATGCTCCTCGGGGACACCAAGTGAAATCGCGCTGGCTGCCACTCATAGCTCTCCTGCTCGCGACGCCCGCAGTGGCCGCGAAGAAGGGCGAGAAAGCGAAAGAACCCGAGAAGCCCAGCGCCGCCGACCCGGCCGAGCTCACCAAGAAGGAGGCCAAGCAACGCGGCCAGGCCTTCGCCACCTACGACCAGGAGATCGCGGCCGGCAGCAAGACCCGCGCCGCCGACGCGCTGGTGCTCATCACGAGCGAGGCCACGCTGGCGGAGTTCCACGGCGAGGCCTACGCCCGCCTGGGCGACATCCTCGCCGAGCTGTCCTTGCCCTACGCGGCCCTTTGCGCCTACGCCAAGGCGTTCTCGACCGCGAGCGACACCAACGTCGAGGAAGTCAGCAAACGTGTGCCCGTGGCGCTCGAGATCGCTGAGGAAGTTGGCGACGTCGCCATCCTCGAGGCGCCCTTCGCGGGCAACCTGGGCCTCGCCCGCACCGAAGATGTGCGCGGCCAGATGGCCTACCTCGCCGCGCGCGAGCAGGTGCGTCGCGAGCAGTGGGGCACCGCCACCGCCGTGCTCAAGATGGTCAAGGAGGGCGACCCGCTCTACCCCGACGCCAAGGTGCTGGAGGGCATCGTCCTCAATCAGCAGTCGCGACACGAGGCAGCGCTCACCGCCTTCGAGGCCGCAGCGAAGACCGGTCGCGACAAGGACGCCCGCTGGCACGACAGCCTCCAGCTCAACCTTGCCCGCACCTGGTACGGCGCCGGCAACTTCCCCCGGGCCATCGAGGCCTACTCCCGCGTGTCGCGTAGCAGCGACTTCTGGCCGGTGGCCCAGTTCGAGCGCGCCTGGGCGCACTTCCGTATCGACGACATGAACGGCACGCTCGGGCAGCTGCTCCCCTTCGACACGTCGTTCTTCACGAAGTGGTATTTCCCCGAGGCCGACCAGCTCCGCATCTACGCGATGTTCCTCATCTGCAAGTTTCCCGAGTCGCAAACACAGATCGAGCACTTCAAGGCAAAGTACGGCCCGGTGCACCAGGCCCTGGCGTCGTGGTCGAGCAAGTCGGAATCCGACACCTTCGACGCCGCCCGACTCTACATGGAGAAGGGCAAGGCTACGGAGTTGCCCGAGATGATCTGGCGCCCCTGGGGGAGCGAGGAGCGCCTGGCGCGCTCGGTCGGCGCCGTGCAGTCGGCGGAAGACGAGCTCAAGCGCATGAAGGCGGTGGCGGCCAATCCCTTCTCCGAGCACGCGCGCGACTGGCTCAAGACGCGTCGCGACGGGTTGGTACAGGCCGAGGGTGGCCGGGTGAAGGCGCGCCTGGGCGAGCAGGAAGCCCAGCTCGCCGAGGCCCTCGCCAACGCCGATATCTTCGTACTCGACATCCTCCGGATGAAAACGCAGCTCTACGAGCAGTCCGCCGCCCAGGGCAAGCTGCTCGAGGCCGCCACGGCCGTCAAGCGCACCGAGCGCGTCCGGAAGGGGTGGCAGGAGTGGCCCTTCGAGGGCGAGTTCTGGATGGACGAGCTCGGCTACTACAAGGTCGACATCACGCCGGAGTGCCCCGCGTCGATGCGCCAGTCGGTGAAGTAGCGACCGTGGCGCTGAGCGTCGGCGTGGGCATGGTGATGCTCGTCGCGCTGCTCGCGCTGGTGGTGCACATCATCCGCGAGTCACCGGAGTCCTGATGCGATTCGCCTCGGTGTTCGACGAACGCCTCTTCCTCGATGGGCCGCCCGCCATCTTCACCCTCGACCCAAGGGGGCAGCTGCGCGTCGACCCCGAGCGCAGCCGCGAGATCTACATCCTGCTCGAACCGGGCTCCCGCGAACCCGGCTTCTACGTGCTCACCGACCGGGCCACCGGGGTGAAGATGCTCGTGGTCGTCACGCATCCCGTGATGGCCGAGCGCCAACCCCGGGCCATCGCGCGCCGTTTCCCCGACTACGCCTCAGCCGCTGCGGAGGCCGTGCAACAGGGGCCCATGACCGCTCCCGACGCTGTCGCGCGACCGTAAGACCAGCGTGTAGACGTAGCGCACCGCCCGGCGACAGGCGTCGGGGAGTTCATCCCCCAGGGCCAGCCGAGCCGCAACTGCAGAAGCCAATGTACAACCTGTCCCATGCGTGTTCTTCGTCGCCACACGACGATGCTGATACACCCGAGATGTATCACCCTGTATCAACCGATCGTCGACCCCCCGCCCCTCGTCGTGACCGCCCTTGAGTAGGACTGCGACCCCCGGCGGGATGGCGAGGACCGCCGCCTCGGGGAGGTTCGGCGTGACCACCGTCGCGAGCCGAAACAAGCGCGCGAGGGCCTCGGGGGAGGACAGGAGCGACGTTCCGTCCTTGCTTTGGAGCACCGGATCCACCACCACCGGAGGACAGTGGGGCAAGCTCTCCAGCACCTCGCACACCGCGTTCACCACCGCCGCGTCGTGCAGCATCCCGGTCTTGATCGCGTGCACCGGGAGGTCGCCCAGCACCGCCTCGAGCTGGGCGCGCACCATCGCCGGCGACACCGCCTCCACCGCGTGGATCCCCCGAGTGTCCTGCGCGGTCACCGCCGTCACCACGCTCATCCCGTACACGCCGTGGTCGATGAACGTCTTCAGATCCGCCTGGATCCCCGCGCCACCGCCAGAGTCGGAGCCGCCGATACAGAGTGCGGTACGAACGCGCATGGCGGCGGGATAACCGCGCGCCCCCATGGACGTGTCCTCTCATCCCCGCGAGCGCCTCCCCGGCTGCGGCCTCGCCGCCTACGTCGCCCTGTTGTTCTTCATCGGCTCCGCCGGGGCGGTGGGCGTCGTGCTCTCCTGGGGCACGCTCATCACCGGGAGCGAAGCGCTCGCCCCCACGCGCCTGTCCTACGGCGGCGTGATCGACCCTGCCGTGCTCCGCCCCATGCGCAACGCCAAGTTGGTGGCGGAGAACGAGGTGCCCGACGCCTTCCACGCGGAGACGCCCGATGGCGCCGCCGCCTGCGCGATCAGCGGCGGACAGGTGCACCGGCTGTCACCGGCGGGGGCCCAGTCGATCCCCCTCGCCGCCGTACAGAGCGTCGCCATGGTGGGCGAGAACGTGCAAATCGTGGGGCCCCACGAGCAGATCACGTGCATCTTCCGCGAGGGCGAGGGCGGCGACAGCTTCCTCCGGATGCTCGAGCGCCGGTAGCTACTCGAAGCTCACGTCCACCGTGGTGATGTTGCTGCCACCCACGGCCACGTGGAAACCGGTCTCGGTCACCGCGATGTCGGGCGGCAGGTCGTAGTTGTCGGCGGTGAGCCCATGCTCGATCAGCACCGGCGACTCGCCCACCTTGATCCACAGGAGGTAGGCGGTCCGGCCGTCGTCGACGTTCACCCAGCTCAGGAGCCAGCCACCGTGGCCGGGTTCCAGCGTGTAGGTGGTGTAGGCGATGTTGATGTCGAACTCGGAGATGATGCCCTCGAGGCTGATCGGCTCGCCCACCTGAGCGCCGGTCGCGAGGTCGAACTCGGCAAACCAGGGCACCTCGGCGTCGTACTCGCCGGTGGTCACCACCGCCCCGGCACGACCAAAACCTCCCGCAGACACCTTCCGGCTGTACCAGGTGTGCTCGGCGCTATTGGGCAGCACGCACGCGCCGCCCCCCGCCCTGCCCGTCGGCGACCAGGTCTGCGCGTACAAGCCCTCACAGACATCGTCGTAGCTGATGGTGAAAATGCGCTCGCCGTCAAAGCCGGCGTTCCACAACGTCGTCTCGTGATCGACGACGACGGTGTTGGCCACGATCTCCTCTGGCGTGCTGCCGGTGCTCACGAACATCCCCTCCTCGTCGTCGTCGTCGCTGTCGCTCTGCGACCACACGAACAGCGGGACGCCGTCGTACTCGAAGGCGTAGGTGTCGGCGTCTTCCACCCCCTGGTTCATGAAGTCCGAGGTCCCCTCCCCCGTGGCCGGCGCCTGCCCGAAGCCCACCCAGGGGTAGCTCGTGTTGTAGGCGGGTTCCATGAGCACCAGCACCGAGCCGTCGGGGCCAGCCACGGCTTCCAGGTTCTCCTGCCAGAACTTGTCCGGATCCCCCACCGCAGCCTCCCACTGGTCCATCGGCAGGCGTGTCACCCGGCGCGCGCCGGGCATGAGCACGTAGTAGCCGAAGCTGTCGCTCGCACTGGTCGAGGCATAGGCGGGTTTGCCGTCGATCATCACGATGCGCACGTCGAGCGCCGAGGTCTCGTCGATGTTCACCGTCGCGGGACGACTGGCGACCGGGCTCCCCGCGATCGGCGCGTCGAGATCGGGCTCGGTGTCGGTGTCGCTGTCGCTGTCGCTGTCTCTGTAGCTGTCAG
>SXON01000062.1 GCA_005778355.1 Pseudomonadota bacterium | reverse complement strand
GGTCACGCGCCTTTCGCGCGCTACTGGATGCACAACGGGCACCTCACGCTCGACAGCGAGAAGATGTCGAAGTCGCTGGGCAATATCAAGCGAATCCGCGACATCGTCCATGAGGTTCCCGCCGAGGCCCTCAGGCTGCTCTACGTCGATACGCACTACCGCTCGCCGCTGCCCTTCTCCACGGAGAAGCTCTCCGACTCACTCACTGCACTCGACCGCGTATACCTCGCGAAGGAGACGGTGGAAGAGGCGGTCCTACGCGGAGCCCAGGGGGGTCCGATCGACACGCTGAATGAAGCAGGTCGCGACGTGCACCGGCTCGCGAGCGGCTTCTCCGCCCGTTTCGACGAGGCGATGGACGACGATTTCAACAGCGCCGCCGCCATCGGCTACTTCTTCGAGCTGGTGAGGGCCGTCAACCGCTTTGGCAACGACAAGAAAGCGCGCGCGAAGGGCGCCGCCGCGCTCGCGCCTGCGGCCGAGGCCTTCCGCGTCGTGGGCGATGTTTTCGGGGTGGGCGCGATGAGCTCGGCCGCCTACTTCGACGAGGCCAAGGTGAAGCGCCTCCGCTCGCAGGGACGGAGCGCCGCCGATGTCGACGCCCTCGTGTTCGCGCGTGGTGCCGCCCGCGCGGCGAAGGACTGGGCGAAGGCCGACGAACTCCGCGCCGAACTCGACGCACAAGGCATCGCCGTGATGGACAGCCCCGAGGGTTCCACCTGGCGCGTCCGCGTGGACTGATGAGGTTGGTCCTCGCCTCGCGCAATGCCCACAAGATCGAGGAACTTCGCCGCATAGCCCCGGAAATCGACTGGGCCGCGATGCCGCCGGAGCTGGGCGACCCGCCGGAAACGGGCATCACTTTCGAGGCGAATGCGCTGCAGAAGGCACGATTCGTCGCGGCCGCGCTCGGCACGTGGGCACTGGCCGACGATTCGGGCATCGAGGTCGACGCCCTCGGCGGTCGGCCCGGCGTGTGGAGCAAGCGCTACAGCCCCGAGGGCACCGACGCAGCGAACAACGCGCTCCTCCTCGAGGAACTCCAGAGCGTCGCGACACGTACCGCCCGCTACCGCTGTGTGATCGCGCTCGTCGGGCCCGGTGGCGAACACGTGGCCGCGGGCGTCTGCGAGGGCCGGATCGGCAAGGCCCCTCGCGGCGAAGGGGGCTTTGGCTACGACCCGCTCTTCTGTCCTGTCGCGACGCCAGGGCGCACGATGGCGGAATTGGCCCCGCTCGAGAAAGACGCGGTGAGTCATCGGGGCGCGGCGATGGCCGAACTGCCTCGGCTCCTCTCGGCGGCGGGCCTCAGGGCCTGACTTCGACCGCCACGTCGACAGCGTAGGGGCTACCCCTCGCGGCGAAGCTGGCTTGCTTGAGCCCCCGCTCCACGTGCTCGACCAACAACTCGTAGCCCCAGTACACCGTCACCGCCTCCGCCTTGCCCTCGGCGCCGACAACCACCAGCGCCTTGACGTTCGACCGCGGCAGCTCGTAGCCCTCCGCCACCTGAGGCATGCCCTGGATGAACAGTGGCTCCATCCCCAGCGACGCGTAATCGACGACCGGGACGCCCTCGGGCGCCTGCGGCGTACGGCCACTGAGCTGCGGCGCCCGCTGGGCGAGCACCGAGATGGGCGGGCTGTGGTCGGCGTTGAATGCCTCCACGCGCTGGAGCGCAGAGCGCTGGTTGATGAAGCCCTCGTAGGTGCCGGCCGAGGAGGACGCGAGCCGCTGCCCGTCGGTCGAGAAACCGCGGAAAACGAGGCTGTGGGTAGCAGGGTCGATCCACCCTTCCGCGGCCACCCGGAGATCGACGAGGCCGCCGTTGGTGTCGGTATCGACCGCGGCGCCCTGAGCGACGGTGCCCCGCCCCTCGGAGAAGATCTGGACGAGTCCGAAGCGCTCGGCGCCCACGGTGTGTTTCACCGTCCCTGCGCCGCTGGTGCCAGTGCTCGTGGGCAGCGACAACAAGTACCCGATGTTCTTGTCGGTCCAACCACGGATCCAGTCCTTCTCGTCGGTCGTCATGCGCAGGTCGAGAGGCGCGAAGAGTCGCATGAAGTACGCCCGGAAAAGCTCGATGAGGTAGCCTTCCTTCAGGGTCTTGCGCTCCATGCCGTCGATGTCGAACTCCTTGATGCGGCCGTCCGCCGCCAGCACGATGTCGATCTCGGCCTTCACCGCGTAGGACTCCCAGTCGGCCTCCACCAGATCGGCGATGGCCTGCGACTTCCCGGAGCTCGGCTCGAGCTCGAAGTCCAGGTAGGAGAACGTGCACCTAAGCTCGGTGTTCTTTCCCAGTGCGGCGGGGGTGCACGTGGCCTCGGCCCGCATGGCGGTGGCGTAGACGCGCACCTCGTGGTTGAGACGCGCCGGGGCGAGCATGGACTCGCCGAACTTGATGTCGGTCTCGAGGTAGTAGTGGACAGGCTTGCCCGGCTCCCACGCGATCGTGGGCACGGCGAGGGCGGGCGTCGCGACGATGAGAGCCAGGGCGAACATGCCGGCCACCTTAGCCCGGACGGCGGGCCCCCTCTACAACAGGCTACCGAAGCCCAGCCGCAGAGAGGCCAGCGACGTGGGCAGGCCCTCGCCGGCGAAGCCCTCCATCTGGGTGCCGCGGTAGCCGTCGAGGGTGATGCGCAGCCAGGTCTGACCGTCGCCCTTCAGCGGCACCCCCACGCTCAGCTTCACGCCGGGGCCGAGGCTCCCGGGCCCGAGCCAGCCGTACGTGCCCCCGAGCAGGAACCAGACCTTCCCCGGGAGGGGGCGCGGCAGGTACACGCCCACGCCACCGTTGGGGTGGAACATCGCGCTGGTGTACTGGTTGTCTTCCGGTTCGGCCTGGTCTTCCGATGCACCGTAGGCCACCTGCACCGTTGGGGCGAGGGCCAGATCGGCATTGGCGAAGATCGCGGCGTTGTAGATACCGAGTTCGAGACCGAAGGAGCCGCCGAACTGGGGCGCCGTGGCCTCCTTGCCCTTCTGTCCCGAGAAACCGTTCGACTGGATGACGCCGCCGCCGAGCTCGCCCGAGAAAAGTAGGGTCACGGGGCGCTTCTTCTCAATGACCGCGCCACCGGCGAAGGCGACGAGCCGCGGCTTGCCCTTCTCATCGAGCGCGGCGAGGAAAACGCGCGGCGGGACGGTGGTGCGGCCCGCGAGCGAACGCACCCCGGCCGCCACGTCGGGCGGCACCTCGACGGAGCCCTGGAGCACCACGGCGGCCGCGGCGCTCACCTCGTCGGGCGAGACCGCGAGCGCGAGCTTCACGGTGTCGCTGGGGGCTGCGTCGAACTCCATGCGCTCCGCGATCACCCCGTCGATCACGACATGAGCGTAGTGGTGGCCGGCGGCGAGCTCGGCCTCGGTGGCCCCCGCGGCGAGCGGCACCCCGTCGAGCACGGCCACCGCCCCTGGAGGCAGCGGATCGATCACGAACCGGGCGCGCGGCAACAGGCCAAGCTCCTGCTGGAGACTCGTCACGCGGGCGTAGGACTGGCCGTCGGGGAACTCGGCGCGCGAGAAGACATGCTTCGGTTCCAGCGCGAGGGCATCCACCCACGGGCGCACCATGCTCTTGCTCGCGATGTTCACGCGGAAGGACATGGTGTCCTGGAGGCTCGAAAACAAGTTCTCGGGGTATCCCCGGGTGATACCGGCACCCTGCCACAACAGCGCCGCGCGCAAGGCGTCGCGATCGGCAGCATCCCGCAACGTGGCCACGGGCTCGGCCGCAGCGGCGAGCGCGCGCGCCACGCCCGACTCGGCGTCGAACTCGTCCCACCGGGCGCGACCCTCCTTCATCACGGCGGCCAACGCGCTGAGGCGCTGCTCATCGGAGGAGGTGAAGGGCTCGGGGAGCAGGGTGATGTCGCCCCAGGCGCGGTGCTGGGCAACGCCGGTCTCGCGGTCGGCGAGCTTTCGCGCCTCCTCGCCCGGGGGCGTGGGCGACATCCACACCACCAGCGCGGGGGCCGAGGGCGGAGGCGCAGCGAGAGCGGCGGCGACGGCGAGAATCAGCGGGAGCATGGGAACGCGGACCTACTCAGAGGGTGGTGCCAATGCCAGCGGTGATGGCCAGGACGGGCGCGATGGGAACGGGGCTATCGGTGGCATCGTGGATGGACTGCCAGGATCGGCTCGGCACGAAGAACCACTGGGCGCCAGCGCGACCGTCGACATCGACGAAGGGGCGCACCCGGGGGCCGATCGGCTTCTTCAGAGGGATCGCGAAGTTCCAGCCGAAGTGCGCCGTGGTGACCAGCGCGTAGGGCACGTTGGACCAGCCTACGCGCATGGCGATGCGGGGACCGAGGCCGATGCCCGCGTCGCGACCCAGGACGACGCCGCCGGTGAGGTAGAGCGTGCGGTTGACGGACTCTTTGTGCAGCGCGATGGTCCAGTCCGCGCTGTCGGCCTCGCCGTCGCCATCGGCGTCGTCTTCCGAGGAGCCCGCCGTCTCGAAGGACTCGCCTTCCTGCGGGTAGTCGTAATTCTCGTCTTCAGGATCGTTGTCGTAGACGACGCCATCCTCCATGCCGGGAAGGATGTAGTTCTCCACGAAGTATCGGTCTTCCTCGTCGGACGCGATGTTGAATCCCGCCTCGGCCCCCCACCCCAGCATCAGCCGGTTGTAGTGACCGCGAACCTCAAACGTGAGTGGAATGACGCCGGGAACCTCACCGAGCTCGAAGCCAGCCAGGGGGTCGATCGAGAACTCGCCGGTAGCGGCCTGAGAGGCCACCTCGCCCTCGGTCGGCGCCGTGTAGGAAGGCGTCGGGAGCGCCAGGTATTCCAGGCCGCCTGAGAGTTGCACCGCGAAACGCACCGGGAAGTCGTCGTCGCCGCCGCCGACACGCTGGAGCGTGGCGCTGGGCCGGTCGTACCGCCAGAGGTACACCTTGTTCGGGTTGCCCTCTTTCGGGACGGCGATGTAGATCTCAGCCTTCTCGTGGATCTTTGCGTAGATCGAGAGGTAGTTGAGGATGTCGCCCTCGAGCGCCGGGGTGCACTCGTTGGGGTGAAGGAACAACTGCTCGATGAAGTCCAGACCCATCTTCTTGCGGGCCACGTCGCGAACGAAGTAACGCTTGTCTTCCAACTTGCTCACTTCGAGTCGTTCCGAGAGGCCGTGGCCCGAGTCGGTACGCTTGAGGTAAATATCGGTTCGACCTAGCAGGACGTCGATCTGGCCGTCGTCGTCGGGGGGGCTCAGGATGCCATTGAAGTAGGTCTCATACATCCCGTCGAAGGCTTCCTTGTCGAAGTCGATCCCGTCTTGCTCGAAGTCGACCTTCAAGGTGGGGAAGGCACCCTGCTGCATCATCTGCAGGTACTGGCCGATGTTCGCGTTGAGATCCTGATCGGTGAGCTTCGACATCAGCGATGGATCTTGCATCGCGAGCATCGCCGCCAAGTAATAGTAGTAGTTGACTGCTTGGAAGCCGATTTGCTCGTAGAACGGGGGGATCACCTCGTTCTGGTTCTCGGCGGCCCGCCCGATCTGGGCGTAAAGCAGGAACAAGGGCTCGCGCAGCTCCACCCGGTCGACGAACCACAAGAGTTCGACCATCTCGCGCAGCTCGGCCGCTTTGAGACCCCAGTCGCTCGGCGACCAGGCGTTGTAGGGCACGCTCGACACCTCGTCGACGGCGGCCATCACCCGGTCGATGTTCTGGGACGGCACGATCGCCGGCTGCATCGCCGGCACGACCGTTCGGTCGCGTACCTTTCGGCCTTCCTGGTAAAGATCGACCTCGGGGAAGAACTGGGCGTCGGGACGAGCGATCCGCGACTTGATGTTGCGCTGCACCGACTGGTCGGTCCAGTCGGTCGACGTGCCCTGCCACTTCAGGACGACGACGCGAGCCAGCTTCTCCTTGCGTTTGCGCTCGGCCTCTTTCTCGGCGGCGGTTTGTTCGGCCTCTTTCTCGTCTTTCGACTTCTTCTCTTTCTCGTCCTTCTGCGCAGCGTCGGCGCTGGGGACCAGCACCGAGCTCAGCTCAGGCTCGGCCGCCACCGCACGCGCGGGGAAGATGAACGCCACGATCCACAGGGCCAACATCCACCGCATCGAGTCCTACTCCGGGGCGTGCGGGGGCGGTGTATGACGTTTCCTTGACCCGCGCCGCCTCAAAGCCCGGGGCTGGGCTATTTGCAGGAGGTGGTCGTGCCCGAGATCGTGCAGGCATACGAGCCGCCCCCGCGCACGGACACCGAGCTGCCCACGACGCCGCCCTTCGGGTAGAGCTTGCAGCTCCCCGAGGTGGGCACGTTAGCGACCGTGGCCGCGCCGCCGCGCACGCTGCCGCGCTCGCGGAAGCCGCTGTCGCAAGCCACCTCCACGGTGGTGGGCACGGTCGCCCCGGCGAAGGTGATGCTCACAGGCGCGGTGGCACCCACCCGGGGGGTGGCGGGCGCGCTGCTCGTCGTCGTCTTCGTGCCCGAGCTCTTGGCCGTGGTGGTGGCCTTCGGTTTGGGCACCTGGCCCGTGTCGGCCCTAGGCGCAGGCGCCGTCGTCGTCGTTGCCGGGGCCGTCGTCGCGACCACCGGGGTGTCGTCATCGTCCTTGGTCATCTGGTAAAAGACGATGCCAGCCGCCGCCAGGATCGCCATGCAGAGCATGAAGAGCGCCGCCGCGATGATCGCGAAAACGCGCGTGGACTGCATGCGCGACTCGACGCTCGAGCCCTGCGTGGGCACCTGGCCCGACACGCCGAAGGGCGTGCCGCCGTAGCCAGGCTGGGCGCCGTAGTTACCGCCCTGGACCGGCCCGGAGATCCCCCCGGCGGGGGCGCCCGCGGAGATGCCCCCCGCCATGCTCGCCGGGGGGGGTGGGGCACCGGACTGCGACGCCTGCGACATCGGCGGCGGCGCCATCGGCGATGGGCCCATCAGTGACGGTCCGCTGGGCGGCGCGAAAGCCGCAGACGAGGGGGCGGGCGGCGGGGCCGACTTCGCGCGCTCCGACTTCGGCGCCGGGATGGCGAAGAACGCCGTGGCCGAAGGGTCGGCGGCGGCCTCCTGCTCGTCCTCGTTGGCGATGGGAACCATCTGCAGCATCCCCGACTCGTCGGGACTTCGCGATCCCACCGCCTTCTTCGCGGCCGGCGAGGCGGGTTTGTTGCCGCGCACGCCCGCGGGGAGCTGGTCGTCCGGTGGGAGGCTCGGTTTCGCCGCCGCCGAGGCGGTACGCGGCGTGATCTTCGGCGCGGTCGCTCGCGGCGGCGGCGCAGCGGGCGGGGGCGCGCTGGGCACGGTGCGAACCGGTGGTGGCGCCGCCTCGACCCGAGGGGGCTCGGCCCT
Organism: Pseudomonadota bacterium; assembly: GCA_005778355.1. GTDB lineage: Bacteria > Myxococcota_A > UBA796 > UBA796 > SXON01 > SXON01. Next base: position 13,373 of record SXON01000062.1, on the reverse strand, counting down.
GGGCGCCCGGCGGACCGGCACGGGCATGCGCGGCATGGGCTCGTCGCTGCCGTCGCCGGCCATCGACTCCGCCAGCTTCTCCTCGATGGACTTTCGCTTGTCGGTGGACATTCTGGCCCCCCTGGGCGCGTCGGGATCGGGCGGTTGAGAGAGAGGGTGGAGACTCCCGAAGTAGAAGGAGCAGAACTCCTTCACGTAGGAACCACGCTCGCGGTAGAGCTGGCGACGGAGGTCGACCAGCAGGTCCTGGCCGTTCGGGTATCGGTTCCGCGGGTTGGCTTGCAACAACCTCGCCACGACCGGACCCATCCCAGGCAGCTTTGATTCCAGCTCCCGGCATTGTTGCTCGAGGGCGCCCGCCTCGATGGCGGCGAAGGCGGCGGCCACCGGGTTCGGGGCGTCGGTGGGGATGCGGTAGGCGGGACGGCCGAGGAGCAGCTCGTAGAGGAAGAGCCCAAGCGCGAACAGGTCGCTGCGATGGTCGATCAGCTCGCCACGGGCTTGCTCCGGCGACATGTAGAGCGGCGTTCCCCGCACGCGCGCGCCGTCGCTGTCGCGGGCCCACTCGGCGTTGTCGACCCGGGCGAGACCGAAGTCGAGCACCTTCACCTCACCCGAGGTGGTGAGCATGACGTTCTCGGGCTTCAGGTCGCGGTGAACCAGCGCGAGGGCCTCGCCGTTGTCGGCCGGCGAGGTGAAGGCCTGGTAGAGCGCGTCGGCGATCTCGCAGCCGATCTCGATGGCCGCCTCGGTGTACACCTGCTCCCGCGCCTTGGTGCAGTCGTCGAGCACGGCGCGCAGGGTAACGCCGTGCACATACTCCATGACGACGGCCTTCTCGGCTTCGAGAAACTCGAAGACGCGCACGATGGCGCGATGTTTCACCTGGTCGAGTAGGGCGAACTCCTGGCGGAGCAATCGTAAGGACTCAGCGTTCGTGCTCTCCCGCAAGGTCTTGATCGCCACCACACGCCGCTTCCCTGGCGAGCCACCTCGCCCCGGCACCTCGCCCACCGCCAAGTACACCGCACCGAACTGGCCTCGGCCAAGCTCGCGGATCACCTCGTACTGGGCGATGTTCACGCGCGACCCACCAGCCCGAACAGCGCTCGTCTCACGTTGAACAGGGCGGCCGGCAGGTACGAGATAACGATGAGAGCAGCGAAGATCGGCATCACCGCCGCGATTGTCGCACGGAAGGGACCGGGCAGCACCCAGCCATCGTCACCCGGCACACCCGGCGGCCCGTCGAGCCAGGCCGAGGGGTAGACGGTGACGGTGGACTCGACCTGGTAGGGGGCATTGATGCGCACGGTGACCGTGAAACTCCGGCGCAGGTGGAATGGGTCCACGCGGTACCGAAGCTCGTACCAGGCGTAGCGTTTCTGCGCGGCGGCGATGAAGGCCTCGGCCAGCCCGTCGGGGTCTTTTCTCACGTAGGACTTGCCGCCGCCAACCTTCGCCATCCACTCGAGCGCGGCGTTGTCCACGCCCATGTTCTCCACGTTGCCGTTGATGACCTGCTCGGCCCAGCGTTCACAGAGGTTCCGCGGCTTCACCTCGATGCCCTCGGGCACCTTGAACCGGCGCCATGCCTTGCGCCCGAGGCCCACGGTGAAGAGGTCGGGCTGGTAGCCGCGCACCCCGCCGCGGCCGAGCCGCACGTCGCGCAGCGTCGTGAGCAAGTCCTGCAAACGCGCCACGTTGTCGCCACACACGTCTTGCGGTCGCTCGTTGTTGAAGCCGTCGGTGAGGGCGATCACGGTTGGCGCCTTGCGCCCGTTTTCCACCGCCTGTCTCACCTCGGCCTGCTCGGCGATCGACGTCATCGAGAAGCGCACGGCCTGGTAGAGGTAGGTGAATCCCGAGCCCACCTGGAGCTGGTCTTTCACCAGCTTCCGGTACTCCTTCGCGTCTTCCACCACCCACTTGCCGCCCAGAGGCTCCGGCAAGCCGCCACGGAACACGAGGGGCGACACGGCAGAGGCCGTGCCCGGGGGGAAGAAGGAGTCGACGACGTCGCGACGCAGCAGCGCCTTCTTGAGCTTGTCCATGCGCGACATCCCGTCGGCTCCGTCCACCACCGCCATCGAGCCCGAGCCGTCGATCAGGAGCACGTAGAGGTTGTTGGTCTGTTCCTCGTCGTGGGGGATCAGCTTGATCCGTGTTTCTCCAGGGATATCAACGTCTTTCCCCTGATGGTACACCGAGATTGAGTCCTCGTTGAGCGCCATAGGGCGCACCTGGCCGTCGATGCTGAGTTGGATGGCGAGGCGAACAGTTCCGGTGGCGCGGTCGATGAAGGGGAAGCACAGGTGGCGATCCGGGTCGCGGATCGCGTCGCTGCCGCACTCGTCGTCGCTGTCGTAGATCTGGAGCGTCTGCTTGGTGTCGGCGCCAGCCGCCTTGCTCGGACCGAGGCGCACGGTTGAGCCGCGCACGTGGGTCCGGGTGTCATCGGAGCAACCGAGGAGCAGCACCAGCAGTGCCAGGAGGGCCCTCAACGCTCCTCCCTCGGCAACATGAGGAACTCGACCACGGTCTGGCGGCCCTTGCTCCCCATCACGATGCGATCGCCGCTCGACAGCCTCGTTTCCAGCGGCGCAGGACGGCTAGCGTCGTAACTCAAGTCCACGCGCTCGAGGAACCGCCGGACGACCGTCGGCGCCAACGTGAGGCCGCGGAGGCGGTATTCCTGCTGCCGGTTGACCAGGACGCTGGCGTGCAGCTCGAGCACGCCGTCTTCGGCCGGCAGGAAGAGGTCGAGGCCTCGCGGGAAGTGGCCGACGAAGCGCTCGCGCAGGCCATTGTCGAGCCCATCGATGGGGATGCGACGACCGTGACGGGTGACGGTGAGTACCCGGAGCCAGCCGGCGTACAGGTCGTCGGGCACGCCCCAGGTGAACGCGCCGAAGAAGAGACCGAAGGCCGCCGACCCGAGCGCCGAGGCATAGAATAAGTCCTGGGCGAAGGCAAACTTCGGGTAGCCCACGGCGAACCACACTGCGGCGCCGCCGAGCCCGGCAAGGGCACCACCCACCATGTGCGCGAAGCCGCCGCGAAGCTTCCGCACCAGCGCCGTTCCCAGTCCTGCGCCAAACCCGGTCGTCATCCACGCGATCCACCGGTAGCGCAGAGAAACGAGGCTCGGGTCGAGCACGTCTTCTTCGGTGCCGATGCTCGCGAGCATCTGCGTGCTCACCAGCGCCCAGATCCAGTACATGCCAATCGACACTAGCGCCGCCACCGACGTGGCAAGTGCCGCTAGGAGCGCTCGCTTCCAGAGCACCGTGCGTCGCAACGACCCCTCGGCGAGCACGCTGCCCCCCCCCGCGGCAGCCGAGACCGCGCCGAGGAAAACCGCGCCGTCCCATTCCACCGACCAGGGGGCCCACACCCACGTGAGGCTCAGCACCAGCCACCACGCGGCGAGGCAAAAAGCCATGCAGGCGAAGCCCACCACCACGTGCCGGAAGGGCGTGTAGGGGATGAGGTAGATGTTCACGACGTGCCGACGTAACCGCCGGGGGGCGAGCGGGGTGCGTTAGGCTTGCCCTCGCCGATGCCGCGCGACGATCTCGCTCTTTACCTGACGCTCTCCCCCGAGTTCGGGGGCACCCGCTTCGGGCCTTTCGAAGGTCTCGAGGTGCGCCTCGGGGCCGACCGAGAACGATGCCACATCGTCTTGCCGGAAACCTTCGGCGTCTCGCGCGAACACTGCAAGCTCATTCGCCAGGGCGACGGCGGCCTCATCCTCGCCGCCGCCGAACGCACCGCGGCGGTGTTCGTCTGGAAAGGCGACGCGCGCCGTCCCGTCCAGATCCAGACGCCCACCGCCGTGCGGCCCGGCGACAGTTTCGCGCTGGTCTCGCCCGAAGGGGCGAAGTTCACCGTGGAGCTCGCCTCGCTGCCCGCCGACGTGCTGGCGCAGCGACAGAAGCACAAGCGCGGCCGCGCCGGGCTCACCGGCGAGAAGCTCGCTCGCGAAGGCTGGCGCATGGCGCTCGCCCGGGTGTGGTCGATCGGCCCCGTGGGCATGGCGATGCGGGCCTGGTACCTGGTCAAGTCCGGCACGCTGTGGCAGCCGCGCATCCTCATCACCGCCGCGATCGCCGCCTTTGGCTACATGGCCGCGCTGGCCGGATCGTGCTCGGCGCTAAAGTTCAAGGCCGACGCGCTCGCCGTGGAAGACGACCTCGAGCAGTGCCAGGAGGCGGCGGGCTTCGCCAAGGGCCTCGGGGGCTCCGGCATCGAGAACCGCACCTTCGATCAACTCGCTGCCGGCATCACCGCCAACGAGACCCTCGGCCTCATGCTCCAGAAGGAAACGGCGCTCCGCACCCTGGTGGAGCAGAAAGCCAAGGCGATGGCGGGCGACGATGCGAGCGCCTACGACTGGCTCTTCCGCGAGGGCAGCGGCGCGACCGGCCAGTGGATCCTGTGGCGCGAGCGGGTGCAAAAGTCCGAATCGCTCGACGAGTTCACGATGCACGTGCTCCCCTACACGGCAGCCGTCCGCAAGCGCACGGAAACGGAGTGGAACTTCTGGCTCGATGTCACCAACAAGCAGAGCTGCCTTCGCGGCCCGGCGCGCCTCACTTACCGCCAGGCGCGCTCTCTCGGCCTCGAGGGCGTGATGCTCGACGCCTACAAGCCCGCCGACGCCGCGAGCCTCGGCGCCGACGACGCGGCGCGCGCGCAGCTGCTCATTGCCACGTCTACCGAGGCCGGCGAGCCCCCACCCGACCCGCCGCCCGCCTCCCAAGTCGCAGCGCTGGCCAACGCGGCGGAGTCCTGTGTCTACGCCGCCGGCGACGACGACCGCGACAATTCCTCCAAGGTGATGGCGGTGCTCAACCGCGAGCTCGGCCGCGAGGCCGCCGCCGTCCCCGACTCGGGCAACAATTCAGCCGGCATGGGACGAATCCTGAAGTACTACGCGGCCGACACGCCCGGCAACAAGTACGCCGGCGGCGCGCCTCTGCTCGACTTCCGCAACGGACTCGCCACGCCCCTGAAGGATCATCCCAACGGCGAGAAGATCATGGAGAAGGCGGCCGAAGCCGTGGCTCGCTCCATTGTCCTGCCCTGCGTGGGGGCGCTCGATTCGCCGAAGACGGCCGAGGCCACTTTTGGACGCAAGGCCGACCCGATCGCCTGCCTCGTCCTGATGTATCGCCTGTCGCAGAACGCGGGCGGCTAGCTAGCCCCCGGGTGTCGGAACAATACCGGCGAGCAGCCTACTCGCCGATGAGCTCGGCGGCGGCCGTGAGCTGCTTGATGTAGTCCGCGCTGTCGTAGGCCACGATGGTCATCGTCTCGTCGACGAGCATCAGCGTGGGGTAGCCGCGGAGCTTGGTCCAGCCCAGCCACAGCATTTCCTCGTCGGCCACCACCGGCGTGTTGGGCATGCCGTAGTTCTTCTCCCACTGCTCGAGGTCCTTCTCGGCGATCGTGGAGCCCGACTGGTTCTGGTCGAGGTACTCCACCCAGATGATGTCGCCGGCTTCGATCCCCTCGCGCACGACCTTCAGTTCCGGGTAGGAACGCTCGTACTGGTCGAAGTAGGACTCCTGGCTGCCCATGTACTTCGCCAGCTCCTGGCAGTAGCTGCACCACTCGGCGCTGATGTCGATGATGACCGGCTTGCCGTGCCCAGCCATGTCGTAGAGTTCGAAGGTGTCGCCGAACTGGTCGTAGCCCACGTGGCGGGGCACCATTTCTCCCTCCTTCGCGCGGCCTTCCCAGCCCGGATCGACGAGATCGTCCTTGTTGGCGTTGTAGGGCCAGCCCCCAGTGTAGATCATGTCCTCGCTGTCGAGCGGGTCGTGCTCGGTCTGCACCTCGTCGAAGTCGGTGTAGCCGTCGCCGTCGGAGTCGACGGCGGCGCGGTCCGTGCCGAGCTCGTCTTCCTCGCCGTTGGTGAGGCCATCGCCGTCGTCGTCGGCGGCGAGGTCGGTGTCCTCCGTGGTGCCGCCCTCCTCGTCTTCATCAGCACCGACGGGCAGGCAACCGACGGCGACGAGGGACAGGAATGGCAAGAGGCGCATGGGGGTACTCCGAAGCGGGGCTACGATAGCACCGACTACCCCTGGTCGAAAAGTCACCACCGTGCAAAGTCCAGGGGCACCGGGGTATACGCCGGCCCGAAGCGGAGCGCCCATGCTGATTGCTACCCTCGCCCTGGCCCTCGCGGGCGACGCCACCAAGCCCCACGAGCACACCGGAATCGTCACCGCCTACAAGGGCGCGCCGGGCGCCGTGTCGCTGAGCAGCGCCGACATTGCGAAGATTGAAGGCGGCGAGGTGGTCCTCAAGCAGCAGCAGGTGGGCTCAGGAGGCCGCGGCATCGCCATCTTCGACATTGGGGCCACGCCGAGCAAGATCTGGTCGCGAATCGTGGACTACTCGGCCTACCCCCGCATGGTCGACCAGGTGGCGGAGTGCGGGAACTACAAGGTTTCCGGCTCGGAGATCTACACGCGCTTCCTGCTCGAAGTGATGGGCTTCGATGTCGAGTACTTCATCCACCACACCTACAAGCCCGACCAGGGCTACCTCACATGGACGCTCGACTACTCGCGCCAATCCGACCTCGACGACTCGGTGGGCTACTGGCGCGTCACGCCGCTGACGACCGACCCGCCCCGGTCGCGACTCGAATACAGCGTAGACATTCGGTTCAAGGGCTACATCCCAGGTTTCGTGCAGGACATGATCTCCAAGAAGGGGCTCACCGACGCCGCAACCTGGGTGAAGCGCGAATCGGAAAAATAGCCCCGCGAGGGCCTGACTTTTGGTAGCATGCGGCCAGAGGTCGCCATGCTTTCCCTGCTCTTCGTACTCCTCGTCGGCTGCGCTGATCCCTTCGGCGATGCCCAGAAGGCCGACACCATCGAGGCCTGGAACACCTACCTGGCCACCGAGCCCACCGGCACCAACAAGATGCGAGCCGAGAAACGGCTGGAAGAGCTGCTGGTGAAGAAAGCCGAGGAATCCAAGGCGATTCCCGACTACGACGCCGTGCTCAAGCGCTTCCCGGGTAGCAAGAAGAAGAAGGACATGCAGGCCGGGCGCGCCAACGCCGCCTTCGCGGTGGCCGACACGGAGCGCTCGGAGGCCGGCTGGCAGAAGTTCATGGACGAGAACCCCTTCGCCGACGCCGCGCTGAAGAAGCGCGCGAAATCGATGTTCACCGTTGCCAAGTTCGCCTCGGCGCTCGCCATGACCGAGCCGGTGGTCGCGCAAGTCAACCTCGCAGAAGACCCGAAGGGGGCGAAGGACGGGTGGGGCTTCTCCACCGAGGTGACCAACAGCAGCGACAAGACCTTCGACTACATGGTCCTCGAGCTCGTTTTCCTCGACGCCGACGGGAAGAAGCTCAAGGCGGCCACGTACCCGCTGGTGGCCCCCACCGGCCCCGGCGGCATGCCCATCGAGGAGGAGTACACCAAGCCGCTGGAGCCGGGGGCCAAGCGCGTGTGGAAGTTCAGCACCGGCGAGGTGCCCGAGGGCTGGTCGCAGAAAGTGACCATCGCCCCCATCACGTTGAACGTGTCGGGCGAGGCCGCCGCGGACAAGTAGGGGCGGACCGGCGACATTGAGCCCGTGGTGACCCCGACGTGATCTGGATCCTCGCCTGTGCCGAGCTCGACGCCCCCCCCGAGGACTGCGACCCGCGCGAGCTCTTGACGGGCGAGGTGCGCGCGAAGCGGGTGGCCTGCGAGGAGGAGCTTCTCCCCGGCGGCGAGGGACGCGAGGGCGACTGGCTGCTGGAGAACGCCGTGGCGCGCTTCGTGGTGCGCGACAGCTACGCGTCGCTCACCCAGATCGGCGAGCCCGGCGGCACCCTCGTCGACGCCGCCGTGCCGGGCGGGACCGACCTCCTGATGGAGCTCCTCCCCGTCGGCGAGCGCGATCCCATCGAGATCGTGGAGGGCAGCGGCTACGCGGAGCTCCGGGCGGGCGACGTCGTCTACCACCTCGACGCCGACATCCCCTACCTGCACCTCGGCACCCCCGAGCCCGTGGAGGGACGGCTCGTGCCCCGGCCGGGCGCCGGCCGGGCGGGCCTCGCGCTCCGCTACGAAGGCGCCTTCCTCGCGCTCGACGCCGACACCGTGGCCGACGACGACGGCCGGGATCCCGGCGCCCCGGGCCAGCTCACCGTCACCGGCCTCCGGGGCGTGACACTCGACCCCAGCTCCTTGTGGACGGAGCCGCTCGAGGTCGACACACCGGGACTCGAGAGCATGGCGATCCGGGTGGGCGGGCGGCTGGTGGACCGGGTGCCTGTGCTTGAAGGCGTGGCGAGCTCTACGGTGCCCGACGGCGCGAGTCTGGACGGCGAGGCGCCCGGTTGCGACATCGACGGCCTCCAGATCGTGACCTGCGCCGGACTGCGACTGCAGGCGCGGGACGAACTCGGTGCGCCGCTCCCGGTAACGGTGCTCTTCCGTGGCGCCGAGTTCCCTCTCCCCGAGGGCGGCGGTCTCGCCCCGCTGGGCATCGCCAGCGGCGAGGTGTACGCCTGGGCCGGCCCCGGGCACGGCGCGTGGCGCGGCTGGTACGACGGTCGCGACACGGAGGTGAACATCGCGCTCGCGCGAGCCATGCCCGCCGCCGTGGAGTGGCCTGCGCCCGGCGCACTCTTCCCCACCGGCGGTCTCGTCCTGGCCCACCTCGCCGCCGAGTCTGCCCCCGACGCCGATCACGGGCGGTACAGTCGTGATCATTACCACGCGCTGTACGCCCAGGGCTTCGGTGCCGCCGTGGCCATCGCCGACGGGGAGCTGCCGGTGCACAGCCGCGACGCGCATGACCGCATCGAGGTGCAGCTCGGCTCGCGCGCGGGCGGCGACACCTGGGCGTGGCCCTACAGTTCGAGCACCAAGCGGTCGGGCCACGGCGCCAGCGATGTGCTGGGCTTCGGCGCACTCGACCGCATGGCACTGGTGCGCGGGGGATCGTCGACCGACCGCTACACCATCGTCACCCCGTCCTGGGTGGCGGAGGCCCTCGGCGAGGCTGAGCCCTGGGCCTGGTCGCCGCGTCCCGACGCCGTCTGGCTCGATGGGGTCAACGACATCGACGTGTACACCCAACTCCTCGATCTCTGGCTCGACATCGCGCCCGTGGGGCCCGCCACCTGGATTCGTTTCCTTGGCGCGCCGAGCGACGTGGCCTACGAGGCCGGGCTGCGCAACCGCCAGCATGCCGCGGGCAACGGCCCCTACATCGCGCTCGCCGAAGACCAGAGCGAGGGAGGCGACCCCGTTCCCGGGCGCATCCGGATCGACGTGGCCGCCCCCGCGTGGATGGGTCTCACCACCGTGTCGCTGGTGACGAGCGAGGGCACCGTGCGGCACGCCGTTCCCGAGAGCGGCTACCTCGTCTTCCCCGCGCCGAGCGCGAGCTGGGCCTACGCGCGGGTCGACGGCGCCTGCGCCGATCCCCTGTGTACCGAAGCGGCCTGGGCCGTCACCCCGCCCCTGTGGTTGGCGAACCCCGGCTAGGCTGGCCACGATGCTCCTTGCCCTGTCGTTCGCCCTCGCCACGCCCACGATGCTCGACCTCGGCGCCGCGCAGAACACCAATCTTGCCGGGAAGGGTGCCAAACTCGCCTCGCTTCCAAAGGTTGAAGGTCTATCGTTGCCCGACCCGACGGCTCAGAAAGACGCCGTGGCCCTCCGGTCGGGCGCCACGCCCAAGGCGCCGAAGCGGGTGGACGTGCCCGCCACGGGCACCGCGGAGCGGCTCTTCGTGGTGACCACCTTCGACGGCGTGCTTCCCATCGGCACCCCCGTGCTCCGCGTGCATTTTGACTACGCCACCGCGAAGGACAGCTTCGTCGACCTGCGGGCGGGTGACGAGATCTTCCCCCTCGTCGGGGGCGGTAGCTCCGGCGCGGCGCGGGCGCTCCCCGCCGGGGCGGGACGAGCCCTCTCGCTGGTCGCGGTGGAGAACCCTCGCCCGGGCGAAACGCTCGCCCAGGTGGGCTTCGAGGCACGTGGAACGGCAATGCCCGCGTACATCGTGGCGGCGGCGCTGGGCGGCGAGCTCGCCGCCTTTCCCCGGCACGCGGTGGACAGCGCGCCACGAGCGTTTCCCTTCCCGCTCTCGCTGGCAAGCAAGGCCCCGCCGGTGCCCGCAGGCTGGTCCGTGCCTCCCGGCGTGCGGGCACGCGGCAAGGTGAACATCCAGGGCGGGCACCTGGCCTACTCGGACGGCACCCGCGCCCGATTCTGGGGGGTAAACCTGCTGAACGAGGCCTGTTACCCCACGCACGAGGTGGCCGATCAGCTCGCCATCCAGCTCGCCAGCAACGGCTTCAACCTCGTGCGGCTCCATCATTGTGACAGCGACCGCGCCGGTGGCGTTCGCGCCGACCGCAAAGCCGGAGAGGACCCGCTGTCTCCCGAGATGATGGACCGGTTCGACTATTTCGTGTCGCGACTCGGAGACGCCGGGGTCTACGTCTACATGGAGGTGGCCACCAACCGAGCTTTCTCCGTTGCCGACGGTGTGAACAACCCGGGCCCCGACGTCCCCAACGGGCACAAGCTCTTGCCGAGCTTCGAAGACGACTGGCGGGCCGCCTACCTCGACTGGGCCCGACGCTGGCTGGGTCGCACCAACCCTTACACGACGCTCCGCTACGTGGACGATCCGGCCGTGGCGGTGGTGGAACTGGCCAACGAGCACAGCATCCTCGCCGCCTGGGTGGCCGGCAACCTCGAGCGCCTTCCTGCCGTGCATCGCGCCGCGCTCGACGCGCGTTGGAACGAGTTCCTGCGCGCCCGCTACGCCGACGAGGCCGCGATCACCGAAGCGTGGACCGGCAGCGTGAACCCGGGCGTGCGCGCCGGCGAGACGCTCGGGACGATGTCGCGACAGCCTTCTGGCCAGGGCACCTTCCCCGCCTGGCCGCAGGGTCGTGTTGCCGACCTGTACGACTTCTACGTGAAGCTCGATACTGACTTCTACGACGTCGTGGCGCGCGAGGTGCGCGGGCTTGGCTACGCCGGACCGCTGATCGCCAACGTCACCTTCGGGCAACCCACGTTGGCGCGCGTGGCCGGCCAGCACGGCATCGTCGACACGCACTTGCAGTGGGACGACGGCGGCGTGCAGATCCGCGACGAGTCGGTGCTGAGCTCGCCACGCTCGCAGAACCTGCTCGATCGCCTGCGCGAGGCCCAGCTCGGGCGGCCCTTCTCGATCTCGGAGCTCAGCCACGGCTTCCCCAACTCGCACGCCCACGAGGCGCCGCTCTTCTGGGCCGCGCTCGCCTTGCTGCAAGACTGGGACTCGATCGTCTGGCTCGACTACGCCAATGGCCCGGTCGACGGTGAACACCGCCCGGTGACCGGTCCCTTCGATCTGCGCTTCTCCGGCGATCGTTGGACACACATGGCGCTGGCGAGCGGCCTTTTCCGTAGCGGCGCCCTGGCGCCCGCCAAGGGACGATTGGTCACCTGGCGCAGCCCGGAGCTTCTGAAGGCCGAGCTGGTCCAGGGCAAGAAGACCGAGGTCTTGCAGCACCGCGACGTGCGCTTCCTCCTCGGGCACCTGGTGCGCGACAGTTACGACGCGCCCGCAGATTCCTGGGGGGGCACACCGGGCGAGCAGGTGGGCTGGTGGGTCGACGCCGGCCGCATGGTGATCATCACGCCGCAGCTCGACGCCGTCCTCGGCGATCATCCCCTGAAGTTCCGCGCCGGGAAGGGCGAGGGCGCCGGTCCCGTCGCCGCCCCTCACCTCGACCCCCAGCTCGAGGGTCCCGCCGCCGTGAGCCTCGCCTGTGTCGACGGCGACTCGCTCGACAGCTGCGGCCGTGCCGTCCTCACCGTGGCCGGCCCGTCCCGGAACGTCGGCATGGTCACCAGTGCCGGTGGGGAAATCACGCTCGATGCCGGTCGCGACGCGGCCCTGCTCACCCGCCCGGCCGGCACCGTGCGTATCCAGTGGCGCCGGAAGCCAGATCTACGGGCGATCTACCTGGATGGTTCCCTCGGGGAGCCCCTGCCCGCGAAGGCGAGTGGCACTGGGTGGTGGGTGGTGGACATGGAGGCGGCCGGGGAGACGGCGTGGTGGGAGGTGAGGTAGAATACGGCTGCGGCGGGGGATGAGATGCGGGTGATTGCTTGTGCGCTGGGCGCGGAGCTGCGGCAGGTGCCAGGGACGGGCGTGTCGCTGGTGCCTCCGTAGGGGTGGGTGGCTGCGACGCAGTTCGCTGGCTTCGTGGACAGGGAGGCGAAGGCCAGCATGCTCGTGATGGACAACCAGACTGGCAGCGAAGCGATCATCGCGCTGGCGCCCACCCTCGACGACGCGCACGCGCTCTTCAAGAAGGAGGATATCGATCTGGGCGCCCGGACGGAGTTCCGCACGGCATCGGGGGACCCGTGCCTACTCGTGAGCGGAACTCAGCGCACGGGCGAGCTGGTCGTGGACAAGTGGATCGCGATGTGTGGCGGCCCGGCACCCGCCATGGTCACGTTCCAGGCACTGCAACGCGCGAGGTACCCACCGGAGTGGGCAGAAGCAGCTCTCCGCTCCATCCACGTGATGACGCCACCGGGGCAAGCGGGGCAGTTGGCGGCCCTACCCTTCACAGTCACGCCGGTGGCGCCCTTCCGCGTCTGGACCGTACTGTCCGGCTCGGGGGTGAGCCTCCCCGGCGGCCCGCTTGACGTGGATCCGACGCTTTCCCAGCCCTTTCTCATTGTGGCCAGCCAGGTCGCGGGCGCCCCGCTCGACCCGGCCACCGATCCCGGCCTCGTCTCGCGCCAACACCTCGCGAAGACGGAGAAGCTGATAAACGCCGTCGTGTCGCGACAATAACCATCGACGGTGGCCGGGCGGGCAGGATGCCTGCTCGCCGGCACGTACGCCGGCCCCGGCGGCGCGCCCGTGCCTTCCTGCAGCACCTCGCACTCAGCACCGACGGCTACACCCTCCGACTCCTCGCGCTGGGCGCCCCCGAGAGGCTCGGTCCCCTGGAGCCGCAGGTCGCAGAGATGGCCGCCGGGATCGTGATCAAGTAGGGCTGGCCAGCCGCGCCTATTGTCGCGACAACAATACACACTGTCCCCGGCCCAAACCTCCAAACCTCGCCGGAGATTTGCCACTTTGGGCCGCCTGACGGGCCGGAAACCACGTCGCGCGTCGACAACTCCGCCCTTCGGCCCTCATTTCGGCGACCCAGGACCGAAAAACCGGCCCTATCGACCGATCCTCGCGGTCCGAAGTCACCAACCTCGCGCGAGGATCGCAGGATCGGGCCGGTGGGCCGGGCGGAGCATGGCTCGCGACGGCGCCGAACGAGCTGCCCAGTAGCGACAGCGACAGCGCCAGCGACAGCGACAGCG
>SXON01000007.1 GCA_005778355.1 Pseudomonadota bacterium | reverse complement strand
CGCGGCCCCGGCGGCGAGGCGATCGAGGTGGAAGACCTCGGCACCGGCGACCTGCGCAGCTTCCTGTGGGGGCCGTCGGAGGCCGACTTCCCGGTGGGGATCCTCGACGGTCGCCCGCCCGGGCGACGCAGAGCGCGGCGTTCGCGAGACTCGCAGCGTGCCGACCACCTGTACGTGGCCGCCGAGGGCATGGTGCTCGGGCGGCTGGAGGGCGGCGCCTTCACGCCGATGGGCCAGGACGGGCAGGGCAGCGTGGTCCTCGACGGCATCGACCTCTTGCCGGAGCCCGGCGCCTTCGGGGAGACCCCGGCCCCGGCGAGCCCCGAGCGACGGGTGTACGCGCTGCTCGAGTCCCTCCCGGGAACCAGCTACCACCTGCCTCGCCGCCGCTTGTACGACAGCGACACGGGGCGCTTCGCCTCCGCCGACCCCATCGGGCTCCTCGGCGGGGACAACCGGTTCGCGTACCTGTCGGGGAACCCGCTGTCGGGGGTGGATCCGTCGGGACTGTACGGGCAGGCGCCGGGCACCGCGGGCGTGTTCGGGAATGACCGCGGGACCCCGGGGCCGGGGAGCCGGACCGGGGGCAGCGGCCCGATGTGCGTGCCCACGGGGCCGGGCACCTGCAAGAACGTGATCGCGGCATGGGACGACGGCTCCGGCGGCGGGAACGGCGACGGGAAGAAGGGAACCGACCCCGGCACCGCCACGGCCGAGAAGGAGAACGACGCCGCCGAGAAGGCCCACTTGGAGCGCAACGGGGAAGGCTGCGGCTTCCACGTCGATCCCGGCACGCCCGGGAAACTGGAAGACACAGGCGCCCCCGACGAGCCCGTCGCTCGCCTCGAGGAGGACGACAACCTCCACGAGGAGCCGCCCGAGGTCCAGGTGGCGGCGAACCCGGAGGCCGGGTCGCAACAGCCGGTCGATGACGACGGCGGGCCGGGTGGGGGTGGTGATGAGCTCGGCACGCTCCCGGGCGAGCGCGGCGACCCGGCGAGGGACTTCGCCCGGGCAGAAACCAACCCCGTGGTCATCCCACTCCCGGCGATGGCACCCGAGACAGTCACCGCGCTTGCCCAGGCCGCCGCGGCGTGCGCGGCGAATCCCGCGGCCTGTGGCGCCAGCGTGGCGGGAGGCGTCGTGCAGGCAGGCGGCGCGTTCGCGGCGGGCAACTACGTGGGCACCCGCGCGTACCAGAAGATTTTCCCGGGGAAGCCGCTCCCCGACTGGGCGCCAAATCACTTCGCCCCGGATGGCCTCGGAGGCGGCTGGGGGAATTCCAGCGGCGACGCACCCGGGAGCAACTCGGACCTCGAGGTGGGACGCGTCCATCTCACCGACGAGGAAGGCAACGTGTGGGAGCAGGTCAACGGGGTCTGGACCGTTGTCTCCGCGCCGAATGGGTCTTCGAAGAAGGTGGGGGACACCGCAGGAGGCCCGCCGACACTCCAGACCGCCGGCGGCGCCCGTGAGCGTGTTGTCGGTCCGCGGGGCATGTCGTCGTACGAGTGGACGAGGGTGCAGGCCTTCGCGAACAAGTATCGGGTCACAGTGTACGTGGTGGGCTCCGCAGCCAGCGGAGAGGCGGGCCCGGCATCGGACATCGACTTCGTGATCCCCGGGGCGTCGAAAGACGTTCAGAAAGCGGCAAGGCGGGAGCTTCCACATGGACCCGGTGGTGGCGAGATAGGGGTCGATGGGGAGTCCGGGATTGACATGTTTACTGGCCCAGTTCAGGAGGAGTTGCCATATGTCGAAGTCAAACCCGAGTGAGGGGGCGGCCCGCGTGTTGGCCGTCGCGGGCAATGCCGCAGTCGTCCAGCTTCCAGGGCGGAGGTTCCCCGGAGTCCTCGTGCAGGGCGACACGTTCGCACTCCTTTGCGAGCGGCTCGACGATGCGCTCGCGGGCTGGCTGCAGCGGCAGGCCGCCGATCCATCGGCGGAGGAGGCCCGCGAGGTGGCGGCGGAGTTCAGGCGACTCCAGACCTTTTATGAACAAACTCTCGGTGCCGAGGGAATCCGCCTACCGTATGCGGTGCGGGGAGAACCGAAGTGAGCCGCCGTCCCGCCCTCGATGATTGGCGCCGCCAAGGTCAGGAGCGGTTTCTGCCTGGAGTGCGGCTTACCTTCCGGTCCTACTCACCGTCTCGCCCCGGCTGGGATCACGACCATTGCGAGTTCTGCACGAGCAAGTTCTCCCTGGCGGCTGGCGACTTGCACTCGGGTTACGCGACGGCCAATCGATACCACTGGGTGTGCAATCCCTGCTTCGAGGACTTCGCACCTGAATCCGGGTGGACGTTGCCATAGTTCGCCCGGCAACCACAGCGGACTCGACGCAAGGTCACGTGGTGTTGAGTCCCAGGCTCCCCCACCGCCGACTTCCCGGGCTGGGCCACGGCGTGGTGGGCCCGGGACACCCGCGGCTTCGTGTCGTCGCGACAGGACTTCGACGGCGTCGAGACCGAGTACCACCGCGATGGCCGGGGTTTCGTCGCGGAGGAAACCCTGGTGCCGCTCTCGGCGTCGCGCAGCTACGTGCGCGACGCCGCCGGGCGAGTCACCTCCTACACCGACCGCGACGACGTCGTGACCGAGGCGATCTTCACCCGCGCCGGGTTGCCCGACACCATCAGCCGCCCGCGCGCCAGCGCCGCGGACTGGACGCTGGCCTGGTACCTCTACGAGGACGACGGCCTGCCGTCGATGGCCTCGGAGGGGGGCGTCACCCGCGCCTTCAGCTACGATACTCTTCGCCGCCTGTCATGGTCCTGCGACGGCTACGCGTCGGGAGGCTGCGCCCGCGACACGCAGTTCACTTACGACGACGAGGACCGCGTCACGACGGCGACCATCCAGGCGGGCGGCGGCACGCTCGCGACGAGCTTCCAGTACGACGGCATCGGCAACCTCGTGGGCGTCACCCACCCCGGCGGGAGCACCGAGACCTGGGGCTACACGCGGGCCGGGCAGGTGGGCGCGCACCGGGACGAGGAGATGGTCGGCTCGGCCTGGGGATACGATGACCTCGGGCGGATGGCCTGGGAGGACCTCCCCGGCCAGGACCCGCGCTCCTGGAGCTACACCCACGGCGTGCCCTCCGGCACCAGCGGCGTGTACTACACCGAGACCCGGCGCGACGAGCCCGACGGGGGATCGTGGTTCACCCTCCACGACTTCGCCGGTCGCGCGGTCTACCAGGAAGACCCCTACGGCGACGCCGTCACCCGCGAGTACAGCGGCACCCGGCTCGAGCACGCCCACTGGACGTCATCGACCGGCACCACGCTCGCTCACGAGGCGTACGGCTACGGTCGCCCTGCGGGCGACGTGGAGAGAGCGGCGCGAGCGCTGCGAGCGCACCGGGCGACAAGCCCGGTAGCGAACGCAACCCGGCCCCGGAGCCGAGCGCGAAGCGAGGCGCGAGGGGTCGCGGGCGGCCGACTCGCCTACCGCCTCGGCCCGGTCGACGACGCCACCCACGCGGCGCTCGGCAGCGCCACCCCCGACCCGGCGGCGGGCGACTACGCCTTCGCCTATGCCTACACCGACGAGGGCAATCTCCGCTCGCGCGAGGGGCCGAACGATCTCACCGAGTGGGGCTGGGAAGACGGCGTCGTCACCTCGGAGGACGCGGCCGGCGTCACCGCCACCACCTACGCCTACGACCCCGACCTCCCACGGCTCTACTCGCGATCGGCCGGCGACGGCGCGAGCAACGCCCGGGTGACGACGTACGCGCGCGACGCGCTGGGCCGGCTGGAGTCCGCGACCACCGCCGATGGCAGCCAGGAGGTCGTCGCCTCCTGGCTCGACCGCGACGCCTACGGCCGGCCGCGCCTCTCCCGCCGCGAGGTGGACGGCGTGGTGGAGTCCGCCCGCACGGTGACCACCGACCCGCGCGGGCGCGTCTCCACGCTCTCGCTCGCGACGCCCACGCGCTCGGCGGGCGTCAGCTACCAGTACTACGACAACGGCCAGCTCTACGCCATGGAGGCCGGCTGGAGCGGCGGCGGCTCCGCCTCGCTCACCTACACGCGCGGCCCCGGCGGCGAGGCGATCGAGGTGGAAGACCTCGGCACCGGCGACCTGCGCAGCTTCCTGTGGGGGCCGTCGGAGGCCGACTTCCCGGTGGGGATCCTCGACGGTCGCCCGCCCGGGCGACGCGGAGCGCGCCGTTCGCGAGACTCGCAGCGTGCCGACCACCTGTACGTGGCCGCCGAGGGCATGGTGCTCGGCCGGATGGAGGGCGCGGCCTTCACGCCGATGGGCCAGGACGGGCAGGGCAGCGTGGTCCTCGACGGCATCGACCTCTTGCCGGAGCCCGGCGCCTTCGGGGAGACCCCGGCCCCGGCGAGCCCGGAGCGACGGGTGTACGCGCTGCTCGAGTCGCTGCCCGGGACCAGCTACCACCTGCCTCGCCACAGGCTCTACGACAGCGACACGGGCCGATTCGCGTCGGCTGACCCATCGGGCTCCTCGGGGGCGACAACCGGTTCGTGTACCTGGCTGGGAATCCCCTCTCGGGGGTGGATCCGAGCGGGCTCAGCGGGGATGGCCGTCCAACCACGTCGAGCGGCGGCGATGACGACAACGGCCGACCACCCGGCGGGGGCACCACGCGCGGCGGGCGCGGCTGGTTCTGTCCCAGCGGCGGCAGCGGGCTCCAGTGCGGCGGCGTCGTGGGGGCAACGGGCGAGGGGACCGTTCCGCCCGCCGACAGCGGGGACTCGCCCGAGGGCGCCGAGCCCGGCGAGGATCCCGACACCGCCGAGGCGGAGACGGAGACCGACGCCGGGAAGGGCACGCGGAGCTACGAGGGCAAGGACCCGGACCAGCCCGGTTGCGCGAACTGCAACACGATCATTCCCGGCACGCCGGGCGCCCTCGAGGACGAGGGCGGGCCCCCCGAGCCCGTGACGCGGGCGGACTACGAGAACGACACGCTAGACGAGGGCACGCCGCCCGAGGACGACGTCGTGGAGAACCCCGAGGAGGGGTCACAACAGCCGGTCGATGACGACGGCAGGCCGGGTGGGGGGTCCCACCTCACCGGTTTCGGGACCGGAGGCGGCGATGGCGTGGTTGCGGTCGACTCGAGCTTCCGACAGATCGACGTCCCGGAGCGCCGAGAGCTCGCGAACTCGATCGACACGGTCACGGTGGGGTTGCCTAAGCTCCGAAAACGCCTCCACCGCTATCTCGAGAACAATGAGATCCTGGTCGGCAGCCTCGGTGCGCGACAGGGCGAGACGCGTTTGTCTTGAGTCCTATTCGGCCGCGTGCTGGTGCGACTTCACTCCTCCCTCTTCGGCCTCAATGCGTCCCCGGTTACCCGGGGAGTCGTCTACGCGCACGAGGGCGGGCACGTCGGCCACGATGAAACGGTGAACATTGGTGGCGACGATTTCGCGCCGGGCGAGCCACGCTCTTACGCAGCGGAATGGCTGCTTGCGCGCCGCAGGGGAGGCCGGGACCGCCAGCGGTATTTGATGGGACTCCTGTCACCCCACGTCAATTCCAATACGCGCCCCGAGGTGGCACAGGAGTTCACTAGGACTGCCGTGATCGGTCTGACCCTCCTGGCAGTCGTTGATGGAGACACGCGCGTCCTGGGCAGCCTTCGTGCGGCAGGCGTGCCCGAGGCGTTTCTCTCTGCGCGCCCAGACGCGGCGGCGGACCTATTCGCGGACCTCGCCACCGAGCCGTCGCTGCCCGCCGAGTTGTTGGCCTACGATGCATGGTTGGGACAATCCGCCTCCGACGCGTCAAGCTTGCGGTTGCGTGCGCAGGATGTGTTTGACTCCGTCCAGCGAAGCGGAGAGTTGGCCCAGGAGAATGGAGGTTCGAGTAGCACCAATCAGTGAAGGCGGTTCGGTGTGGTGGGCGGCAATCGCGGGTCTCGGCGTCGTGGCTGCTTCGACCCCAGGCACGCTCGCTTTCCAGTGGAAAGGGCCGAGTTGGCTTCGCCACGTCGTGGTCGGCACCAACCTGTCGGTCCTCATCCTCTTCACCCCGGCCGTGCGGCCGCAGCTCGGGGCCCAGGCGCCGGTGCCGGACTCCGCCTGGGCGGAGGCAGCTCGCGAGTACGTCGCCCTTCACATGGTCATCAGCGCTGGCCTTGGTCTCGCCGCGACGATGGTGCTGCCCGCTAGCGTGGCTCTCCTGACCGCGCGTCGGCAGTCGAGCGGGGACGATCTGCGGAGCCGGCTGCGAGCCGTGGTGGTGACTATCGGTGTCGCCGGCCGCGCCGCTGCGCATTTCACGGCCGCTCCCGATTGGCTCGGCACGGGTCTGGCCACGCTGGCCCGCGGGGCCGTGGCCGCATCTTCCGTGCGCCTGCTGCTCGGCGACGGCTTGGGTAGGAAGACCGCCACCTTCGGTACCGCCGAGGCCCTGGCCGTTGCATCCCTCGCCGTCGGCCGCATCGAGACGCTGGACGCCGCCTGGGCGGTCCGTTCGTTCCCCGTCACAAGCAACGGCTTCGACCCGCCAACGTACCCGCTCGTCGCCCTCGGTGTCGCCGCGCTGGGGGTCGCCGTCGTCGGCGCGGAGCCGGGGTGGCGGCGCATCGTCGTCCTCTTCGCGGCCATGGCCACGCTGCTCGCGACGGCCTTCATGTAGTTCGCCGCGTACCGGGCTGAGCGCACGCCCTCGCCACGCCGTCGGGTGCCCCCCCCGATCCCCTCTCTCGGTTGCGGGCGGTCACACGGGGGCCGACGCTCCGGGAACGGTCGTCGCCACGCGCTCTCGGCGCGAACTGGCCCGTCGCCGCCGTGCTCCCAGAGCTGCGAGGCACAGAGCGGCAGGAGCGCCCAAGGCGCCTCTGCCGGTGCAACCGCAGCCCTCCGCCCCCCGGGGCGCCCGGCCGCTCTCGACGGTGCCTCCCGGCCCGGTGTCCGCGACTGCGGTGTCGTCACCGCCGAGGTCAACCGCGTGGGCCAGGATCTCGACCGAGTCGACACCGACACGCTGCGGCCAGCTACCGGCCGCGAGTAGGGAAAGCACGCCGACCGCGGTGATGTTGCCGTCGGGCAGGGCGAGGACGCCTTCTTCGGTGGCCAGCGTTTCGGCGTGAACGGTCAAGTCACTTTGGAGTCGGCGCCACCGGTTGGCGTCGGAGAAGAAGCGGTGATGGATGAGCAACGCGTCTTCGACGAAGTCGCCGTCATTGACACCCGCGTCGTAGGATTCCAGCGCGTGGGGTACGTCTGCGACGAACCAGTCATCCCCTATCCGAACCGCCGGCCAGGCCTCCACGGCCCCGAGGGTGGTGCTCAGGGCGAAACGCACCTCGGTGGGGTCCCATGCGCGCAGGTTGACCGCGGCCTCCTCGGTGTATCCGAGCGTACGATCCACGCCCTCCTCCGCGAGCGACCCGACGAGCGACCCCGCCCCGAGGACGGTTTCCCACTGAAGGTAGCCGTCGGCGCTGCCTTCACCCGCGACGCCGCTCGTCACGTTCACCACGTCCTGCGGCAACCCCGTCGCCGAAACGACTCTCCCGCCCGTCGCCCCGTCGGCATGGACCACGGTCCAGCCGAGATCCGCGGGGTCGAGGTCCGCCCCGCTGTCGTTGGAGAATGTCTCCAAGTAGAGCGTGGTCGGGGCGTCCGAGCTGGCGCTCACCGGTGTCTGATTCAGGTACTCCTCGAGGTTGGTCCACCCATCGCCGTCGAGGTCACTGCCGGAATCCGTGTCGTTGTCCGGAGCGAGTCCCCAGCGCTGCTCCCACCAGTCCGGCATCCCGTCGGTGTCGGTGTCCGCGGGCGCACTCCCGACCAGCAGCGTGGGCCACCCACCGGCGTCGTCTGCGGTCTCCTTGAGTCGGCCCCCCCCAGAGGCGAACTCATGGAGCACCCGCGAGTCCACGCCATCGCGAACCACATAGGCAGCGCCGACCTCCCGGAGCACGCGATCGCGCGCGGTCGTCGCGTCGTCGGTGATGACCTCGGCCGTCTCCACCGGCGCATCGAGGGCCCTCCAACCGTACTCCGGCAGCACCATCAGGGTCTGGTCGTCGTCCGCGTCAAAGAAGCCGTCGAGGACGTTTCCTTCGATCCAGAGAGACGTGGACGTGCTCTGGGGGATGAACACAATGTCGGCGTAGTACCCGTCGTAATAGCCCCAAGTGGTTGGTCCGGGTCGGTAGTAGTTGCTAATCAGGTTTACCCAGACGAATTCCTCAGAGGTCCCCGTGTACCCGCACCAGTGTTCCCAGTTGTACACGACGTTGTTTCGGAAATCGACGTCGGCTCCGGGGTGGCCGCTGTAGCCGGTGGGTCGCGGGAGGCGGCTCGACGAACTGGAATAGAAGTTGTGGTGGAAGCTGATGGCACCGTCCTGGGCCCCGATGATGGAGCCGTTGGAGTGCGGCGTGAGCCCCTCGGTCAGAAGGCTCCACTGCACGGTCACCATGTCGGAGTTGTTGGTGACGGAGAGCACCTCGTCGGTGGACCAGCTCGCTGAGACGTGGTCGACGATCACATTGGTGGCGTCGTACATCGTGACCGAATCGGCTTCCCCACCCTCGGCGGAATCCTCGTTCCCTCGCCGGAATCGCAGGTGCCGCAGGATGACGTTGTCACCGGTGACCGAGAACTCTTCCCCGCGGACCGTGATGCCACCCGGCGGCGCCGACTGGCCGGCGATGGTGAGGTTGCCGTTGTAGACGCGCAACGGCGACTCGAGCGAGATCTCGCCCGCGATGCCGAACACGATGGTCCGGGTTCCTTCAGCGGCCACGGCTTCGCGCAGCGTGCCTGGGCCGTCGTCGGCCACGCTTGTCACGACGTAGACCGTTCCGCCCCGGCCCCCCGAGGCGTAGGCACCTTCCCCCTCCGCACCCGGGAAGGCCAGGGGCTCGGCGAACGATGCGCCAATGAGCGTCGAGACCAGCACGGCGGCCGGTATCCCGGTCGCAGGGCGCAGGCGCTCATCCCGCTCCCTCGCCGTGGGCACTCCCGCAGCGGCACACGTCCGCCTCTCCGCCCCGATCGAGGCACCATGATGCCACCCGACGCCACCCATCGAGCCCGTCCACCACCGGCTACCTCTAGCGCACCGCGAACACCAGGTGCTTGAGGTACTCGGTCTCCCGCACGCCGGGTAGAACCGGGTGATCAGCCGCCTGCCCACCCACGCGCACTCGCGCGAGCCGACGGCCCGCCTGCCGCGCGCCCATGTGCACCGCCTCGGCGAAACGTTCCGGCTCCACGTGGTGGGAGCACGACGAGGTGAAGAGCAACCCGCCGGGCCGCACCAGCCGCGCCCCCGCCGCGTTCACCGCCTTGTAGGCCGCGAGCGCCGCACCGGCCGACTTGCGGTTCTTCGCGAAGGCCGGCGGATCCACACACACGATGTCGAAGCTCCCCGGCGGGAGTCTAGCCATCTCCTCGCGGGCATCGCCCTCGCGCACCTCGATCGTCACCCCGTTGAGCTCGGCGTTACGACGAATCAGCGCGTTGGCCGCCGGGCTCGACTCGACGGTGGTGGCGGCGGTCGCCCCGTTGACCAGCCCCGTGAGCGCCCAGCCGCCCATGTGCGCGAAGACGTCGAGCACTCGCGCCCCGGTGCAACGTGACGCCATCCACGCCCGGTTCTCGGCCTGGTCGAAGAAGAAGCCCGTCTTCTGGCCGCCCACGAGGTCGGCCTCGTAGCGCACGCCGTTCTCCTCGAAGGGCACGCGCTCGGGAACTTCACCCCACCAGATTCCTTTTTCGAGCGGCAGGCCCTCGAGCTCCCGCAGCTTGACATCGCCACGGAACACCACGCCGCGGGGCGCGATCACCGTCTCCAGCGCGGCGCGCACCTGGTCTCGACGCTGCTCCATGCCGAGCGAGGTGACCTGGACGCTCAGCACGTCCTCGTAACGATCCACGATCAAGCCGGGGAGAGCGTCGGCCTCGCCCGCGACGAGCCGGTAGCTGCGCCGCCCGGGAACCACCAGCTGGCGCAGCGCCAGGGCGTCGCGCACGCGGCGCTCGAAGAGCACGGGGTCGTCGGGCGAGTCGTGCGGCCCCGCGAAGAGACGGATCGAGATGAGCGAGTTCGGATTGGCGTAGCCGCGACCGACGAACTTGCCGCTCGGATCGCGGACTTCCACCGCACCGCCGGGCGGCAGGGAGACCACCGGCGGTGACACGATCTCGTTGGAGAAGATCCACGGGTGCCCCGGGCGGGGGCGAGCGACGACGGGAATCAAGGGCTAGCCGAGAAAGGGGTAACGCCAGTCAAGCGGCGGGTTGAAGGTTTCCTTGATGGATCGCGGCGAGATCCAGCGCATGAGGTTGACCGCCGCGCCGGCCTTGTCGTTGGTGCCGCTCGCGCGCCCCCCACCGAAGGGCTGCTGGCCCACCACGGCGCCCGTGGGCTTGTCGTTGATGTAGAAGTTCCCGGCGGCGCCACGCAGCGCCGCGAGCGCTTCTTCCACGGCGTAGCGATCGTCGCTGAAAACGGCGCCGGTGAGCGCGTAGGGCGAGCCCCGGTCGACCACGCCGAGCACCTTGGACCATTCGGCGTCTTCGTAGACGAAGGCCGACACGATGGGCCCGAAAAGCTCGGTCTGCATCACCTCGTGACGCGGATCGTCCACCCGGCAGAGCGTAGGCTCCACGAACCAGCCCTTCTCGCCGTGCGCGTGCCCCCCCGCGACAATCTCCGTCTCCGAGCGCAGTCGCGACAGCCAGGCGTCATGCTTCTTGAAGGCGCGCTGGTCGATCACCGCCGCCACGAAGTTCTTGAAGTCGCGCACGTCGCCCTGCTTCATCTCCGCCATCATCTCGGCGCACTGCTGGCGCACCGCCGGCCAGAGGGAGCGCGGCACGTACACCCGCGAGGCCGCCGAGCACTTCTGGCCCTGGTACTCGAATCCGCCGCGCACGATGGCCACCGCGAGCGCGCGGGCGTTGGCGCTGGGGTGCGCCACGATGAAGTCCTTGCCGCCCGTCTCGCCGACCAGCCGGGGGTAGCAGCGGTAACGCGCGATGTCGCGACTGATGCTCTGCCAGATGCCCTGGAATACGCCCGTGGAGCCAGTGAAGTGCACGCCCCCGAGCTCCGGGCGGCCGTAGAGGATCGGCCCCACGTCGGCGCCGTCGCCGTTGACGAAGTTGATCACCCCCGCGGGGAGCCCGGCGGCTTCGAGGAGCTCGAAGAGTTTCCACGCGCTGAGCGAGGAGGTAACGGCGGGCTTCCACACCACCGTGTTGCCCACGAGCGCGGGCGCGGTGGGCAAGTTCCCGGCGATGGAGGTGAAGTTGAACGGCGTGATCGCGAGCACGAAGCCATCCAGCGGCCGGTGGTCGGTGCGGTTCCAGGTGCCGGGCGAGTGCGCGGGGGGCTGTTCGGCGAGGATCTGTCGATAGAAGTGTACGTTGAAGCGCCAGAAATCAATCAATTCGCAGGCGCTGTCGATCTCGGCCTGGTGCACGGTCTTGGCCTGGCCGAGCATCGTGGCCGCGTTCACCCGGTCGCGCCAGGGGCCCGTGAGCAAGTCGGCGGCGCGCAGGAAAACCGCCGCGCGAGACTCCCACGACAAGGCCGACCAGTCGCGACGCGCCGACTCGGCGGCCAGCACCGCGGCCTCGGCCAGCTCGGGACCCCCGAGGTGCACCCGGGCGAGCACGTGGCCATGGTCGCAGGGCATGCACACGTCGCGGGTGCGGCCGGTGAAGATGCGCTTGCCGGCCACCACGCAGGGGACGTCGACCACGGCACCCGCCTGGAGATGCAGCTCGCGCTCGATGCTGGCGCGCTCGGGGCTCCCGGGCGCGTAGGCGCGGACGGGCTCGTTCAAGGGCGGCGGGACGGCGGCGACGCTGGCGTTCATGGCGGCCGGCTTATCCCTTCTTCGCCCAGGCCCCCCAGCCGCTCGGGGGGCCCTCGCCGAGATCGACGCCGAGGTGAGCCGCGAGGAGGCGGCGTCCCCGGGCGTGGTCGGTGTGCCAGGCCTGTTCGAGGGCGTCGTAGGGCGCCTCGCCGACCGGGCACGCGCGTCGCGAGAGACAGCCACCCTTGCAGGTTTCTTCTTCGTCCACGAAACGCGCGCAGCGGCCGATGTCCACGCGCTCCGCCACCGCCCCCACCGGGCAGGTGGCGATGCAGGGCGCGTCGCACGGTGCACAGGGTCCGTCACCCGGGAGCGGGCCCGTGGGCTCGATGGACTCGGTGGTGAAGCAGGCGGCGCGGATGCCCATCCAGGTGCCCCACCGCGGGTGCATCAGGAGGCCAAGGCGCGAGGCGTGGCCGACACCGGCCGCGTGGGCAAGCAGGCGGAAGTCGACGAAGGTGGACTCGGTCGGCGAGCAGAAAACCCAGCGCCCCGGTCGCCCGGTGACGAGGGACCGCACGTGAAGATCGAGCGCGTGTGGACGCTCTCGCACCCAGGCAGGATCGGCCTTGCAGCGCTCGACGAATCTTTCCCAGAGACGACGCCCCCCCGAGGCGTACACCACCACGCTCCGGCAACCCGGCAGCACGTCCTGGTAGGGCGCGCCGTCGGCGACCGCCTGGACGTTGAGCCCCCCTGCGGCCAGTCCCTCGTCGATCATCCGCCCACCAGGAGCGCGGCGAGCCGGCGCGGCAGCTCGGTCAAGGCGTCGCTCAAGAGGGGCTCCATGGGAAAACTGTTGGCGGTGGCCACGAAGACGCCGGGCCGACCATCACGTTCGAAGTGCGCCCAGGCCTTCGACGAGTACACCGGGTCGAGCGCCACAGGGCCCTCGAGGTGCAGCGGCGAGCCATACGCGCTCGCCTCGGTGATCACGCGCAGGGGGCCAAGCGGCGGCACCTTGCCCACGCGACGCGCGGCTCGGAGGCCGGCAAGCTCGATCGCCGCGCGCCCAGCCCCGGCCACGTCGACCGCCACGACCTCGGCGGGGCAACCCGCCATCGCCAGTCCCAGGCGCAAGCCAGCGGCGGTGCCCCCCGTGCCCGAGGCGGTCCACACCCGCGCGGGTTGTCGCGACGCGATCTCCATCCCGGCCTCCACCCAGCCGAGCGTGCCGAGCCCGTTGCTCCCGCCCGGCATCCACGCCACCGGCGGATAGCCGGCCAGCGCCCGGACCGTGCCCCAGGCGCGCGCGGCCACCCACGCGGCGTGCGCCATGCTCCGCGCCGGCCAGACCTGCTCGGCGTGAGCGCTCAACGCACGCAAATTCTCGCGCGAGTGCTCGCTGTCGCGCTGCGGCCAGGCCACGGCGTGCACCCTCAGGCCAAGTCGCCGGCCATGCACGGCCGTGGCGAGGAGGTAGTGGCTACCGGCGGGCCCCATCGTCACGATGTCGCCGCCCCCTGCCCGTGCCGCGCCGAGAAGCCACTCGAGCTTCCGCACCTTGTTGCCGCCGTAGGGCTCGGCCGCGTGGCCCTCGTCGAGGACCAGGCGACCACCGCCGAGGTCGCGAATCTGGGTCGGCCCACGCAGGGCCACCCGCGGGAGGCCGAGGTCGAGCATCTACGACTGGAGGCTGCGCAGCACGGCGTGGGTAATCGCCGACTCCACCAGGGGCGACGCGACGAGCGGCTGCGACACCACTCGCGCCATCTTGAGCTCCGCCCGAGGGGCCACGCCCTGGGGCGCCGGGTTGGCGCAGCCCGAGCAGCCCACGCAGGCCGCCGGGAGATCAGCGCCCGGCTGGTCGGCCCGGGCCACGGCGGAGGGCGGCCCGCCGTAGCGCTTGAGCCCCATGGAGCGCAGGTGCCCGGCCTCCTTCGGGTCGAGCTCCTTGGCACCGCCGAGGTCGCGCGCGGTCTTGGTGATGAGCGCGGTGTGCTCCACGGTCTCGAGGCGGCAGAAGGCCTCGAGCACGCTGGTGCCCAGCGCCACTGCGCCGTGCGTGTCCATCAGGATCGCGTCGTGATCGCGCACGTACGGGCGGATCTTGTCGGCCAGCGAGGTGGTGCCGGTGGTGGCGTAGGGCACGGTGGGCACGGTGCCGAGGGTGAGCACCACCTCGGGCAAGACGCACCGCGCCATCGACACGTTGGCGATGGTGAACGCGATGGAGATCGGCGGGTGCGCGTGGATCACCGCGCGGCAATCGGGGCGCTCCTCGTAGCAAGCGAGGTGCATGAGCATCTCGCTGGTGGGATTGCCCGCGCCGCGGAGCTTACGACCCTTGCGGTCGATGACCACCAGGTCGTCGTCGACCAGAAATCCCTTGTGACAACCTGCCTTGGTACAGAGAATGGACCCATCGGGCAAGAGCGCCGAGAGGTTGCCGTCCATGGCCACGAGCAGGTGTCGCTCGTAGCAGAGATGGCCAAACTTGATGAGTTCCTCACGGAGACGACGCTCGGGCACCATCTCCCTGGCCTATCCTCCCGCGATATGTCCGGCGCGTGACCTCTACCCGACTGCCAGGCTGGTTCGGGGCCTTGCGACGATTCGCGGAGCTGGCATCGACCTTCCCCGACGCCGACAGCGTGGTGAGCACCCTGCGCAGCCTCCTCGTGGAGTCGGTGGGCGCTCGATGGGTGGGCGCGTACACATGGGAGCCCATCGGCGAAGCCTGGCTCCCGCGCGGCGGCACCGACGCGGCCACGCCCGTCGACCTCGAGGCGGCCCGTCGCGAGGGCGGATCCTCCCTGGTCTTGCAGTCGGGCGATCCCCCGCGGGTGCGCCTGGTGGTCCAACTCGCTGCCACGCCGATGACCGAGGAGTCATCGGTCGCGACGGCGGTGTTATCGCTTCTCGACGCCACCCTGGAACGGCTCCAGCTTCGCGCGTCCGAACAAGCAGCGCGCGACGCCTCGGAGGACGCCGAGCGTTTCCTCCGCGAGGTGCTCAACGAGATGCCGGTGGCGATGATCGTTCGCCGCGGTCCCCTCCAACGGCTGGCCTTCGCCAACGATGCCGCCCGGCAGGTCATGGCGCGTCCGCTCCCCCCGGGCATGCCTCGCGACATGGCCGACGCCGCGGCGGCCGGCATCTACCGCATGTACAACGAGGTGCTGCGCACGGGGATGCCGCAGCGTCACAGCGCGCACCGCGTGATGATCGAGCCTCCGGGCAAGCCCGCGCGCGAAGGCTGGTTCGACCTCAGCATCCAGCCGGTCCGCGAGTCCAACGGCAGCATCGATGGCACCGCCATCTTCGCGGTCGACGTCACCGACCTCGTGACCGCCCGACGCGCAGCCGAAAACGCCGAGTCGCGGTACCACGAGCTCTTGCAGTCGCTCGACGCCATCGTGTGGGAGGCACCCGCCGGTCACGACCGCTGGAGCTTCGTCTCCGACCGCGCCGCCTCCATGCTCGGCTACCCCAGCGAGAGCTGGCAGACCCCCGGCTTCTGGCGCTCCATCCTGCACCCGGAAGACCACGCGCGCGTGGTGAGCGGGAGCGGCGCAGCGAAGGGCGACCACGAGCTCGAGTACCGCCTCATCGCCGCCGACGGCCACGTCGTATGGGTGCACGACGTGGTGAAGGTGCAGCGCGACGCGGCCGGGCGTCCCCTGTCACAGCGCGGCGTCATGGTCGACATCAGCGCCCGGAAGACGGCGGAGCTCGACCGGGAGCGCATGCAGGCGGAGATGGTGCAGGTGCAGAAGCTCGAGTCGCTCGGCGTGATGGCCGGCGGCATCGCGCACGACTTCAACCACCTCCTCACCGTGATCCTCGGCAACGCCTCGCTGGCCTCGATGCGCCTGCCCGACCACAGCCCCGCGAAGAACGCCATCGACGATCTCGTGGCCACCGCCCAGCGCGCGAGCGATCTCACTCGCCAGCTGCTCGCCTACTCCGGGCGCGGACAGCTCGCGACAGAGACCATCGACCTCGGCGCCCAGGTGCGCGAGATCCTGGGCTTGCTCGGCGCCTCGATCCCAAAGAAGGCGGTGCTCGAGCTGGAGCTCGACCCCCTCGTGCCGCCGGTCGACGCCGACGCGACCCAGGTACAGCAGGTGGTCATGAACCTCGTCACCAATGCCGCCGAGGCGCTGGGCGAGAAGTCCGGCATGGTACGCGTGCAGACTTTCGTTGCACACGTCTCGGCCTCGGAGGCCGCGTTGCTCGGGATCACGGCGGGCAACTGGGTGGCGCTGTCGGTGCAAGACGATGGCGAGGGGATGGACGCCGACACCCGAGCGAGGGTCTTCGATCCGTTCTTCACCACCAAGGCCCAGGGACGCGGGCTCGGTCTCGCGGCGGTGCACGGCATCGTCCGGGGTCACCGCGGCGCCATCGACGTGCGCAGCAAGCCCGGCGTCGGCACCGTTTTCACCGTCTACTTGCCCGCGAGCGTGCAACGACCCACGGTGAAGCCGCAACGCAGCGGCGCGCTGCGAAGCGGCTCGGGTCTGGTGCTGGTGATCGACGACGAGGCCGAGGTGCGCGCGACGGCCCGCGCGATGATCGAGGCTCTCGGCTACGACGTGGTCGAGGCCGAAGATGGGCGCTCAGGGCTTTCAACCTACGATAAGTATCGAAACAAGGTGAAGGCCGTGCTGCTCGACATGACGATGCCAGTGATGTCGGGGGAGGAGGTGTACCGGGCGCTCCGTCACAAGGCGCCCACGGTGCCGGTGATCTTGTCGACGGGCTACTCCCCGGTCGATGCGCGGCGGCGCGGCATGATGGAGGGGCTGGCCGGCTTCCTGCAGAAGCCCTACACCGTGCGCCAGCTGGGCGACTCGCTCGCCCGCGCGATCGAGGAAGGGCCGAAGTAGGTGGTCGGCGACCGCGTCACGCTGGTGGTCCCGCACCGGCGCCGTCGCGACGCCCTGCTGCGGCTCTTGGCCGCCGTGGACGGGTGGCGCGTGCTGGTGGTCGACGACAGCGACGACGGCCTCGATCTCGACGTCCCCCGCGTGCGCCTCGGCGGCGGCTCGGGCTTCGCGCGCGCCTGCAACGCTGGGCTCGCCTTCGTCACCACGCCCTGCGCGATCCTGCTGAACGACGACGCGGTGCCGCTCGGCGACTGTCTCGAGCGCCTGTCGCGACAGGGCGGCCTGTGCGGGCCCGTACTGGTTGGACCCGGGGGTGTGGAGTCCACGGGGCTCGACGTGTCGAGCTGGGGGCGTGTGCGTCAACGGGTGGACGTCCCGGTGGCGAACCGGCAGGTGGCGGCGCTCTCCGGTGCCTGTCTCCACTTGCCCGCGCGGGTGCGGCTCGACGAACGTTTCCCCCATGGCTTCGAGGACGTGGAGCTCTGCCTCCGGCTCGGTGGTGCCTGGCTCGTCGCGGGCGCGCGTTGCTTTCACGAGGGGGGGGGGACGCTCTCGCGCGCGGCGCCCGAGGCCCAGGCCCACGCGGTGACGGGACAGATGTTGTGTTTCGACCGTGCTCACGAGCCCTTGGTGGCGGCCCTCCACGCCGCGCAGGTGCTCAGGGAGGGGGCGGACTGGGCTCGGCTGCGGGCGGTGGCACGGGGGTGGCGGGCGGCTCGGCGGCTCCGCAGCACTCCGGGTTTCCCCCTCTCCAACCCTCGTCACGAGTTGTCACGACACGGGCGAAGTCCTTGACGAACCCCCCCCCAACCCTAGCGGTAGTCTTGTCGCGACATCACGAGGTTCGATTGAAGACGTCGTTCGACTGCGGCACCGGCGGGGTAAACATCCCGGCCAACACCTCCTCCGCCACCTTCATCCCCGGGGGCGACTGGCGCCCGTCCACCGGCTT
>SXON01000006.1 GCA_005778355.1 Pseudomonadota bacterium | reverse complement strand
GCGCTCACGAAGTCGTGGAGCGCGATCCACTTCTTGGAGGCGGAGCCGGTGTCGGCGTAGAGGGTGGTCCATGGGATGTTGACGCGGAGGAGTTTCAAGCGGGCTCCAGTGGAAGCCCGAGCACAGTAAACAGCGCGCGCGTGCGCGCTGCAAGGGCTATGCCGGGAGAAATTGCGAAGGCCCGTGATCACGGGCACTTGTCAGTCAAGATGCGACGCGCGCCGTCGTGTCGCGACCCCTCGCGCCTCAGCTCTCGGGGTGCCTCCCCCACAGAGACGCGGGCTACGTTCCGACCGTGCCAGAGCGTCCCGACCTCGAGTACGTCGTCCCGCGCCTCCACGCGGCCCTCGCCGGGGCCGAGATCGTCGGCGCGCGCGCCCGCAAGCCGGTGGTCTTGCGCTGTGCGGTCGACGAGGTGCGGGGGCGGATCGGCGCCGTGTCGCGACGCAGCGCCTCGGTGGTCTTCCACTGCGGATCACGAGACTTGGTCGTGATCCCGATGCTCGCCGGTCGTTTCGAGATCGACGGGAAGGACACCGCCGACCTCGCCGTGGCCTTCACCCTGGCCGACGGGCGCGTGCTTCGGTATCGCGACGACGTGCAGATGGGGAAGATATGGTGGACCGCGCCGCGTGCGGCGATCCCTGGCCTCGCCGAGGGTGGGATCGACGTGCTCGGCCCGGCCTTCACCGTGGATGCCCTGTCTCGACTCGCCACGCGGCGGCGCGAGCAGGTGAAGGTGTTCCTCATGGACAAGACCGCGCTCGACGGCATGGGGAACGCCTACGCCGACGAGGTGCTCTGGGCGGCGCGCATCCACCCCAAGCGCACGACCTCTCGGCTCGGACCGGCCGAGCTCAACGCTTTGCACGCGGCGATCATCGAGGTGATCGGCGGCGCCACCGCCACCATCGCCGCCCGGCAACCCCCCCTGCCCGAGAAGGTCCGCGATTTCCTGCACGTGCGGGGCAAGAAGGGCGATCCCTGCGACCGCTGCGGCCAGGTCATCCGCACCGTAGGCATTCACGGTCACGACGCCTTCTACTGCCCCGCCTGCCAGCCCGACGCCGACGGGCGGGGCTTTGTCGACTGGGGGCGGGCTCCGCGTTGACCGCCTTCCTCGCCCGCAAGCTCCTTGGCGCGCTGGCGGTCGCGCCTCGACCGCCGAGTGCTGGACGCCGCCTCACCGTGGGCGTATGCTCTCGTTCCATCACGAGTCTCCCATGCGCCTGAAACTCTGCACGGACATCAGCACCAACGCGGGCCAGTACCTCCAGATGCGGCCGGGCTGGCTGGTGAAGAACACGCACGCCAGCAACACCGCGTCGGTGTGGCTGTCTGGCCAGATCGACATCTGGGGCGAGTAGCGTGCCCGCGGCGGGCGCGGCGGCGGTGCTCGTCCTCGCGCTCGCGGGATGCCCGGCAGAGAGCGGCGAGAAGGAGGATCCCGCCCCGGACAGCGAGGCCGTGTCCGATTCCGCTGTGGACACTGGGGATAGTTCTGCCCCCCCGCCTGACCGCGATGGCGATGGCTGGGTAGACGAGGAGGACTGCGCGCCGGACGACGCGACCGTGAACCCCGCCGCCACGGAGAGCTGCAACGGCCTCGACGACAACTGCGACGGCACCGTGGACGAAGGAGTGACAACGACGCTGTACGCGGACGCCGACGGCGACGGGCACGGCGACCCCGATGGGTCGAGGGCCGGTTGCCCGGGCGAGGCCGGGACGAGCGAGCTGGGCGACGACTGCGACGACGCGGAGCCGCTCGCTTCGCCCGGCAACGTGGAGACCTGCGACAACGGCGTGGACGATGACTGCGATGGCACGTCCAACGACTGCGCCTGGTCGGGGCGGCACGAAGTGGGCGACGTGGCCGCGTGGATCGGCGCGGAGTCCTACCGGGACAGCGCGGGGGAGTCGGTGTCGGGCGCGGGCGATGTCGACGGCGACGGGCTCGACGACTTCCTCGTGGGGGCCCCATTTTTCGGCAAGCCCGAGGGCGAGGACGGGGGGACCTCGCCGGGGGCCGCGTACGTGGTCCGGGGGGCCGCGTCTGGCTTCCCCTCCGACCTCGGCGGCGCCTGGGCCCGGCTGGAGAGCGAGCTCGACCCCGCCGGCTTCGGCGAGGTCGTGGAGGCGGCGGGTGACATCGATGGCGATGGCCTCGCCGACATTCTCGTCGGGGCCCCGGACGAGCGTTCCAGCGGCGACCCCGACACCTACGGCGGGCTGTACCTCTTCACGGGCCTCGCGGAGGGGCACGCGACGACCGCGGACGCCGCTCTGCGGATCGACGGCACCGAGGAATTCTCGTCCGGGGCGCAGGCGGTGGCATCGGCGCCTGGGGACATCACCGGGGATGGCCGACCCGACCTCGTGCTCGGGGCATGGAACGGCGACTTCCGAATTTCCGTCTGCGATGCGAGTACCACCGGCGAAACCGGCCTCGATGACTGTGGCACCCACATCGGCCAGGGCAGCGTGGACGAGGGGGGCTACCCGACCAGCGCCGCCTCCGACCTCGATGGCGACGGCGTGGACGACCTCCTCGTGATGGCGGCCTCGGACTGCCGCAACGAGCTGGGTTGCGCCTCGGCGGCAGACGCGAACGGCGCCGTGTACCTCTTCGCCGGTCCCATCTCGGGCTCGCTTTCGTGGGCGGACCGCGACGCCGAGCGCGTGGGCGAGGGCGTCGACGACGTCTACATGGCGGCGGACGGCTCGTCGGCCGTCGACCTCGGCGACACCGACGGCGACGGCTACCGCGACATCGCGGTGGGGCAAACTGGCTGGGACAGCGCCCACGACAGCCTGGACAAGCTGGGCGCGGTCTACGTGATCCGCGGTCCCATCGCCGGGAGCGCGAGCCTCTCGGCCGCCGACGCGAGAATCGAGGGGAACGCGACGAGTGGTCTGGTCGGGGCTTGCGTGGCTGCCCCGGGCGACACCGACGGCGACGGGCGCGCGGACCTGCTGTTCTACGGCACGGCCAGCAGCGGAGCCTACCTCGCCGCCGTCTACCTCGCGCGCGGGCCGCTGGTGTCGATGGACGTGTCCGCGGCCGACGCGGAGTTCTATGCCGGGCCCGAGGCGGGCGGGCCGGGCTCCACGTGTTCTAGCGCCGGTGACGTCGATGGCGACGGGCTGGGCGACATGGTGCTTGGCGACGCTGCCTTCTACGACCCGGGATACCGCGACGCGCCCAGCGGCGGTCTGTACGTGCTCCTCGGCCAGGGCATGTAGAGATGGCCACGGAGGACACGGCGACCGACATCAAGCTCTCGACCCACCGGTCGGGCACGCTCGCGCGGAGCAGCAGCACCACCACGTGCGTCTGGGCCTTCGCCGTGGACTACGGCGACGCGACGTACGTCGCGGTGAGCTGGGAAGAGGATGGCGCACTGTGGATGGGGCTAGTCGATCCACTGTCGGCGCGATCGAGCAGTGGCGAGTGGACGATCTCCTCGTCCACGGAAGTGAGCAGCGGTCTCCTCTCCTCCTCCGCTCGGGTCGCGGACCACTGGCACATCTTCGCCTTCGGCTACCAGATCCTCACGTTCTCGGTCGACAGTGCCGACGACCTGTGGATGTTGGTCGTCGACACGACGCTGGCCGTCGTGCAGGCGATCCACGTCGCCAATGCCGATGGGTCGGATAGCCCGCTCTCGTCCTTGCCCGACGACACGGGAACCAACGATCACTTCTGCGTTCAGGCCGACGACACCAGCCTCGTGGCCGTCTCGATCGGCGCGGGTTCCGCGGCGGGCGCGCACATCCCCATCCGCCACTACGTGTACGTCGTCGACATCGACACCGAGCTTATCGACTCCGAGGGCGACTTCACCTTCAGCGGGAGCGACATCCTGTGGGAGTCCTCGGCTACCTGGCTCGACCAGAGCCACCCCTGCTCGGCGCTCTCCCTCCGCCTCACCAGCTCGTCCTCGATCACCGGCTACGAGTGGCAGGTCCTCGCGCCCGGCGCCCTGAGCGGCGGCGCCAACGTGCTGTACCTCCTCGCCACCGAGGACCTGGCCACGGAGAGCGCGGAACTGCTCTCGCTCGAACGGGACCCGCCGGTCGCGGGCTGGGACAGCTCGCTGCAGATGGCCACCCAGGTGCTATTCAGCAATGGGTTCCGCTTCGTGTTTTGCCGCAGCAACGTGCGGCCGTCCCCGTCCGTGTCGCCGCCGAGCGACGCGGGCGACATCGTCTACTGGCTGCTCGACGACACCCTGGGCTTCGCGTCCGGGTACAGCGCGGGGATTCCCCGGGTGATCGGCCGGACCTCCACCGCCATCCGTCGTAACCGGCCCCACACCTCACGCTTCTCGTCGGGCGGCACCGACTACCTCATCCTCTGTTGGGACGAGCGAGACGGTTGCCATATGAGGGTGTACGCGCTCGCCTATGGCTGACCGGGCGGCGAGCCCCCCGTTGATCGCCTTCCTCGCCCGCAAGCTCGTTGGCGCGCTGGCGGTGGCCCTCGTGGTCGCCATCGGCACGGCCATCTTGCTCGAACTGGCTCCGGGTTCTTCGTGCGACACCCTGCGCGCCGAGGCCGCCGATCCGCTCTTCGGCGTGGCCTGCGACGATCCGCTTCCCCTTCGCGTGTCGCGACAGACCATCGCGCTGTTGACGCTCGACCTCGGCCACTCCGCGCAGACCGGTCGCCCGGTGGTGGAGGTCGTCGCCGACCACCTGCCGCGCACGGCACTCCTCGGCCTGGTCGCCATCACGTGGGGTACCATTCTGGGGCTGGCGGTCGCTCTCGCGCAGGCCCGTTGGCCCCGCCTCGATCGCCCCCTCGGCGCCCTCGGACTCGTGGCCTTCTCCCTGCCGAGCTTCGCCACCGGTCACGCGCTGCAACTCGCCCTCGGCCACTGGCTCCCCGTGTCGGGCAGCGAAGACGCCATGCATGCCTACCTGGCGCCGCTCGCGCAGCTCCTCGACCACGCTCGCCACCTCGTGTTGCCCGCGATCGTGCTCGGCCTCGGCCCGCTGGTGGCCACGGCGCGGGTCGCTCGGGCGGCGATCGGCGAGGAACTCGACCGCGACTACGTGCGCGCCGCGCGGGCTCGTGGGCTCGGCGCGTGGCGCGTGTGGACTCGCCACGTGCTGCCCAACGCCGCGTTGCCGCTGGTGGCGCTCCTGGCCACGGAGCTGCCCTTCTGCTTCGGCGGCGCGCCGATCGTGGAGACCGTTTTCGGCTTCCAGGGCATGGGCTGGGTGGCCACCGGCGCGCTGGCGGCCCAGGACGTGCCGCTCGCCTCGGGGGTCTTGCTCGGGCTCGCGGGCGTGGTGGCGCTGTCGAACCTGCTCGCCGACCTCGTCCACGCGGCCATCGACCCGCGCGTGCGGCTGTCATGAAGCCTGTCGCCCTCGGGCTCCTCGTGCTCGTCGTCGTGCTGGCGCTCACACCCGCGGCTGCGGACGGCGCGCCCCTGCTTCCGCCGTCGGTCGACCACTGGTTCGGCACCGACCGGCTGGGCCGCGATCTCTTCGCCCGCTGCGTGGCCGGTAGCGGTGCCAGCCTCGGGGCGGCGCTCGGGGCGGCCAGCGTCGCGATGGTGCTGGGCACGGCCCTGGGCGCGCTTGGCGGCTACCTCGGGGGCGCGGTCGATCGGCTGCTCGTCGCCGCGCTCGACCTCCTCACCGCCACCCCTCGACTGCTCGTGCTCCTCGCGGTGGTGGGCCTCCTGCGTTCGCCCGACGCGGAGCGGGGCTGGCTGGTGCTCTCGGTCCTGGCGTTGACCAGCTGGATGCCGGTGGCCCGCGTGGTGCGCGCGCAGGCGCTGTCGCTCCGCTCGCGGGAGTTCGTGCTGGCTGCGGTCGCGACGGGGTTGTCGCCCCGGGCTGTCGCGCGCCGCCACGTCTTGCCGCACGCCCTCGCACCCGCGTGGGCCCAGGCCGCGATGGTGGTGGCGGGGGCCTTGCTCGCCGAGGCGGCCTTGTCCTACCTGGGGCTTGGCGCCGGGGGCGCGACCCCCACCTGGGGGGGGCTCGTGGCCGAGGGGCGGCCGGTCTTGCGCGCGGCGCCCTGGGTGGCGCTCTTTCCCGCCGCCTGCGGGACCGTCACCGTGCTCGTCGCCGCGGCGATCGGCGAGTCCTTGTCGCGCTCGTCGAGGGCGGCGTGATCCTGCGCGCGCGCGGCCTCTGCGCCGGTTTCGGCGCCACGCCGGTGATCGAGGGTATCGACCTCGACATCGCCCCCGGCGAGCGCGTGGGGCTCTGGGGCGATTCCGGCTCGGGCAAGTCGCTCTTGCTCGCGGCCCTGCTCGGGCACTTGCCGCGGGGCGCCTGGTCGCGCGGAGAGGTTGCCCGTCCTCGCCTCGCCGCGGTGTTCCAGGACCCCGCGACCGCCCTCGACCCGCTCATGCGCGTGGGCGCGCAGGTGGCCGAGTCGGGTCGCGACGTCCACGTGGCGGCGCGCCTCGCCGAGGTGGGTCTCGACCCGTCGATCGCCCGCGCCTACCCCCACCAGCTCTCCGGGGGACAACGACAGCGCGCCGCCCTCGCC
The DNA here is from genome assembly GCA_005778355.1 of Pseudomonadota bacterium. Classification (GTDB taxonomy): domain Bacteria; phylum Myxococcota_A; class UBA796; order UBA796; family SXON01; genus SXON01. The sequence continues at coordinate 83,017 of SXON01000006.1, read as the reverse complement.
GCTGCCCTCGCCGCCACCCCCGAGCTCCTGGTTCTCGACGAGCCCACCAGCATGCTCGACGAGGCCACGGCGGCCCCGATCCTGGCGCTCTTGTCGCGCCTGGCCAGCGAGCACGGTCTCGCCCTCCTCGTCGCCTCGCACGATCCATCGGTCTTGAGCTGTCTCTCGGTGCGCCCCCTGGCGCTGCGCGCAGGCAAGCTCGTCCCCGGCCACCCGGGGACGCAAGCGCTGCCGGCGCGTCCGAACGCCGCCGTTGGCGAGGTGGTGCTCCGGGCCCGAGGGCTCGCCGTGTCCTACCCGGCGCCAGGCGGCTGGTGGAGCCGTTCGCCCCCCGTGGCGGCGCTCCACGCGGTCGACCTCGATCTTCGCGCGGGCACCACCCTCGGCGTGGTGGGCCCTTCCGGCGCGGGGAAGTCCACCCTGGCCCGGGCGCTCTTGCGCCTCTTGCCGACCATCCGCGGCCGGGTGGAGCTCTGCGGCCGCGAGTTCACCGCGCTTCGCGGCGAGTCACTTCGGGCCGCCCGTCGCGACATCCAGGTGGTGTTCCAGGACCCGGTCACCGCGCTCGATCCACGCTGGCCGGTGGGCGAGACCGTGGGCGAGGCGCTCGCCATGCACGGGCTCCCCAACGGCGAGGAACCTGTCAATGCCTTGCTGCGCGAGGTGGGCCTCGGTCCGGTGCTCGCGACCCGCCTCCCGTCGCAGCTCTCCGGTGGGCAACGCCAGCGCGCCTGCCTCGCGCGTGCCCTCGCGCCGCGTCCCCGGGTGCTGGTGCTCGACGAACCCGTGTCGGCCCTCGACCACGCCTCACGACGCCACGTGGTCGAGCTCTTGCAGCGTCTCCAGGTGGAGCGCGGCCTCGCCTACCTGCTCATCAGCCACGATCTCGACACGGTCTCGGCCCTCGCGCACGAGGTACGTCCGATGGAGGGCGGGAAGCTAGGGGATCCGGTCGCCGGGGCGTAGGCGCGCGCCGTTCATCCAGTCGCGACCGCTCACCGGCTTCTTCCCGGGGGCCTGCACCTCGAGGAGCTCGAGGGCGCCTTCGCCGCAGGCCACGCGGGCGCCGTCGAGCAGCGAGCCGGGCTGGCCCGAGCCGAGAACCGGTCGAGCGCGCAGGACCTTGAGGCTGCCGGTGATCGTCCCCGGCCAGGGGGAGAGCCCCCGCACCTGGCGGTCGAGGTCCATGGCCGGCCGAGTCCAGTCGATGACCGACATCTCGCGCGCCAGCATCTTCGCGTACGTCACGCCTTCTTCCGTCTGTTTCTGCGGCACGATGCCGTCGAGCCGTGCCAGCGTTTCCACCAGTAGCGCTGCCCCCATGGGCGCGAGGCGGTCGTGAAGTTGCCCGGCGGTCTCGTCGTGAGCGATGGGTGTGTGCGCTTGGAGGAGGATGTCGCCGGTGTCGAGGCCCTCGGCCATCTGCATCGTGGTGATGCCGGTCTCGGGGTCGCCCGCGAGCACCGACCACTGGATCGGCGCCGCGCCGCGCCAACGTGGCAGGAGGGAGGCGTGCACGTTGATGCAGCCCCGCTGGGGGGCCGTGAGCAGCGCCAGCGGCAGGATGCGCCCGTAGGCCACCACCACGCCCACCTCGGCGCCGAGCGCCGCGAACTGCGCGGGAAAATCCCCGGACTTGAGCTTCGTGGGCTGGAACACCGGCACGCCGAGCTGCCGGGCCCGCTCCACGGTGGGCGGCGAGGCCATCGCCTGGCCGCGTCCCACGGGCTTGTCGGGCTGCGCCACCACCGCGCACAGCTCGTGCCCGGCGCGATGCAGCGCGTCGAGCGTCGGCACCGAGAAGTGTGGGGTGCCGAGGAAGACCACCCTCATCCGTCGTACTCGCTCGTCCCGTCGATGCGCACCTTCACGCGCTGACGCTTCTGCAGGTAGCGCCCCTTCTTCATGCGCGACACCCGGTCGAGAATCACGGTGCCCTCGAGGTGGTCCATCTCGTGCTGCACGACGATGGCGTCGTAGCCCTCGAACCACTTCTGGTGCGGCTTGCCGCCCTCGTCGAGGTAGCGGATGTGCACGCGACGGGGCCGGGCGATGTTCTCCTCGAAGTCGGGCACCGAGAGGCAACCTTCCTCGTAGACCATCTTCTCGGCGCTCGCCTCGATCACCTGCGGGTTGACCAGCGCGAGAAAGCGCGGGTTGGTGGGGCGGCCGTCGTCGTCTTGCTCGCTCGTGGAGTTCCCGGGATCGACCACGATCACCCGCCGCAGATCGCCCACCTGCGGGGCGGCCAGGCCCACGCCGGGCGCGGCGTACATCGTCTCGGCCAGGTCGCTCACGAAACGTCGCAAGTCGTCGCCGAACTCGCCCGGGCCCACCGGGCGACACTTCTTGGCCAGGATCGGGTGGGGAACGGTGAGGATGTGCAGGACCGCCATGCGCCGCGGCTATCTCCCCCGCCGCAGGCTCGCACCGGGCCCGGGTGCGTCGGCGCGTACCCCGTCTTACGCGCGCGCCCCCCTGTCACCCTGTACGCTGAGGAGTCCACCATGTACTTCGGCCGCATCCCGCGATTCAGTCCGTCCTTCTCGCCTGCCGAGGCGCTCGTCACCGCGCGGACGCTCGTCAAGAAGCCTGATGATGTCGCGACAGTTCACGAATTCGAGAGCACGTTCGCGCGCTTCATTGGCGCCCGTTTCGGCGTGATGACGCCCTCGGCGCGGTTCGCGTTCTACCTGCTTTTGAAGGCGATGGGCCTGCGGGCGGGCGACGAGGTGGTGATCCCTGCGCTCACCTACTTCGCCATCCCGTCCATGGCGGCGGCCGTCGGCATCAAGCCGGTGTTTGCCGACGTGGGCAAGCGCACGCACGTGCTCGATCCGGCGGCCTTCGAGGCGGCGATCACCCCGCGCACCAAGGCGGTTGTGCCCACCCACCTCTACGGCACCCCCTGCGACATGGATCCCATCCGGGAGATCGCGAAGAAGCATGGGATCAAGGTGATCGAGGACTGCGCCCAGAGCACGGGCGCCCGCTACAAGGGCTCGCGCGTGGGCAACCTCGGCGACGCCGCCTACTACACCTTCGGCCTCACCAAGAACATCACCACGCTGTCGGGCGCGATGATCACCACCAACGACCCGGCGGTGGCCGCGTCGGTGCGCGCCGACATCGAGGCAACCACCCACGGCCCGCAGGAGCGCGCGGTGAAGGAGGCCGCCACCGGCCTCGCGATGATGTTCGCCACGCATCCCTTCGTGTACCCGTGGACCCTTCACCCGGCGATCGTCATTGGCAATCGGTTCGGCAAGGACCCCATCCACGAGCGTTTCGGCGAGGCGGAGGTGCGCTACGACGGCGTGCCCACGTCGTTCCAGAAGGCCCGGCCCCGCGCGGTGCAGGCGGCCGTGGGCATGAAGCAGATCGAGCGCATCGAGGCGCTCAACGGCGCGCGCATCCGCAATGGTCGCGCGCTCGACGAGGCGCTGGCCAACGTGGATGGGATCCTCACCCCCGAGTACCCGGCCGGAGCCGAGCCCATCTACATGAGCTTCGTGATCCACCATCCGCGTCGCGACGCGCTGATGGCGGAGCTGCGTAAGCGCGGCGTCGACACGACCGTCGGCTACATGTCGGACTGCTCCGATCACGAGCTCTTCGCGGAGTACCGCCGTCCGCAGCCCAACGCCGCGACCATCATGCGCGATCAGCTGCACATCCCCGTGCACCCGCGGATGGACGAGAAGGACACGCGCCACATCGCCGAGGCCGTGCGGCAGTCGGTCCGGGCGGCCGGGTGACGGCCAGCCGCGCCCTCCTCAAGTCGGCCGTGGGCGCGGCGCGTTTCCGTTTGACTGGGCGCCGTGCGCCCTTGGCGGTGTCGCTGTGCGTCACGCGCCGTTGCGACGCGATGTGCGCCTACTGTTGCACGCCCAGCACCCCCTGCGAGGAGCTCGGCACCGGCGAGGTCCTCGGGCTCATCGACCTGCTCGCCGACCGGGGGGCAACGCGGCTGAACTTCGTGGGCGGCGAGCCCCTGCAGCGTCGCGAGCTGCCCGACTTTGTGCGGCGCTGTCGCGACCACGGCCTCTGGACGGTGGTGGAGACCAACGGCCACGCGCTCCCCGAACGCGTGGACGAGCTGCCCGCCTCGCGCTTCATGGTGTCGCTCGATGGCGAGGAGGCCGCGCACGACCGCCTCCGGGAGCCGGGGAGCTTCCGCCGCGCCGTGGCCGGCATCCGCGCCGCGCGGGCGGCCGGGCGCACCGTGGGTACCGTCACCGTCCTCACGCGCTACAACCTCGACGACGTGCCCTTCGTGCTCGCGATGGGACGGGAGCTTGGGTTCGACGCCACCTTCTCGGTGCTCGACGTGAACGCCAGCAAGGCCGCCCGCCGGGCGCGTCCCGACCCGAGTGCGCTGCGGCGTACCTTCCGCTACCTGCTCGAGGCGCGCGCCGAGGGACAGCCGGTGGCCATGAGCGAGAAGTGCCTGCGCTACTTGCTCGACTGGCCCGACTACGACGCCTTTCGCGCGCCCTCGGCGCACGAAGACCTCACCTGCATGGCGGGGCAGGTGTCGTGCGCGATCGACGCGGATGGCGGCGTGTACGCCTGCGTGCCCAGGCTCGGCGCGGAGCCGGTGGGCAACGTGCGGGTGGAGGGTTTCGACGCAGCCTTCGCCCGCCTGAGAGACAACAACTGCCGGGCGTGCGTGTCGACCGCCTGCACCGAGTCGAGTTTTCTTTACAACCTCAACAAGCCGGCGATGCTCGAGGTGGCCCGTGTGGCCACCCGTCGCGTCGCGCCGCCCGCCATGGCAGGAGCTCAACGATGAACATGAATCTACGTAGCTACGCGCGCGTCGCGCAGGGCTTCCTCACGCGAAAAGTGCCAGTGTACGCGCATTATGGCATCACGCATCGCTGCAACCTCACCTGCAAGATGTGCGGCATCTGGCGCTACGGCAATCGTAAGGAAGAGCTGGAGTTGCCCCAGATCCAGCAGATGGCCGAGCGGATGCGTCGCCTCGGCGTGGTGCAGCTCAGCATCGGGGGGGGCGAGCCCTTCGCCTGCGAGTACCTGGAGGAAGCGGCCAAGTGTTTCGCCGACCAGGGGCTGAACACCCGGGTATTGACCAACGGCGTGGGCGTGTCGGAAGCGCGGCTGCGCAAGTGTGTCGACTACGGCGTGACCAGCTTCTCGATCTCGCTCGACAGCCTCTACCCGGCGCGCTTCGACTACATCTGCGAGAAAGAAGGGAGCTGGGACGAGGCGGTTCGCTCGATGACCACCATCGGCCAGCTGGTGAAAGGCACCAAGGGCCTGCCCTCGATCAACTGCGTGGTGAGCAACCTCAACCTCGAAGAGCTGCCGAGCATGGTGGAGTTCGCCGCCGAGATCGGCTTCCACATCTCCTTCTTGCCGATCGAGCTGCTCGCCGATCCCAAGGACGGCGTGCGCAACTGGGAGGGGCGCTTCGTTCGCTACCGCCCCGAGATGGGCGTGAACGTGGCCGACTCGCCGGAGGTCGTGCAGGATCGCATCGACCGCGCCTACGAGAAGTTGTTGTCGATGAAGAAGGCCGGTTGGCCCATCCTCAACAGCACGCCGTACCTGGAGGCGAGCCGGATGTACCTGAAAACGGGTCGTTTCCCCGCGGAAGGTTGCGATGCGGGACGGCTCTACTTCAGCGTGTCGCCCAACGGCCAGTTTGCCATCTGCCACCGCACCTTGCACCAGCACAAGCACTTCCTCGACGATGACTTCGAGGAGTACTTCCACTCAGCGGCCTACGAGCGAAAGCGGCTCCTGGAAGCGGGCAGTTGCGAAGGCTGCATGCGGGCGTGTTGGATCGACAACAGCTTCATGTTCCGCACCATCGAGGGTTTTTTCGAGGCCTCGACGATGGCGCTCAAGCAGCGCGTGACCGATCCGGCGCCGTGGGACGAGGCGCGGAAGTGGGCGAAGTACGACCAGGTGGAGATCGTCCCCAACGTCGCGAAGTAGACGACGGGTTATTCGCCGCCCCCCGTGCGCAACGTCCTTGCCATCGCGCGTCGTGAGCTAGGCGCGTATTTCGACTCGCCGCTCGCCTACGTCATCGTCACCATCTACGCGGTGCTGGTGGGCGGCTTCGCGCTCTGGTTCGACGACGTCTTCGCCACCGGCGTGGTGTCCTTGCGCAGCGTCTTCTTCTGGAGCGCGCTGTTCCTGGTCCTGCTCGTTCCCGCGATCACCATGCGGCTCTTTGCCGAGGAATACCGCACCGGGAGCATCGAGCTACTCGCGACCTTTCCCATCACCGAGGGCGAGCTGGTGCTCGGCAAGTGGCTGGCGGCGGTGTCGCTCGTCGGCATCGGGATCCTCGCCACACTCTCCTATGCGCTCACCCTCGCGGTGCTCGGCGTGCCCGAGGGCGCAGGCGCGGGCAACTTCCTCGTGCGACTGGTCAACGAGTCTGGGCTCGACCCCGGCGAGGTCGCGTGCGGCTATCTAGGCCTATTCTTGCTGGGTGCCGCCATCGCCGGGCTCGGAACGGCGGCCAGCGCGCTCACCAACTCCCAGATCGTCGCCTTCCTCGGCGCGCTCGTGGTGTCGCTGTTCCCCTTCGCGCTCGGCTCTTTCCTCGACAAGGTGCCAGCGAGCGTCTTGCCGCTGGCCCAGTTCCTGGCGCTCAACACGCACTTCAACAACCTGGCGCGCGGGGTGATCGACCTGCGTGATCTGGTGTACTGCGGCAGCGTGGCGGCGCTCGGCCTGCACGTGGCGGTCTACGCCCTCGAGCGGAGGCGTTTGTCGTGACTCGCCGCGCCCTGCTTGGCAACGCCACCCTCCAGATGGTGCTCACGGTGGTGATCCTGGTCCTCGCCAACGCCTGGATCGCCAATCACTTCTTCCGCGTCGATCTCACGCGCGACCGGCTCCACAGCCTCGACGACGCCAGCAAGTCCATCGCCGCCAAGCTCGAGCGCCCGCTCTCGGTGCGCGTGTACTTCACGCGCGGGCTCGAGGCGCCCTACAACAACCACGAGCAGGTAGTTCGCGACAAGCTCGCCGAACTACAGGCCTACTCGGCGGGGAAGATGCAGGTGGCGGTGGTGGATCCCTCCACCGACAAGGCGCTGGTCGAGGAGGCCCAGAAGTACGGGCTCACGCCGCTCCAGTACACCGTCCGCGAGGAAGATCGCGCCGAGTTGCGCACGGTGTGGATGGGCGCGGTGCTGGTGTATGGCGACCGCACCGAGGTGCTGCCCGCGCTCACCAACCTCGCCGCCCTCGAGTACGACCTCGCCGCCGCCATGCACCGCTTGCAGCAGAAGGTGGAAGACAAGCCCGTCATCGCCTACTCGATCGGCCACGGCGAGCCCGATCTCTCCAAGCCCGATGGCCCCATGCGGGCCCTGGTCGAAGGCGTGGGCCGCAAGGCCTTCCTGGTGCCGGTGGAGCTTGGCGGGGCCGGTCTCCTGGCCGAGGAGATCGACGCGCTCCTCTTGATCGGGCCGCAGTCAACGTTGCCCGACCGCGCCCTCTACCAGATCGACCAGTTCATCATGCGCGGCGGCGCGACGGCGGTTTTCGTCACCAGCATTCGCCCCGACATGCGCACCCTGCGCACCCAGCGCGTGGCCAGCGGGCTCGAGCCCCTGGTCGGCCACTACGGCGTGAAGGTCCACCGCGACCTCGTGATCGACCGCGTGGAGAACGGCGCGATGCGCTTCCCCGTGCGCGTGGGAAACAAGACGGGCACCCGCGAGATCAACTACCCGCTCATCGTGCGCGCCTCGACGCTCTCCCGCGAGTCGGTGCTCACCGGCGGCCTGCAGTCGATGCTCTTTCCCTTCGCCAGCACCGTGGAAGTCGCGAGTGATCTCTCGCCCGACATCCGCGCCGAGGTGCTCGCCCGCTCCTCGCCTTCCTCGGGGGCCATCCACGGGCTGAAGCAGCTCGATCCCCAGCAGTTCGAGGCGATGCTGTCGAGCGAACGGCGGGGTCCGTTCGACCTCGCGGTGGCGATGACGGGCGCCTGGCGCAGCTTCTTCGAGACCCGCCCGGTGCCCGAGCCGAGCGACGAGGTGCCCGACGAGCAAGACGGGATTGGGCCCGACGCCGCGCTCACCGTCGAGGGCACCAACACCCGCCTCCTGGTGGCGGGGAGCGCCGACGCGGTGGCCAACAACAGCACCTTCATGCTCAACGTGTGCGACTGGCTGGTGCAAGACACGGCCCTCGTCGGCATTCGCAGCAAGACCGCCACCGTGGCGAGCATGCGCCCCACCACCTCCGGCGAGCGCAGCGCCTGGCGCGGCTTCAACCTGGCGGCAGGCCCGGGGCTGCTCTTGCTCTACGGGGGCTGGCGCCAGGTGCGGGCCCGTCGCAAGGGGGCCCGGTGACCTTCACCCGCAAGAGCCTCGCCATGCTGGGCCTCGTCGGGGTGCTCGCTGGGCTCAACGCCCTCGATCTTGGCGAGGCGGTGGCGGAGGGCGAGGCCTTGCCTGTGCTCCCCGCCGTGGCCGCCGAGGCGGCGACGCGCATCACCATTGGCGACCAGATCAACGTGCTCACCCTCGAGCGCGACGGCGCCGACTGGCGCATCGTGGCGCCGCTTGACTACCCAGCCGACGACAAGCTGGTGAAGGAGTTCCTCAAGCAGGTGGGCGGCGGCATCGCCATGGACCTCAAGCTCGACGAGGGCAACCTCGAGGCCTACGGGGTGGACGACCAGCACGCGATGCGCGCCGACGTGTGGACGGGTGGCGCCGAGCCCTCGCTCACCTTCTTCGTGGGCAAGACCGCCGGCCCCGGGGCGTCCTTCGTGCGTCTGCCCGGCTCCGAGACGGTGTACCGTGCCGACGTCGGCACGCGCGCGCGCTACGAGCGACCGGCTGGCGAGTGGCGAGAGCGCAGCATCCTCGCGATGGAGCGCGAAGAAGTCGCCGAGATGACGGTGCAACGTGGCGCGGAGACCCTTCGTTTTCGGCGTGGCCCGTCCACCACGGTGGAGGGCAAGGAGGTGCCTGGGGCCTTTGCGCTCGAGGGCGCCAACTTCCCGGTCGACGGCGATGGCGTGGAGCTGATGGTGCGCGCGCTCGTGCGGGCCCGCGCTGGCGAGCTTCACAACGAGAGCTACGACGGCGGTTTTGGCGATCCGGTCGCGCGAGTGCAGCTTACCGCTCGCGACGGAACGGTGGCGAGCGTGGTGATCGGGCGGCGCAGCGACGAGAAATCCTCGGTCCTTCGCGTGAGCGGCCGGAGCGAGGTGTTTCGTACCTCAGGTCAGGTTTTCTCCGCCTTCACCCAGCCGGTCGAGGCCCTGCGCGACCGCACGATGGCCCGGTTCGACCGAAGCGCGGTCACGAACATGAGCTGGTCGGAAGGCGGGATGCTGGTGAGCATGGAGTGGAACGCCGCCAGCTCGCTGTGGGTGGTTACCCAGCCGGCCAACGTCGATGCCGACCAGCGCGGCGCGCTCGAGGCCGTGTCCATGCTCGCGACGCTCCGGGCGCGCTCGGTCGCGACCGACGGCCTCTTCGTTCCCAGTGGGGCCGGCGCGAAGGTCCGCCTCGCCGATGGCAGCACCTGGGAGCTCCTCCTCGGCCAGGCCGAGGCCGATGGCGCGGTCCGCGCGCGTGTCTCAGGGCGAAACGACATCTTCGTCATCGATCCGCGCACACTCGCGGTGCTTCGCGCGGGCTTCGGGAGAGGCTAGGATCGGGAGGCGGCTGAATAGCCCCGTGCCCTGAGCGTACACATCGCAGGAACTCGGAGAACGACATGCCTGCCAGCCTCTTCCCCCTTGCTCTCTCACTTCTCGTCGGCGGCGCCGTCGCGGGCGACGAGGTGTCGAGCGTAGAGCCTGAGGCCGTCACCTCGCTGGTGGACGGTGCCGACGCGGCCCAGAAGAAGAAGTCCAAGAAGTCTTCCAAGCAAGGCCAGAAGTCGAGTGGCCGCGACAATGATCGCAGCGACGACCGCAAGGCCGAGCCCCGTCGCGACACGGAGAGCAAGGACCGCGAGGGCAGCGCCCAGAAGTCGGAGGCCCGGAAAGACACCGCCGACCGCGAGAAGACCAGCACCCGTCGGGAGTCGGTCAACGTGAGCACATCGGCGCGCAGCAGCAACTCGCATGCGTCCGCGGAGCGGCACGAGTCGGCCTCGCGCCACGCGCCGGCCAACTACCGGGGCCACAGCGACCCCGACCGCACCGACCGTCACGCCAGCGCCGCCCGCCACGCCCCGGCGGTGCGCGCCACCGCCGCGCGCCATCACGCGGCCGTCAGCCACCATGCGGCCGCCTCGCATCACGCCGCCTGGGTCAATCACCACGGGCCGCACCGCTGGTACAGCCCCTGGCGCCCTGGCGTGCGCGTGCACTGGTACCACGGCGTCTTCGTCTACGGCCCGCCGGTGGTCGTGGTCGACGGCGATGGGCACAGCCACGTTCGTCGCGAGGGCGAAGCGAAGGAGGCGCCCAAGCCCCAGGTGGAGCGCGCCGGCAAGTTCTCTCTGGGCGTGCGCGGCGCCACCTACATCAGCGACTTCTACGGGGAGGGTCGGGGCTACGGCGACGCGGGCCTCGGGCTGGCCGCTCGCTACCGCATCATCGATCCGCTCGGCATCGAGGCGCAGTGGACCTACCACGACCAGTCCTGGTCTCAAGAAACCGCGCGCATCCAGCAGCCCCTCTCGCTGTCCGCCGAGCTCTTCGCGTTCCCGTGGACGAAGGTGAACCCCTACGTGCTCGCCGGCGTCACCGTCACCGACCGCAACATCGACCAGTCCCTGTCCACGGGCACCTTCGAGACCGACCAGGCCCTCTGGGGTCCCCACGGTGGCGTGGGTCTCGAGTTCGGCGTCGGCAAGGACGTGTCGCTCAACTTCGACGCGCGCTGGATTGGCTACGTCAACAAGGACGAAACCGACCCCGCCGTCCCCGGCGCCTTCCAGGGGAACATGGGCTTGAACTTCTACTTCTAGCCTGCGGCTTTCAGGCCAGGTCGAAGACCAGGAGCTCCGCCGCCTCGCCGCCCTCGATGCGCAGCGTGGCGCCCTCCGGGCCCGCAGCGTCGAAGGCGGCGCCGTCGCCCGCTTCCAGGGCCTCGCCGTTGGCGCGCACGCGACCTCGGGCCAGCTGCAGCCATGCGGAACGCCCCGGGGAGAGCGACAAACTCGCGATCTCCGGGCCCTCGAAGCAGCCCGCGTAGACGATGGCGTCCTGGTTGATCGACAAGCTCCCGTCGCGACCATCGGGGGAGGCGAGGCAGCGCAGGCGGCCACGTTTCTCCTCCGCCGGGACCGTCACCTGGGCGTAGCTGGGCGCGTGGCCCCGCCGGTCGGGCAGGATCCAGATCTGCATGAAGTGCACCGGCTCGGCGCGCGACGCGTTGAACTCGCTGTGGAGCACGCCCGTGCCCGCGCTCATGCGCTGCACGTCGCCCGGTCGCATCGTGGTTCCGTGCCCCATCGAGTCGCGATGAGCGAGCGCCCCGTCGATCACGTAGCTAATGATCTCCATGTCGCGATGCGGGTGGGTGCCGAAGCCCTTCCCCGGCGCCACGCGGTCCTCGTTGATCACCCGCAACGCGCGGAAGCCCATGTGGGCGTCGTCGTAGTAGTCGGCGAAGGAGAAGGTGTGGAACGAGCGCAACCAGCCGTGGTCGGCAAAGCCGCGCTCCATCGAACGTCGTAGCCGCACGGCCTGCTCCTGCGTGTCGAACCTATTGGGGTGGGCCCTGCGACATTGTTGCACACCGGCTCAGCGCTGTTGTGTCTACGATGCGCCCCGCCCCATGATCACCACCGGGAAGGTCATCAAGATCAGCTTGACATCGAGGAAAAGCGACCAGTTGTCGATGTACTCGAGGTCGAGGCGCATCCAGTTGTCGAAATCCACCCGGTTGCGGCCGCTCACCTGCCAGATGCAGGTGAGCCCTGGCTTCATCGAGAGGCGTCGCATCTGCCAGCGCTCGTAGCGGGCCACCTCGCTCGGCAGGGGTGGCCTCGGTCCCACCACGCTCATCTCGCCGCGCAGCACGTTCCAGAGCTGGGGTAGCTCGTCGATGCTGGTCTTGCGGATGAAGGCGCCGATCCGGGTGATGCGAGGGTCGCGCTTGATCTTGAAAACCGGCCCGCTCATCTCGTTGAGCGTCTCGAGCTCCGACTTCCGCTTCTCGGCGTCGACCACCATCGAGCGGAACTTGTACATCGGGAAGGTGCGGCCGTAGAGCCCCGAGCGCTCCTGCACGAAGAAGACGGGGCCGCCATCCCCGAGCTTGATGAGCGCCGCCACCAGCAGCAAGGGCAGTCCGAGCACGAGCAACCCGACCGTGGCGCCCACCACGTCGATCGCGCGCTTCACGAGGAGCGCGCCGCCGTCGGACGGGGTGGAGGAGAAGGAGATGACCGACCAGCCCCCGAGGTCGACCACGTCGGCCTGGGCGATGGACAGCCCAAGGAAGTTGGCGTCCATCGAGAAGGTGACGCCCACCTCCTCGCAGGTGTCGCCGACGACCCGCAGGGTGCTCGTGTCCCAGGCCCGGCCGGTCATGAAGACCTGCGCGATGTTCTCGCGGTCGATCACCTCGCGGAGCTCTCGCACGCGGCCCAGCACCCGTACGCCGTGCACGCTGGTGGCCTCCTCGCCCTCGGGCACCACCACGCCGGACACGCCGAGGCCCCACTGGGGGTGCCGCAGCACGGTGTCGACGAAGGGCGCGGCCTCCACGGCGCTGCCCACCACCAGGATGTTCCAGGTCGGTGCCTGCCTGCGCGCTCGATCCGCCTCCCAGCGGCGCGCCGCGTAGATGGTGAAGGTGCTCGCCACCGCGAAAAGAAGCAGGAAGGAGCGGGAAGTGGGAACGGGCGGCGGGAAGAGGAACAGGATCAGCAGGAACAGCGCCAGCGCCACCGCCACCGCGCTGGCGATCCGCAGCAGCAACACGTCGGCGCGGATGCGGCGAATGTCGTCGTACAAGCGGTGCTGCGACAAACTCACCAGCCACACGGGAACCACGCCGAACACGAGGTGGAACTGGCTCTTCACGGTTACCGGCGAGAGGATGGCCTCGCCAGGCACCACGTCGTAAGACCAGAACTCGCGGGCTTGCTCGCGCAGCCAGGCCACGCCGAGGAAGGTCAGCGTCACCACCGTCGCGTCGATGAATCGCGCGGTCCAGCCGAGACTGGCCGCCTGGGCGCGCTGCATGCGGTTTCACCCCTAACCCCCCGCCGAATGGAGGGCGGACTTGTCAAGAATATGTCCAGCGGATACGCGACAATTGGTACCAGGTGGTCTTGATGCTGAAGGGTCTCCCCCCGGCGGGGTTGCTTGTCGTTTTGCTGGCCCCGTCGTTGGCGCGTGCCGAGGGCTCAGCGGAGTGGGGCGAGGAGCACGCGCTCGAGGCCATGACGGCGATCTACGTCGACGTCCTCGATGCGGGCCTCGAATCGATCCAGTGGACGGGCACCGGCACCCTCACGGTTCGCGACGAGAGCGGGGGTCTCGTGGCCGTGCTCGCCAGCGGCGAGAGCACGCCGGTGGCCGCCGCCGGTAGCTACACCCTCGAGCTTTCCGCTTCACAGCCCAACACCTGGTCGGTGGATGTGCTGGGCGCGGTCGACCCCGGCGGGCGACTGTGGAGCCGGCAGTGGTTCTTCGACACGGGCAGCTACGCCGAGTCGCACTCCCTGAAGGGCAGCATCTACGCGCTGCTCGAGTTCGGTGCCGAGTCGGCGGTCATCGAGACCTTGACCGACGGCTTCTCTGGCTACGACTGGGCTCTGGGCATCAACTCCACGGGGATCGAGGGGGCCAACGGGCGCTCCATCAGCACCGTGGGCGACGAGACCTTCACCCCCGCCTTCCCGGTTTACATCAACCCCCCCAGCCGGGCCACCTACTCGGTGCCCACGCCCAGCGTGGAGGGTGCCGCCTTCCTCACCGACGGCTCCGAGGTGTGCGACGAGATCGCCCCTGGCTACAACACCGGGGCCTTCGTGTTCGATAGTGGTGCCGACGGTACCGGCCACATCGTGTGCGATCTTGATGGCGACGGAGAGTTCGAGCTCACGAGCGACGACGACCTCCACCTGAGCCAGGGCGTCACTGTCGGCGCCAACAGCGTCGCCTGGGATGGCGCCGCGAACGACGGCACCGACGTGGCCCCCGGCACGTACGAGTGCCGCGCGCTGGTGACGGTCGGCGAGTTCCACTGGGTCGTGGAAGACGTGGAAACCTCGTACCAGGGTTTCCGCCTCTTCGAGGTGTCCGCGTCAGGGCGCCGCGATGGGCTGCCGATGTTCTGGAACGACAGCGCGGTGCAGGCCAACGACGTGCTCATGCCCAACGGCGAGGTGGGGATCGAGTCTTCCGGTCCCTCCGGGATCGAGAGCGGCGACTATGCCGACGCCACCGAGCCCAACCGCAACGCGCGTTCCTGGGGCGACTTCACCGCGACGAGCAAGGGCAACGACGCCTACCTCGACACCTACACTTTCCTCGACAGCGCGTGGTCGGCGTCCTTCAGCGTGACGATCCTCGATGCCAGCGTCGACACCGACGGCGACGGGCTCACCGACATCGAGGAGGCGTGCACCCACGGAACCGACCCCGAGAACCCCGACACCGACGGCGACGGCCTCTCCGACGGGGCCGAGGTCAACGATCTCAGCACCGACCCCTTGAACGCCGACACCGACGGCGACGGTCTCTCCGACGGGGCCGAGGTCAACGACCACCAGTCCGATCCCTTGAACGCTGACACCGACGGCGACGGCCTCTCCGACGGCGGCGAGGTGAACGAGCACGGCAGTGATCCGAACAACGCCGACACCGACGCCGGGGGGGTGCCCGACGGCGAGGAGGTTGAGCGGGGCAGTAGCCCCACCGACGCGACCGACGACTACCCTGCGGAGCCCGGCGAGTACCTCGGCGGCGGCTGCGCGGCCGTGCCCGTCGTCCCGGGCGCGTTGCTCGCTGGTGTCGCACTTCTCACCGTCCGTCGTCGTAAGTAGGGGTTGAAATGCTGATTCTCCTTTCGTTGGCGATGCCCACTCTCGCTGCCACCGTGGGCGGCGAGGTGCCCGACATCAACGTCCAGAATTTCCGCCCGACGATCGACGGCGAGCGCACGCTCTGGGTCGACGACGCGCGGCTCCAGGATCGCCTCCTCATGGGCCGCTTCCTCTTGCACTACGCCAACGACCCCCTGGTGTACCTCACGGAGGGCGGTGAAGAAACGGCGCTGGTGAGCGACGTATTCCAGGCCGACCTGATGGCCGGTGTCCGTTTCTGGCGAGCGCGCGTCGGCGTCGATCTCCCGGTCTACCTGCTCCAGTCGGGCACGGCGGGCCAGGGCCTCGGCCTCGGCGACATCGGTCTCGACGGCAAGATCGTCGTCCTCGACCCGGCCTCCGTCCCCCTCGGGCTGGCCCTCGACGCCAAGCTCACGGTGCCCTCGGCCACGGTCGACAATGCCCTCGGCAGCCCCGAGCTCGGCTGGGAGGCCGCGGCGGTGGTGGAGAAGCCCATCGGGCGCGCGTTCGTGGCCACCAACCTCGGCGTGCGCGGCGGACCCGCGGCTGAGCTCGAGAACATCAACATCGACGACTTCTTCGTGGCCCGACTCGCCGCTGGCTACGGCTTCAACGACGCGTGCGGCGCGGCGCTCGAACTGG
This sequence comes from Pseudomonadota bacterium, assembly GCA_005778355.1. Lineage (GTDB taxonomy): Bacteria > Myxococcota_A > UBA796 > UBA796 > SXON01 > SXON01. The sequence continues at coordinate 67,384 of SXON01000006.1, read as the reverse complement.
CCAGCGAGGTGTCCCTCGCCTCGGCTTCCGGCCAGACGGGCGGTTTTCCGCTGGAGGCGCTCGCCAGCGGCTACGGCTACCTCGGCTACGACTGGGTGATCCGCGGCGGCGCCGGGGCGGGCCTGAGCTCGGGCATCGGCACTCCCGACTTCCGAGTGATCGTGGGCCTCGGCTACGAGCCCCGCCCCGAGCCTCCGCCTCCGCCCCCGCCCGACACCGATGGCGACGGGCTGGCCGATCCCTCGGATGCCTGCCCGGCCGAGCCGGAAGACGCCGACGCCTTCAAGGACGAGGACGGCTGCCCCGACCCCGACAACGACGGCGACGGCCTCGCCGACGCGGCGGATCGTTGCCCGCTGGAGGCCGAAGACGCCGACGAGGTGAAGGACACCGACGGCTGCCCCGAGCCGGAGGTCCGCGTGCAGCTCGCTCTGGTCAACGCCGCCGACAAGCAGCCGCTCCCGGCGGGTCGACTCAGCGTCAAGGGCGAGGGGGGCGCCTTCACGGGGGGCCCGGCCCAGGTGCTCGAGCTGCCGCCCGGCAAGTGGGAGGCCACCGGCACCGCCGTGAACTTCGAGACTGCGGTCGTGCCCTTCGAGATCACCAGCAAGGGCATGGCGGTGACCGTCGAGGTGCAGCCGAAGCAGGAGACGAAGATCGTCGTCACGCGCGACCGGATAGAGCTCAAGGAGAAGGTGTACTTCGACACGGCGAAGGCGACGATCCAGTCGCGCTCCTTCCCGCTGCTCGACCAAGTGGCCGAGGTGATGAAGGCCTACCCCGAGATCCAGCTGGTCCGGGTGGAGGGACACACCGACAGCCGCGGCAACGACGCCCAGAACCTCGGCCTCTCGCAGCGCCGCGCCGACTCGGTGGCGGCCTACCTCGTGGGCAAGGGCGTCGAGTCCACGCGCCTCGTCGCTAAGGGCCTCGGGGAAACCAAGCCCATCGACCCGGCGGAGAACGCGACGGCCTGGGAGAAGAACCGCCGCGTCGAGATCAACGTGGAAACCTGGGTGGAGATCCCGATGGGGGCGGCCAGCCCCGCCGCCGAGCCGCCGAAGTCCACCACGCCGTAGCCCCGCGCCTACGGCGTGTGCCAGCTCCAGAAGGGCTCCGCCCAGGTGGCGGTCCCGCTGTCGGTGTAGGCCTTCGGCTGCTGGGGGTACCACTCGGTCGGCCGCCCGGTCTGGCCCCCGGTCACCAGCGAGCCCACCCAGTCGCCCTTGGCGTACACCCGGTCGATCTGCTTGCGAACGTGCGCCACGTCGGCGCTCGACACCACGCCGTTGCTCGTGGCCTTGTAGAACTGCACGGTCACGCGGACGGGGAAGCGCGTGTCACGCTCGATGGGCAGGTCGCCGAACTCGGTGAAGGGCCCTTCGGTCTCGCCGTGGCTCACGACCGCCATCTCCACGTCGCTCGACTTCGCGGCCGACTCCGCCATCGGCGCGGCCGACATGGCCGGAGTGCTGGACGGCGCGCCACCCATGCCGAAGCCCCAGTCGTCATACCAGTGACGCTCGGGCTCGCGCTGCTTGAGCGGCACCTGGATGAGGAGCACCACGTCGAGCCCCGCGTCCTCGCTGATGCTGTCCACGTCGATGCCTTGCTCCGCCGCCCACTGGCTCACGCGCTCGGCCATGAACGGGGCGCGGTCGCCGTCGTCGTTGAAGAAGAGCGGCTGCGACAGGTACCCGCCCTCGTTCTGGATGATCTGCATGGAGGTGCCCTCGCGGGTGGCCATGATCGCCATCACCGCCGGGTTTCCCGGGGACGACTGGTAGTTGTAGAGCACCGGGGTGAAGGTGGCCTCGCCCTTCTCGGGGATCGGGAGGAAACAAGCCTGGGCGCTCACGAGCACGTGCTCGTCGCGACTTGTCCACAGCGAGTCCTCGTCGCCGGTCCACGAGGAGGGGTCGTGCATGTAGCGGCGCGGGTCCTTGAGCATGCTCGCCAGCGTCGTGGTCTTGAGCGACTTGCCGTCCTCGTTGCCGACGCGCAGGTAGAACTCGTCGCTGCGGATATCGGCGGTCTTGTCGGAGAAGTTGTCGAAGCGGATGACCGGCATCGGGTGCAGCGCGCCGTTGCGATCGCGCACGCCGATGGTCATGTCGGAGATGTTGGGGCCCACCGAGCTGCCCTTGTAGCGACCGGTGTCTTCCCAGGTGACGTTCATCACGTTCAAGCCGTACTTCTGGACGAGGGACTGCGCGGTACTGTCCCACACCATGGCTTCCACCTTGCCGATGGTGCTGTGGAAGCGGTCTTCCCAGCCGGCCTCGGCGGGGGTGGAGAGGGCGAGGAGGAGGAGATTCACGTGGGCTCCGAGGTTCGCCGGCACAACGGCGCCCGCCCGCCGGGCCTTACACCGGGCTAGGGCGTGGCCCGATGTTGCGCGCCCTCGTCGAGAAGATCGGAAGCTCGCGGACCGCGATCTTGGAGTTCGTAGTCGGATTGATCGCGCTCTGGTTCGCGGTGCCGGTGGTGAAACGCGTCGTCGAGGCCATGCTCGAACGGCGCACCTTCCCCGGCGACCTGGAGTGGATGGAGGGCGCCACGCTGATGACGGCGGTGCGTCTCCGCGACGGCTTGCCGATCTATGGCGACCCGGCGGTGGACTACATCCCCTTCATCTACCCGCCCGGTTTCGCGTGGCTGGTGTCCTTGTACGACGTGTCCTACGAGGGCGGTCGCAGCTTGTCGATCGCCGCCATCGGCGTGGCGGCGGCGGCGCTGGTGTACGGCGCCCGGCGGCTCGGCTTCGCCTGGTCGGCGGCGCTGGCCACGGTGGGGCTCCTCGCGGCCACGTGGGACGACAGCGGCACCTTCTTCGACCTGGTGCGCACCGACAGCCTTGCCCTCGCCTTGCTCGGCTGGGCGCTGGTGCTCGGCGACGGCCCCACGCGCGCGCACACCGTGGCCAGCGGCCTTTGCCTCGCCCTCGCCTTCACCACCAAGCAACACGTGGCCGCCTTCGGGCTGCCCATCGGTATCTGGCACTGGCGGGTGCACGGCTGGCGGCGGGCGGCGCTCTTCGCGGCGGCCTCGGCCGGGCCCGCGCTCGCCTTCTCCGGGGTGATGATCGTGGCCACCGAGGGGCGCTTCTTCACGTGGATCGCGCGCCTCGCCACCTCTCACGGCATCGTCGTTCCCCGGCTGATCCCGGGCGCGCAGAAGGAGTGTTGGCAGGCGCTCCCGATCATCACCACTGCGGCGCTCGCCGTGCCCATGTGGATGGTGCGCAAGAGCTACTGGGCGGGGGTGAGCTTCACGGCGCTCATCGTCGCCTCGCTGATGCGGGGGCATACCGGCGGCTACCTCAACGTGCTGATGCCGCTCATGTGGGTGCAGGCGCTGCTCCCGGCGGTGGCCGCGGCCGGCGTGGGGACGTCCTACGCCCGGGTGCTCGCCACCTTGCTCGTGGCCGCCCAGTGCTACGCGGTGCGCGCCGAGGACCTCAAGCGTTTCTTGCCCCAGCCGGGCGAGGCGGAGCGCATCCTCGCCCTGGTCGACGAGCTCCGCGACCTGCCCGACCCCATCCTCATCCCGCACGCGCCCTTCTACGCCCACCTCGCCGGCAAGAAAGGTAGCTTTGCGCTTATCTCGCTCTGGGACATCGACCACAAGCGCGGCGTGTACTACCCCGACGTGGCCATGATCGAGCGCGCCATGGCCGACGGCTACTGGCCCACGGCGGTGGTGCCCGACGACAAGCTCGGCCACGACTTCACCGTGCATTTTCGCAAGGACTTCACCCTCAAGACGCGCCCGGTGCCCACCAAGACGGGCTGGCCGATGCGCATCCGCAGCGTGTGGACGCACGTGGATGGTGGTACAACTCCGCCGTGATCTGGCTGCTGTTCGTCGCCTGCGCGCCGCGACCCGGCGACTACCTCGTGTTCAGCGAGGACTGGAGCACCACCTGCACGGTGGGCAGCGGCCCGTTCCACGAGCCGGAGTCGATGTACGCCATCGAGGTGGTGGTGTCCGACGAGCGCGCCTGGCTCGACGAGCACGAGTGTCGTCTTTCCGGCATGGACTACGCCTGCGACTTCACCCCCGAGGTCGACCAGCTCGACGACGCGGGACTCGACGCCACCCTCACGCTTGCGCGCTCGTGGACGGGCGCCTGGAGCGGTCCCGAGGCGCTCCACGGGCAGGTGGACTGGTTCTACACCTGCAGCGGCGACGACTGCGTGGAGCTCTACGCGCGCGGCGTGGAGCTGTGCAGCGCGCGGTGGACCTACTCGGGCGTGCGGGTGGACTGGGAGTAGACGTTACCCCCGCGCCACCAGGAAGCCCATCCAGACCAGGCACGCGAGCTGGGTGACAAAGAAGGTGAACCGCACGTTGATCACCAGTGACCGTCCCGAGCTGATGTGCGCGATGGACTGGCAAACGCGAGCGCCCAGGTACACAAGTGACAGCGTGTCAAACGTGCTCGACGCGTATCCGGACACGTGTCCCACCAGCACGACCGACGCGAAAAGCGGGAGATTCTCCACGCAGTTGCCGTGTGCCCGCATCAGCCGACGGTACCAGTCCGGACCGTGGGGCTGGTCGGCCGGGAAGCTCGAGGGCTTGGCCTTGCCCATGAGCACGGAGCCGACGCGGAAGGGCGCGATGCCGGCGCAGAGAAGGACAGCGGTCCAGAGGCAGAAGCCGAGGAGGGCGTAGAGCGGGGTGGTCATGGGCTGGGTGCTATCGCACCCGCAACCCTCGCAGCACCGACCCGGTGCGCGTCTCGAGCACCAGCACCCTGCCCTGGTCGTCCCAGAGCGCGAGCGTGCCCTCGCGGAAACGAAGGCCGCAGGTGGCGGCCCGGGGCAGCTCCATCGACATCACCAGCCGCCCGGAGGACCACAGCAAGACCGCGCAGCCACCGGGGTAGGCGAACGCGCCGGCCCGGCGACTGGTTCCGGGTTCCTCGGCGAGCGCGAGCGGACGCGCCACGTCGGGCACCGGTCCACAGGCGTAGGGGATGGTCCCCTGCGGTTCGCGATCGAAGAGCACGGTCCAGGCCGTGCCAGTGCCCTCGGCGGCCTTGAAGCTCGGCGACAAGGAGTGCAGGGTCCCCGCCGGCGTGAGCCACTCGGCCACCCCCGGTTCCGGCGCCAGCGTGAACTTGCGCGCGGTGAGTCGCAGGTTCACCAGCGCGTGCACCCATCGTTCCCGTTGTTGCCCGTCGATCAGGGCAGTCATGGTGGTGGTGTCACGAGCAATGCTGCGGACGGGCCCGCCCACCCGGTTGACACGGTAGAGCGACCGCGGTCCGTCCGAGAGCACGTCTACCCCCACGAGGCAGTCCTTCTCGGCCACGAACCACATGCTCCCGTCGGTGCTGTCGGCAAAGGCGGTGAAGCTCGCGTCGTACCAGCGTCGGGCAGTACCGCTGTCGAGATCGATATGCGACAGTCGCAGGCCCCAGTCCCGGCGGGACACGCCAATGCAGCGCCGGTGGTTGTCGGCGGGCACCAGCGCGTCGGCCGGCTCGGGGAAGCTCGTGCGCACCCGGCCGTCGCGGGCGTAGAGGCGCGCGCCCAGCTCGCCGAGCGCCACGAGACAGCCCCCGTCGCCCAGCCAGGCCACGTCGCGCACCGCGAGGGCGCCTCGCTCCTCCAGGCGCAGGCGGATCGGCTCGGCGCGCGTGCCGAGGTCGCGCGTGGGGCGCTCGAGCGACGGGATGTCGGCGGCGATGGCGGGATCGCCGGCCCGGTCGGCGAGGGTGCGCACGAAGGCGGCGTCGACCAGCTCGGGCCAGCGCCCCTGGTCGGCAAGGAGCCCACGCAGCGTGGCGCGGAGGAGCACCCGCGCCTCCTCACGCGGCTGGCCGACGAGCCCGTTCGCGAGGGCCACGCGTCGCTGGACCGCCTCGTAGTCCTCGCCCTCGAGCAACGGCAGCACGCGCGCCCGCGCGCGTTCGAAGTCGCCTTCCTTGCCGCGCAGGAGGTGGCCCACCAGCCGGGCACCGCCGGGACCCCCCTGTGCGAGGGCCTGGTCGAGCAGCGGCATCGCCCAGTCCCGCAGCTCCCGGGCTTCCCAGGCCACGGTGCAGGCGCCCGCCGCGTCGCCCTGTCGCGCGAGCGACTCGGCCCAGGCCCGCCGGAGCACTAGCGCGAGGGCGGCGTTGTCGCGCTGCAACAGCGAACAGGCCACGGCGAAGCTCCCCGTTCGCCGCGCCAGGAGGGCAGCCTTCGCCGGTTGCCCGGCGAGGAGGTAAAGGCGAATGGCCCGCTCGGGCGGCAGGTTTCCCTTGATGGCAATCTCCGCGGCGAGCTCGAAGCGTTTCTCCCGCTCCAGAAGGTCCACCGCCCGCGCGTGGGCGCGCAGGAGCTCCACCAGCACGAACACCGCCTCGTCGATCTTCTTCTCGGCGAGCAGTTTTTCCAGCGCGCGCTCGTACATCGCTTCGAGCTGCTTGTACACGTCGCTCGCGAGGCCGAGCGAGGTGCCCGGGCCAGTGGCCCCGCCGAGCGCCAGGTCCTGCCGCGGGCCCGGGAGTTGCCAGGGGGCGCCGAGGCCGCCCAGGCCCTCGCCACCGAGCGGAATGGCGTGGCGAAGGGCCTCCTCGAGCTTGCCGGTATCGAAGAGATCGAAGAGCTTGGCGAGATGGCGTGCGTGGACGCCGCCGAGCAGGGGTCCCCACAGGGGGGCGGCCACGCGGCGGAGGGCGCGCTGCCACCAGGCCGGCTCATGGGGCCGCGAAGGCGCCGGGACGTTTCCCGCTCCACCGCCCTGCCCCGGTCCGGGGGACGGCGCCTGGGTGAGCTTCAACAGCCACTGCCCCACCGTGGCGAGGGCCCCGCCCAGCGCCGTCGGAGCCGGGGCCGGGAGGGCCAGCGCTGCCCCTGTGGCCTGGGCCTCCGCCGTCGGTGGTGGGCGCTTCAGCGCCACCCGGACGTCGAAGCCCTGCGGGGCAGCGACCGGGGTCGGCGGCGGGCCGAGCGGGACCACGTTGGCCACGGTGAAGCCCGCGAGGTCGATCCAGGTGGCGGCGTCCAGAGGCACCGGACGCGCGAAGCACACCTCGCCGCCTTGCAGGAGCGCCACGCCCTCGGCGCCCTTGACGCCCTGAACCGCGCTCTTGTCCACCAGCAAGTAGCCGGGCGCCTCGCGGGTGCGCATCCGGGCGGGCTCCGCGAGGGTCAAACACACGCCACCCCCGAGCGCGGCCGCCGAGCAGCCGGGCGTCCAGAGGGCCATCACCCGCGACCGGACACCCCGGGTGCCGGGCGGAAACCAGATGGCGTGGGCCACCACGCTCCCCGGATGTAGCGTCGGAGCGCTCATCGCGGGCGGTCTCGCAGCATGAGGGGGCGTTCCCCCTCGAAGCCCCACAGCTCCACGGTCTTCTCCGGGGTGATGAAGGCCACCCTCTCGCCGCTGTCATCGAGCTGGGCGCCGAGCGGGGTCCGGGGCACGTGCAGCCGCGCGCCGTCCGGATAACGAACGAAGGCCCCCTCGCCGGCGTTCCAGGCCACGACCACGAGCTGCAGCTTCGGCTCCGGCTCGCCGTGGTGGGCAAAGGCGCAGCCGACGATCTCTCCGGGCGGGAGGGGCAATTCCGCCCGGGTGGCGAGGCAGGTTTCCCAGTCCTTGGTGTCGCCACGGTAGTGGGGGTGCACCAGGGCGGTCGTCACTTGCTCGCCCACCTCGAAGATCCGGTTCTGCGGGTGCGACCAAGGGTATTCGCGACCAAACAGTGGGCGCTCGCCGGGCACGAGCATCGGCTCGCTGTGGGTTCCCAGCGGCCAGGTGATGCGAAGCTGGGTCCCGTCACCGCGGCGCCACGCGCTGAGCACGCCGCTGCTGGCTGGTCGGATGGCGGTGCAGCCCTCGCCGAGCAGCTCGAGCCCCTTGTCGTCGGCTCGCCACAGCCGTTCTTCGCCGTCGATGAAGAAGACCGAACGCTCTGCAGAGTCCGGGGGCACCACGACGAACGCGTCGGTCCCACCTGGCGCGGGCGCCAGCCCAGCCCATTCCAGCCGCCAGTTGATGCCGCGGCCCCAGACGATCACCTCGCGCTCGTGCAGGCGGACACTGAGAAAACGCTGCTGATACCAGCCCAGAGCCACGCGGTTGGGCTCGAGGCCCATGCTGTCGATCCTTGGCTTGGGCACGCCATGCGCGGGCACCTTGGCGAGGCTCCACGCCAGCACCGTGCCGTTGTCGCAGTAGCAGAAAAGCTGCGAGGTGCCCGGGTAGAAGCGGACGCGCGCCGGGTCGACGGCCTCGAGGGGCAGGTTCCGCCAGAGAGGGTCCGAGCGGGGTGCGTCCACCCTGCGTCCGGCAGCGGGTGGACAGGGGTCGGTCACCAGGCGCCGCCGCACGGGCGAGGGGGGCGCGGCGAGCCGCAGGGTGGACGGCGAGCGACGCGGTCGCGAAAGCGTCACGTCAAGCTGGCTCTCGCCGGGCTCCAGCACCTCCTCCACGAGCGCGAGGTGACCGGGCGCGTTGCGCACCGCCTCGCCGCCGACGAACCACAGCTCGTCGTGACCCAAGAGGCCGGGCGGCACGGCGAAGGGCTGCGCCGAGCGTGAGGCCAGGACGGCCCGGAGCGTGGTGCCGCTCACCTGTCGATGCACCAGCGTGGGGCGCTGCGCCACCCGGAAGCTGAACTCGGCGCCCGCCTCGGTGGCGCGCCGGGCGAGCACCACCAGCATCGCCACGTGCACGATGCGCGGCAGGCCGACCGAGCCGGGCCCCGCGTCGAACACCGCGTGGCAGGACATGCCGCCACGCGGGGAACGATGATCGAGCTGGTAGTAGGCTTGCTCCCGGCTGGCGGCGCGACGGATGAACTCGTCGGGAACCTCGTCGAGGTAGGCCCACTCGCTGAGCAAGAGGCGGTCGTAGGGACCGCGCCGATCGATGCCGCGGTACCCGTCCGGCTCCCCCCCCGGCTCGGGACGGCGGGGCCGCAAGGGACCAATGGCCGCCTCGATCCGCCGGGCTAGGCGACCCACCTCGGGTTGCAGGTCGGGCGCCAGCGCGGCGAGGAGCGGTGCCCACGGGGCGAGCTCGGGCGGGAGCGTCGTCATGCCAGGAAACGCAAGTCGTCGTGGGCGAGGCCACGGGCATGACCCAGCGGCACGAGCAGGCCGGGTTCGATCACGGCGAGGGGCCAGGCGTCGCGGGGCGCGCGGGCCAGCACGGCGGTGGCGAAGAGATCGAGGGGGACGGCTGGGCGCCGCAGCGTGGGCAAGAGGACGCCGGGCGCGTCGGGATCACGGCCGAGGTAGCCCACCCCCTCGGCCCAGGGGAGCGCCTCGCCGGTGACGACGAGCACCGAGGCGTTCCCGACGCCCGCCAGCCCGGCCAGTGACCGCCGTCGTAGGAGGGCGTCACGCAGTCGCAGGCGTGCGGGCCCCTCGGCGTAGACCGCCACTGGAGCCAGCGGCGCCGCCCGGTCAACCCAACGCGGGACAACTGGCGCCTCGCGGGCGGTCGGGTCGATCACCCCGTCAGCACCTGCGCCACGCGCGAGCGGAGCGACGACAGGCTCTCGGGCATCGCCTGCGGGTTGAAGCTCGCGTCGATCTCGCGCGCCACCCCTTCTACCCGGCGCGTCCACGCGTCGAGGAGCGCCGGCTCGTCGCCCCGGGGCCTCGCGGCGAGCACCGCTTCTCCGGCCTCCACGACCCGTGCCGCGCGCGCCAGCGGTCCGCCCGAGGCCTCTGCGGCAGCCGCCGACAAGGCCGCGTTCTGGCTGGCTTTCAAGAGCTCGCCCAGCGCCTCGCGCGCGATGGACTGTCCCTGCGCGCCGGGGACCGCGTAGACAATCGGCCAGAGGTCGCCCACGTGCGCCGTGGTGCGCCCGTCGAGCACGGCCGCGGCGGCGACCAGTTTCTGCACGCGGACCACTCGCCGATCCGGCAGGGTGACCCCTGCTTTTCTCAGCAGTCGTACCGAGTGCGCGAGCGCCCCGCGAGCCGGGCCCAGGTCGACGCCCCGCACGGCGGCGCTGAGCGTGTCGAGTGCGGTCATCGCCCCGGGGACGGGCCCCGGCGGCGGCCCCTGCACCCCCCATCCTTGCTCCAGGAGCTCCTCGAGGAAGGGGTCGCCCACCGGCTCCACGAAACAGCGAAGGAGGAAGCGATCGGCGAAGGCGGCGAGGGCGTCGTCGTCGGGCAGGGCGTTGCTCGCCCCCACGCACACCCGGAGGGGACAGGCCTTCACGGTGCTGCCGCGGCGGAAAACGCGCTCGTTGAGCACGCCGAGCAGGGTGTTGAGGATGGCCGTGCTGCCGAGAAAAACCTCGTCGAGGAAGGCGATCTCCGCTTCCGGAAGCATCCCGGCGGTCTCGACCTCCACCGCGCCCTCGCGCAGCCTGCGCAGGTCGATGGGGCCGAAGATCTCGTTGGGCTCGGTGAAGCGCCCCAGTAGATACTCGAAGGTGGTTCCCCCCAGGGCCCGCGCTACCCGGCGCGCCGCCTCCGACTTGGCCGTGCCCGGCGGGCCAATCACCAGGACGTGCTCCCCGGCCACCGCCGCCAGCACGATCGCCTCCACCAGCGACTCGCGTTCAACCAGCCCTTCCCGGGCGGTTCGCACCGCCTCGCGCACCCGCGGGACCGCTTGCTCGATCAGCATGGCGCGAGGGTAACCCCGCCAAAAAGGTGTCGGAGGTTAAGGGTTAAGACTTACCCCAGTCCGAGATGGTCCTGTCGCGACCCGCTGTCACCGCCTTCGTGGTCTACTTGCTCGGCGGCCTCCTGCTCGGCGAGGTCTTTCCCTTCTCGCGCTACACGATGTACGCCGACATCGCCGCCCGCGACTACGGCGCGGTCCCCGTCTTCCTGGTCGACGGTGCCGAGTCCGAGCCCTCGGCGTTCTCCTCCTTTCACGCTCTCGATCCGTCGGCGTTCGTCGCCCCAACCGGCGTCGTCACGGCGATGGACTACGTCACCCGCGACTGGGGCGACCAGGTTCGCCGCCGCCCGGCGTCCAGCCCCGGCCCCCTCGTCGTAGAAGTCGCCTACGACCTCGTCCGCGTGCGTGGCGGCGAGGTGCAGCGACAGCGCATCGTCGTGGCGCGGGGCACGGCATGGCCCTGAAACCGCGCGCGCTGGTGCTCAGCGGCTTCTGGCTCACGTTGGTCGACGCCGGTCCGGCCGCCGCCGACGTCGTTGGCGCCGGGGCGTGGATCGGCGTGGCCGTGGCGGCCATCGGAGCGCTGGACTGGGCCCGCAACCCCGCGCGGAAGCGTGGACTCTGGGCCTTCGCGTTGCCGCTGGCCGCGTGGGCCTTTGCCGAGCAGTCCTTCACCGCTCAGGGTGTCACCCATGGCAAGCTGCTCCCGGTCGGCGTGGCGCTGGCGATGGCTCTCTCGGGTACCGAGGCCGCGTGCGGGGTCGTGGCCGCGATCTACACGCTCGCCGGGATTGCGAAGCTACGTGGCGCCGGCGCGCTGTTTTGCGATCCCGACTACCTGGGCACCCTGGTGCTCGAGCGCGCCTTCCACGTCGCGGCCCCGCTCGCCCAGCTGCGACTTGCCCTCGCCGAGTCGCGATCGCTGCTTACCCTCGTCGCCCTGGGCACGCTCATCCTCGAGCTCGGCGGCTCTCTCTTCGTGTTTCATCGTGCACGCCGACCGCTTGCCTTCGCTCTGGTGCTGATGCACGCCGGGATCGCCGTGGCCATGGGCTATGTGTACGTGCAGTGGGCTGCGGTGGTGCTTGGCCTTGCTTTTTGGACCGAGCGAAGCGCCAATCACAGGTAACGTGCGACACGCCGTCACCCTCACCGGTCGTCCGCCGTACGGTTATTCGGAGAAATCCATGCTGCTCGCACTCCTCGGTCTGTCTCCCGCCCTCGCCTTCACCTTCCCCGACGACGCCGACTGGGTGGCCATCCAGCAGAGCGGCTCCGACATCGGCGACGTGCTGGGCGACGGCAACAACAACGGCCGCGAGATCGTCGGTGATACCACCGCCGCCGCCGTCTACGTCTACACCTCCACCGACGCCTTCTTCGTGCGCCTTCGCCTCGATGAAGATCCCACCGGCCCGGGCGGCATCTCCCAGTATGGCTGGGGCCTGCTCTTCGACACCGACGGCGACTTTGCCGACTACGAGTGGTCGCTGCTCGCCAACGGCATCTCCGAGGAGATCGAGCTGGCCGAGAACACCGTTGGCACCGGCGTGGGCGACCCGTCCGACTCTGCGGAAACGCTCGCCGCCGGCTACGGCGTGGCGCACGACTACACCCCGGGCAACATTCGCATCGAGCTCGCCGACACGAGCTTCGACGGCACCGCCGATTACTTCCTCGACTTCGCGATCGACTACGCCGACCTCTACGGCGCCGGTCTCGCGGGCGAGGTGTCGATCCTCGCCGGCACCTCGTCCAACGCGCGCGCCCTCTCCACCGACCTCGCCGGTTGCGACGATAGCAGCGGCTCTTGCACTATCGCCGACGCGGCCTCCGACACCATCGACATCAGCGCCGACACCGACGGCGACGGCCTCACGGATGCCGCCGAAGACACCCTCGGCACCGATCCCAACGACGACGACACCGACGACGATGGCCTGGTTGACGGCGAGGAAGCGGACTACGGCACGGACCCGACCCTCGACGACACCGATGGCGACGGCCTCTCCGATGGCCAGGAAGTCGGGCTCACCGCGCCCAACGGCGCCGACACCGACAGCTCGGCCTTCATCGCCGACGCCGACCCGAGCACCACGACCGATCCCACGCTCGACGACACCGACGATGACGGTCTCCTCGATGGCGAGGAAGACGCCGACCTCGACGGCGAGGTCGATAGCACCGAGACCGACCCCAACGACGAGGACACCGACGACGGCGGCGTGGGCGACGGCGTGGAGGTGGCCATCGGCACCGATCCGCTCGACGCCAGCGACGACGTGGCCGACAGCGACACCGACGGCGACGGGCTCACCGACGACGAAGAGTTCGACCTCGGCACCGACCTGACCGACGCCGACAGCGACGACGATGGGATTACCGACGGCGACGAGGTGACCCTCGACACCGACCCGCTCCTCGACGACACCGACGGCGACGGCCTCGCCGACGGCCAGGAGCTCGGCATGAGCGCGCCCACCAGCGCCGACACCGACGCGAGCCTGTTCGTGTCCGACGCCGACCCCAGCACCACCACCGATCCCAACGAGGCCGACACCGACGGCGACGGCCTCGACGACGGCGTGGAAGACGCCGACCTCGACGGGGCCGTGGGGAGCGGCGAGACCGATCCCGACGACGACGACACCGACGACGGCGGTGTGAACGACGGCGACGAGGTGGCGGCGGGCACCGACCCCCTCGATGGCTCGGACGACTTTGGCGGCGGCGGCGACACCGGGACGACGGATACCGGCGCCACGGACACCGGGGGCAGCGGTGGCGGTGGCGGGACCGACACGAGCGTCGTCGACACCGGCGGTGGCGGGACCGACACCAGCGTCGTGGATACCGGGACCGGTGGTGGTGACACGAGCATCGTCGACACCGGCGTCGTTGACACCGGCAGCGGTGGGGACACGAGCGTGATCGACACCGGCATCGTCGACACCGGCGAGCCCATCGACACCGGCGACACGGCCGACACAGCTGATACAGCTGATACATCTGATACAGCCGACACCGCTGATACAGCCGATACATCTGATACAGCCGACACGGCGGACAGTGGAGACACCGGTGAAACCGGCGATACCGCTGACTCTGGCGACTCGGGTGATACATCCGATTCGGGCGACACTGCTGATACATCTGATACATCTGATACATCCGACACGGTCGACACCGCCGACCCGGCGCCCGACGACACGGCCTCGGCCGACACCAAGGGCGAGTACTCGGGAGGCGGCTGCGGCTGCGATCCCGTCTCGGCCCCTGGCGGTGCCGCCGCGCTCCTCGCCACCCTTTCCGTCGCCGGCCTCGCGCGCCGTCGCAAGTAGGACACGATGCTGATCTCCCTCTCCCTCGCGCTCGCGCAGGACGCCACCTCGGGTGGTGAAGCCCCGAACATCAACGTGCAGACCTTCCGTCCCGCGCTTGATGGCCACGAGTTTTTCCGGCTGGTCGACGCCGAGCTTCCCGCGCAGGGCTTCACCGGTCGCGCCGTGATCTCGCACACAGCGAGCCCCCTCCAGTACACCCCCGAGGGCGGCGAGACGATCGACATCGTCTCCGACATCCTCCAGCTCGACGCCGGTCTGGCCTTCACCCGTGAGCGCTTCCGCATCGGGCTCGACTTGCCCGTCGTGCTCGGTGCCGACGGCAACGGGGTGGAGGCCGGTGCGGGCCTCGGCGACCTCATCGTGGATGCCAAGTACCGCTTCATCGATGGTCGCGAGGGCCCGGTGGGCATCGCGCTCGGCGCGCACACCTCGCTGCCTTCCTCGACGATCGACGGTGGCCTGAAGACCGGCGGTCTCGGCGTGGGCGGTGCTTTGAGTGTCGACAAGCGCCTCGCCGCGCTGCACCTCGGCGGATCGGTGGGTCTCGACTACGTGCCGGCGGTGGAACTCGAAAACGTGGCCTGGGGCAGCACCGCGAACGTGCAGCTCGGGGCCGCCTATGCGCTCAACCAGCGGGTGGGGCTCGTCACCGAGCTCTACGCCAGCGGCGTGCTCGACGACATCGCCAATCCGGCGGCCCGCCCCACCGAGGTCCTCGCGGGTGGCTGGGTTCGCACGGGCAAGGGCAACGCGCTCTCCGTGCGCCCGGCAGTGTCCTTCGGCATCGGCGACGCGGTGAGCACCCCCGCCCGACGCATCTTGTTCACGCTCGCCTACGACCCCGTGGGGCCCGCCGACAAGGACAAGGATGGCATCGCCGACAAGGTCGACGCCTGCCCCGAGAAGCCAGAAGATCTCGACGGCGCGGAAGATACCGACGGGTGCCCGGAGTGGGCGCGTCTCACCATCAACGTGATCGACAGCGACGGCCAGCCGGCCGACGACTACTGGACCATCGCGGGCACCGACAAGACCGGCCCCTCGGGCGCCATGGTGGAGCTCGACAAGGGCGCCATCGAGATCGGCGCGGGTGCCGCCAAGACCAAGTTCGACGTGCCCGGCTCGGGCGCGGTGGCCACGACCGTCACCGTGCCGGCGCCTCGCGGCACCCTCAACGTGGTGATCGTCGACGCGAAGAAGGCCCCGGTGGCCGGCGCCACCTTCAGCGCGCGCGGTCCCACGCCGGTGAAAGACCAGGCGGCGGGCAACGTGAGCGTGCGCCCGGGTGGCTACCAGCTCGTGGCCAACGCGCCCGGCTACCGGCCCGGCAAGGCGATGGTCGACGTGGCCAAGGACGGCAGCGCCACCATCACGCTCGAGCTGCTCCCCGCGAAGGCCGAGCTCAAAGCTGAGAAGATCGAGATCAAGGACTCGGTGTACTTCGAGACGGGCAAGGCGATCATCAAGGCCGAGAGCTTCGGCCTGCTCGACGAGGTGGCGGAGATCCTCAAGGATCACCCGGAGATCAGGCGCCTTCGCATCGAGGGGCACACCGACAGCCGCGGCAACGACAAGGACAACCTCAAGTTGTCCCAGGCCCGCGCCGACAGCGTGCGCACCTACCTCGCCAGCAAGGGCGTCGAAGAGGGTCGCCTCCGCTCGGTCGGCTACGGCGAGACCAAGCCGCTGGTCAAGGAGAAGACCGACGCCGACCGCGCCAAGAACCGGCGTGTCGACTTCTTCGTGGTGGATCCCGAGACCGATGGCATCCCGGCGCCCGCGCCCACGCAGCTCGGACCCAAGAAGTAGGCTTTCCCGCCTAGGGTCGAGTCACTCGGCGGGGTGGTGCGGGCGTGGGCACTCGCCCGGCTCCGTGCTTCGCTCGCCCGCCGGTGCGCGGTGGGTGAGCTCGAGCTCCGTGCCTCCGAGCCGCACGGCCACGACGCTGAAGGGCTCGTAAGCGCAGAAATATGCCACCCGGCCACCGAGGCCCTCGGCGCGGGTCGTACCCACCGTCTCGGTGCGGCCCTCGAGCGTGCCCGAGAGCGTGGGCCCCGACGCCATCAACTGGGCCGCCACCCGCGCCGCTGCGGCGTCCGGCAAGAGCGCCCGGAGCTCCCCCGGGGCCACCACCGCGCCGGCGGTCTTCGCCGGGTCGAGCACCAGGTAGGCCGCGCTCTTCTCGGTGGGCTCCACCGCATCCATCCGCACCACGCGGAGCGCCGACGCGGGAATACTGACAGCAACGGGACCCTCGGCGAGGGCAAGCATGATCGCGAGCAGATGCATGGTGTCGGAGGTTAAGAGTTAAGACTTGGCGGTGCCAGCCCATTCCCTGCTGCCTCGGGTCCACGAGATCCTCCGCCAGCCACGCGCCGATCAGGCGGCCGCAGCGCTCGCCCTGCGCGACACGCTGCCCGCCGGGCAAGAAGCGTGGAACAGCGACTTCGGCGAGGGCTCGCTCTTCGACGCCTTCAGCGGCAGCACGGTTGCGCGCGGGGTGTACGCGGCCAACCGGCCCTACCTGCGCTTCGCCGGTGCCTTCCGCGCCATCGAGGTGGGCGGTGGCAACGGGCGGCTCTGGCGCGGGGCCCTGCCGCCCGACGCGCGCGGCGAGATCGTGGTGGTCGACCCCCATCCCCGGGGCGCCGACGGCGTGCGCGCCGAGGCGCCAGTGTCGGTGAAGGTGGTGCACGTGCAGGCGCCCCTGGAGTCGGCCCGGCTGCCGGAGGCCGACGTTGCCGTGCTCTCGCTGGTGCTCCATCACGTGCCCGGCCGCGACCGCGAGCAGAACCGCCGCCACGGCCTGGCGCGCGCGGGCAAGCTCGACGCGCTGGCAGCGCTCCGTGCGCCCCTGGTGCTGGTGAACGAGGCCGACATCCACTGCGACGTCGACCTGCCCGCCGGCGACCCGGTGCTCTTGGAGCGACTATGCGACTCCTACCTGCGTCGTTTCGGCGTGGCGATCGCCGCCGATCACGACGCCGAGACCGACCCCGCCCGGCGCGCCCGGCTCTCGACCGTCCTCCGTGACTGGGCACTGGGTCAGATCGAGAAAGCGAGCGTCTCGCTGGCGGATCGCGATGTCTACGAGCTCGACGTGCCCCGCTGGCTCGAGCTCTTCGCGGCGGCGGGACTCCGCGTGATCGACCGGCGATTCACCGACCGCTACCAGCTTTTCTGCCAGTACGTGCTGTCACCGGGCGGGTAGCGAGGCCACACCGGTGCCCTGGCCGTCCATCTCGTGCCCCACCCACACCTTCATACCGGGCACCCCCTCGGCGAGCGCCTTGAGCGCGCGTAGGCTCTGCAGGTTGGTGTCGTGGTCGGCGGTGAAGTTCCCCGGCGTGGCCCCCTTCTCCCAGCCGTAGAGCGTGTGCGAGGTGTCGCCCGCGAAGAGCACGGGCCCGGCGGCGGTGCGCGCGAGGTAGGCCATCGACCCTGGGGTGTGTCCCGGGGAACTAATGGCGTAGATCGAGCCGTCGCCGACCACGTCGATGGCCAGCACCGGTCCCAGCGGCTTCATCTCGGTGGTCGACCACTCGTGCACTGTCGGGCGCCCGTCGAGCACACCGCGCGCGGTCGAGGCCATCAACACCGCGACCTGTCCGGTTTGCCGCAGCTCGCCGGGGCCGGTGTACACGTCGAGCTCGACGGGCAGCTCGGGCAGGCCGAGCACGTGGTCGAAGTGGGCGTGTGTCAGGAACAAGGCGCGGGGGACGATGCCGCGCTTCGCCATGCCCTCGCCGACGGGCTCCACCACCTCGAAGCTACCGAGCGCGGCACGGATGAGCCCCTTCACCGGCCCGGGCCCCTCGCGCATCGACGCCGGGACGCCCGAGTCCACCAGGAAGTCGCCCTTCTCGGGGTGGCGCATCACGTGCACCGGCAGCACGATGTCGACCTTGGCATTGGGCAGGCCCGCGCAGGCAGCGTCGGACAGATCGAGGAGCGAGCCGAGCTTCGCGTCCCAGCGGGCGGACACCCAGCTCTCCACCGTCACCGGGCCCGGCGTGGCCAACCAGACCGCCCAGTCAGCCACCGGGGCGGCGGCCGGCGCGGTGACGGTGTCGACCGGGTGCTTCGACAACACGCATGCGAGGAAGAAGATCACTGGGCCTCCGCCCAGTCGATGGCGGTGTCACACACCTCTTCCCAGCCCGGCTGGTTGCAGATCCAGTGGGTACGCCCGGCGAACTCGCGCAACTCGGTGCGGCCACCACCGCGCTGGTGCTGGCGGAAGGCCGAGCGAACCATGTCGGCGCTCACCGTGCGGTCGTCCAGACCGGCCACCAGCAACAAGGGGGCTCTGTCCTTGTTCTTGAAGTTGACCGTCATCACGTCGGTGAAGGGGGCGGCGGCCCCCTGCGCGTACACCTTGCCGGGTGTCGGCACCACGAAGCGCTCGAAGGCGGCGCGCTGCTCCGCCTCCGGCTGGGTGTGCATCCAGCCCCACTGCCAGTCGGCGAAGGCCATCTGGTGCACTTTCGATCCGGCGTTCCACTTCGACACCACGGGGAACGCCGCCTTGAGCGCGTCGAGCGTCGGAAACACGCCCTTCGGCGGGGCAGGGTCGATGGCCACGCCGCAGGCGCCGAGACCCCGGTCGAGCAGCATCTGCACAAACAACCCCCCGAAGCTGTGCCCGATGAGGATCGGCCGATCTAGCTCCGTTGCAAAACGGGCATAGTGAGACACGATCTCGGGCACCCCGACGGCGGCCAGCTCAGCGCGCGGCGCGGCGCGGAGCTCGGCGGGATCGCCCTCTCCGTGGGGCCAGGAGGGCGCGACGACGGTGTGGCCACGGGCGCGCAGGCGTTCCACCCAGCTCTCCCAGGACAGGGCATTCATCCACGCGCCGTGGACCAGGAGAATATTTCGAGGCATCGCGGACACTCCGCCGCCATTTTACCACCCCAGGCTGAACTCGGTGCCGTCCACCTTGGCATTGAGCATCACCATTCCCGCGGCGGCGGGATCGGCCTTAGCGCTGAGCAGCCCCGCGGTCGGATCGAAGGCCAGAGGCACGTCCTTGCCGCCCTGGGTCGCGCTGCCGGAGACGGTGCCGCTGAGCGGCACGCGCTTGGCGTCGCTCATGTAGAAACGGTGTTCGCCGTCCTTCTTGACGTACTCCACGTGGTAGTCACCCCACATCGACACCACGCCGCCATGCAACGTGGTGTGGTCGTGCTCCTGCATGCCCACTGCTTTCACCTCGTAGGTGTGGGACTGTGGCTTCCCATCGCGAGTGAGGGTGAGCACGATGGTGGCTGGCTTGCCCACCTCGAGCTTCGCCAGAGCGTGGAGGTGGTCGCCCATGGGCATGAGCGGCACCGTTTCCACGCCGGTCGGCCCCTTGATCGCCGCCTGTCCCGAGAAACCCTCGGCGGGAAGGCCCTTGTTGTCGCCGTCCGCCGGGTAGAAGAGCACGCCGTTGTGGGTCACCACGGCCTCCACGTGGAGGCCCTCCAGCTCGGCCTGGATGCCGCCATGGGCCGCGCCGTGTCCGTGTCCGGCGTCGGCGCCGTGCTCAGGGCCTCCGGCCTCGCCGTGGTCGTGGCTGCCGTGGTCGTGGGCGGGTGCCGCCTCGGGCGCGGCGGCTGGGGCGGGCGACGCCTCGGGCGCGGCGGGTTCCTGGGTACAGGCGAGGATGAAGAACAACATCTAGGACTCCGTGATGGCTTGGGTGCGAGCAAGGACCGCGGCGCGGCCGAAACGAAGAAAAGCGGTGGGCGTGACGACGATGTCGAGCAGGGTGGACGACACGAGGCCGCCGAGGATCACCTGGGCCACGGGCGTGAGGATCTCCTTGCCGGGCTGGCCCTCGGCGAGGGCCAGCGGCACCAGCGCGGTGCCGGCGCAGAGGGCCGTCATCGCCACCGGGACGAGGCGTTCCAGAGAGCCCCGGATCACCATCGCGGCGCCGAAGTCCTCGCCCTCGATTTCCACGAGGTGAAAGTAGTGCGACACCATCAAGATGGTGTTGCGCGTGGAGATGCCACACAGGGTGACGAAGCCCACGAGTGTCGCAACCGATAGCGGCTGGCCCGAGATCCACACCGCCGCCACCGAGCCGATCAGCGCCAGGGGCACGTTGAGCAAGACCTGGAGCGTGATCGCGTGCGAGCGGAAGTGAGCGTAGAGCACAGCGTACATCGCGACGAGCGACACGAGGGACAAGAGCGCGATCGCCCGGCTCGCCTGCCTTTGGCTCTCGAACTGGCCGCCGATGGTGGCGTAGGTGCCTTGAGGTAGATCGAGTCGCGACACGACAGCCTCGATGTCGCGGACCACCGCGCCGATGTCACGCTCGGCCACGTTGGCCGAGATGACGATGCGCCGCTGGCCGTTCTCGTGGAGCACCTGGTTGGGGCCTGTCCCCCGGCGGATGGTGGCCACGTTGCCCACGGGGATGGCGTGGTCGCCGGCGAGCAAGGGCGCGGCGGCGAGCCGGTCGAAGTCGGTGCGCCACTCGGGCGCGAAGCGCACCACCAGGTCGAGCGGCCGGATGCCGTCGAGCACCTGAGCCACGGTGACGCCGGCGAGCGCGGCCTCGAGCTGCGTCGTCACTTCTCCGGGCTGCAAACCAAGTCGCAAGGCGGATTCCCGGTCTACCTCCACGTGCACCTGCGGCACGAGCACCTGCGGCTCCACGGCGAGGTCCACCACGCCGGGCACGCGGGAGAGCGCCGCCCGCACCGACTCCGCGGAGCTTCGCAGCGTGCCGAGGTCTTGACCGAACACCTTCACCGCGATGGCCGCGCGCACGCCGGACAGCAAGTGATCGAGGCGGTGGCTGATGGGTTGGCCGATGCTGACACTCGCCCCCGGCAACGCCGACAGTCTCTCGCGGATCTCGGCGAGCACCACCTCGCGGTCGCGCCCGTTGTCGGCGAAGTCCACGTCGATCTCGCTGTAGTGCACCCCTTCGGCATGCTCGTCGAGCTCGGCTCGGCCCGTGCGGCGGCCCACCGAGAGCACCTCAGGCACCGAGAGTAACAGTGCCTCGGCCGAGAGACCCAGCTGGTTGCTCGCGTCGAGCGAGGTGCCGGGGCGCGAGAGCACGTTCACCGTGGCGGTGCCCTCGTTGAAGGGGGGCAAGAAGCTGGTGCCCAGCAAGGGGACACTCGCGGCCGCGAGACCGACAGCCAGGGCCGTGGCGCCGAGCACCAGCCCGGGGTGGGGCAAGGTGCGCAGGAGGAGGGCGCGGTCGATGCCCTTGAGCTGGCGAACCAGCCAGCCATCGCCGTGCGCCTGCACCGCCGAGCCCGGGAGCAGCCAGCGCGCGAGCGCCGGGGTGACGGTGAGCGACACGACCATCGAGGCGAGGATCGAGGTGATGTAGGCCACGCCGAGCGGGGCGAAGAGGCGTCCCTCGATGCCGGACAGCGAGAAGAGGGGCACGAAGACGAGCACGACCAGGATGGTGCTGAAGACGATGGAGCTCCGGACTTCGCTGCTCGCCGCCGCCACGATCTTGCTGGGCGACAGCCCCTTCTTCTCGCGCAGGCGACGGTACACGTTCTCCACGTCGACGATCGCGTCGTCCACCAGCTCGCCGATGGCCACCGCGAGGCCGCCGAGCGTCATGGTGTTCACCGTCATGCCCATCGCGTGCAACACCAGCGCCGACACGACGAAGGAGAGCGGGATCGCGGTGAGCGTGATGGCGGTGGTGCGCCAGTTGAGCAGGAAGAGCACCAGGACCAGCGTCACGAGGATGGCGCCGTCGCGGAGTGCCTCCTCCACGTTCGCGATCGAGGCGTCGATGAAGTCGGCCTGGCGGAAGAGGGTCGTCACCTCGGCGTCGAGGTGGAGACCGGACACCGCGGTTTCCACCTCGTGTGTGAGATCGACGGTCGACGCTCCCGGCTGCTTCGACACCGCGAGGATCACCGCCGGCACGCCGTTCACCCCGGCGTCGCCCCGCTTGACGCCCGTGCCGCGACTCACCCGCGCCACGCTGCCGAGGCTCACCGGCACGCCATCCACCTCGCCGATCACGGTGTCGGCGAGCCGCTCCGGGTCGGCGGTACGCGCGAGGTTGCGCACCACCAGCTCTTGCGACTGGCTGTCCACGAAGCCACCGGTGCTCGCACCCTGCGCATGCTCGGCCCCGTCGATCACCGCGTCGAGATCGAGGCCGGCGCGGGCCAGCGCCACCGGGTCGACGTCCACGTGCACCTGCTCCACTCCCCCGCCGATGGCGGTCACCTGGGCGATGCCGGGGATCGACAACAACCGGGGGCGGACCGTCCAGTCGGCGAGGGTGCGAAGCTCGGGGCCCGACAGCTCGCCGCTCGGCGAGGAGAGGCCCACCAGCAGGATCTCCCCCATGATCGAGGAGATTGGTCCCATCACCGGGACGACGCCCTCCGGAAGCCCCTCCGTCGTCTCAGACAGCCGCTCTGCCACCTGCTGCCGCGCCCGGTAGATATCGGTCGCCCAGCTGAACTCGACCCAGACGATGGACAGCCCCGCGGCCGACTGCGAGCGCACGCGTTCCACGCCGGGGGCACCGTTCATCGAGGCCTCGAGCGGACGCGTGACGAGCGCCTCCACCTCCTCGGGGGAGAGTCCGCCCGACTCGGTCATCACCGTCACCGTGGGGCGGTTCAGGTCGGGGAAGACGTCGACCGGGATCTGGGCGGCGGTCCATCCCCCCCAGGCGAGTAACAACGCTGCCGCGAGAACGACGAAGAGGCGGTTCTCGACGGAGAATCGGATGATCCGGTCGAACATTCAGCGCCCGGCCACCGACTTGAGCGTGTAGGCCCCGGCCACCACCACCCGTTCGCCCGGGGCGAGGCCCTGGGCCACCGCCACCCGCCCGGCGCCCCGCCCGCCGAGATCGAGCTCCCGGGCTTCGAAGCTCTCCGGGCCCGTCTTAACGAAGGCCACCGGCACGCCACTACTCTCGACCACGGCCGACTCCGGCACCACCAGCGTGTCGCGGGCGGGCCCGACGGGGATCCAGGCCTCGGCGGACAGGCCAGGCCGCAGGCCGGGCGCGGCGTCGAGGGCGAGGGTCACGAGCGCGGTGCCGGTGGCGGGGTCGAACTCGCGGCCACCGTCGAGCACCAGGGCGTTTACCAGCTCACCGCCGGCGTTCACCATGGTGGCCACCCCGGGCACGATGTCGAGGCCCGCCGTGGCGCGCACGCGCACCTGGGCCCAGAGCGCGCCCTCGCTCACGATGCGGAACAGGGGGTCGCCCTCGTTCACGGCGTCGCCGGGATTGGCGTGATTGGCCACGATGCGGCCGGCGATGGGCGCGGTGACGGCCGCGCCGCGGTCGAGGGCGGCGAGCTGTGCCTCCGCCTCGGCGAGGGTGGCGCGGGCCACGTCAACGCGCGAGGCGAGCTCGAGCCGGTCGCGGTCGCTGAGCGACACCCCTACGCTCGGGATCGCCGCCACGTCGCGCTCGGCCAGAGCCAATGCGGCCCGGGCCTCGGCCACGCGCGTGGCGGCCTCGGCGCGGGCAGCCCCCACGTCGGCGCGGTCGGCGGCGCTGTTGCCCTCGGCGATCCGGGCGAGGAGGTCGCCCGCGTGGATGGCCCGGCCGGGCACGGGGAATCCGCCCGGGGGTGAGAGCAGCGTGCCGCGCACGGGGGCGCGCAGGGTTGCCGCGCCGCCCGGGGCCGAGGTGATGTGACCGAGCGCGAGCACCGAGGGTCGGAACGGCTCGGCGAACACTCGCGCGGTGCGCAGGTGGACGAGGAACTGGCTGTCCATGCGCAGCGCCAGAGGGCCGCCGCTCGCGACGGCCGCCCCGGCTGGGGCACCGTGGTCTTCCCCGCCGTGGGCGCCCACTCGTCCCGCCAGCCCCACGAGGAACAACGAGGCCACGGCGGCGCGGCGTCCCACCAGGAAGCCGACAATCATGGCGACGACGAGCGCCACGCCGACCGCCCCGAGGCCGAGGATCCAGGGCACCACGCTCGCCGCGGCGGCGTGGGCGACCTCGGCCGGTCCCCAGCGGAAAGCAGGGACCGAGAGAATGTCGTCAGGCCCGTGGGTCACCAGCGAGCCGGCGTAGTCGCCGTGCGCGGCGAGCAGGTCGCTCGTCCCGAGGAATCCCGGGGATTTCCCGGGCTGGTAGCTGGTCACCAGCGGGGCTGGGCCCGCGAGGTTCAGGTCGGCGCGGGTGAGCGCGAGGGGGGCGCTGGTCTCGGCGTCGGCGGCGAGCAGCGTGGAGCCGCCGCTATCGGCAACCACCAGCACGGCGTCGACCGCCTGCGAGGAGAGGGGCACGCGAAGGCCGCCCGGCGCGGCAGCGGCGCCGCCGGCCGGAGGGCCGTGATCCTCGCCACCGTGAGCGAGGGCGAGGCTGGCGATGATGACGAGGTGCACGACGCCCGATCACAGCAAGGGCTGTGCCAAACCAACCAACGCCGAGACTCGCCCAGGACTGTGACCGCCTCGGTCACGGGGTGACGGAGGCGAGCATCCCGCAGGCCGAGTTTTGCGCGGCCCCCACGCTGTAGCGGCGAACGATGGGCACGCGGAGCGGCTGCAACAGGTCCATGAAACGGCGTCGCTCGGCGTCGGGGGCCTGGGCGAACTCGCCGGTGGTGTCGTTCACGTCGATGAGATTGATACGAAGCGGCAAGTCGCCGAGTAGCGCCGCGAGCGCCTCGGCCTCGTCGGCGCCGGTGTTCACCCCCGACACGAGCGTGTAGGCCACGGTGACGCGCCCGGGCGCCACGTTGGCATAGGCGCGGATGGCCTCCGCGAGCGACGGGAGCGGCCACTTGCGCGACACCGCCACCAGCTGGTCGCGACGGGACTGGATGGCGCTGTGCAGCGAGATGATGAGGCGGAAACGGCGTCGTTCCTCGGCGTAGCGGTGGATCGAGGGCACCACCCCGACGGTCGAGATGGTGATGTTCTCCGCCGCGATGGCCCCGCCGTTGGGGTGACAGAGGATCTCGGCGGCCTGCAGGACGGCGTCGTAGTTGTGGAAAGGCTCGCCCTGTCCCATGAAGACGGCGCCCGACACGCGCCCCGGACAGTCGGCGCGGACGCGAAGAAAACACCCGATGATCTCCTCTGTCGCGAGGTTGCGCGACAGGCCGAGGCGCCCGGTGGCGCAGAAGACACAACCCATCGCGCAGCCCACCTGCGAGGAGAGACACACGCTGAAACGCCCCGGCTTGAGGAGGGGGATGCGGACCGCCTCCACGCGCTCGCCGTCGGCGAGGCGGAACAGGTAGCGCACGCTCTTGTCGAAGTCGTCGACAACCGTGGTCTCGATCTCCGGGAGCGCCCAGGTACAGCTCGCCTCCAGCGCGCGGATCGAGGCCTTGGAGAGGCCGTCGCGTGTCTCGGTGCCGGGGAGGCCCTTCCCCACTAGGTCGTGAAAAGCCCGGCGACAGGCGGCGAGTGGCACCCCGGGCCCCTCGGCGTGGAGCGCCGCGTGCAGGGTCTCGGGGGTGTGGGCCAAGAGCGGGATCACGCGCTGTTCATGGCGTAGAAGCGTGCCACCCTGCCGACCGGGCGTGGAGCAACCACGCCTCGAGCTGCGCCAGGGCGCGCGTTGTCCGGGCGTTGGCCCGCCCGGCGGCCACCAGGGCCCGGAAGCTCGCCGCGCGGGCCTCGATCATCGCGATGTTCGCCTCGTGCCGGGCCCGCTCTGGATCCGGCGTCGCGACCGGGACAGGCTCGGCCTTCGCCACGGGCTTGGCCTTAGACGAGGCCCTGGCCTTCGCCGCGGGCTCGGCCTTCGCCTTGGCCTTCGGCTCAAGCTTGGCCCCGGCCGCCGGGGCCGCAGGGGCCGGGCTGGGTTCGAGTTCCAGGTCGAACAGGGCCCCGAGGTCGTCGTCCGCCAGGACGCGATTTCCGCCGGGGTCGGTGGCCAACGAGGTCATGCCTCGTCCCGCGTCGAGCACCAGCTCGGCCGGGTCGAGCTGCCGCAGCGTGAACAAGAGCTCCGGGCGCTCGTCGAGCCGCACGCCCACGCCGTACATCACTGCGGCCACGTGCTTGCACATCGTCGCCCAGTCCGGGCAGCTACACGACAGCTCGATCTCGGCGGGCGCTGGAAACAGGCCCGTTTTCGCTCGGCACACGCGTTCCATCACCGCCCGTGACAGGCGGCCCTGGAGCAGATCGACCAGCGAGGCGATCTCGCCGGTGCAGTCTCGGCGCACGGCGGTCCACGACGCGGCGGGCAGCGGGGCGATGCGAATACCGACCTTGTAGATCGCGGAGCCGCTCACCAGCGCGGAGATCAGGCCCCCCTCCACCGCGAGGTGGATGACCGAGCCGTTGCGCACGTAGGTTCGCCCGCGCGGCAGGCGGTTCGCGTAGTCGCTGTAGCGCTCGAGGTTCTGGCACCACGACCTGCCCCAGAAGGTAGTGGCGATGTCCCTGCCGATCGCCACGACGGGATCGAGGGGCTCGCCCTGCTTCACGCGGCGCCGAGACTCGGCGTCGGCCTCGCGACGCCGGGCGGCCACGGGCTTGTAGGGACGCCGGTAGCCGCCGCGACCGTAGTTGTACATGCGCTACTCCAGGAGGGCTGAGGGGAGGTCCAGGGCCACCAGCTTCAACAGCTCGGCGTCGCCGAGCGAGCTGAGGTCTATCTCGCCGCCGCCCTGGAGAAGCTCGCGGGACAGCGATCGCTTCGACGCGATGAGCTCGTCGATACGCTGCTCCACGGTGCCGCGGCAGGCGAGTCGGTGCACGAGCACGTTTCGCCGCTGGCCGATGCGGAAGGCCCGGTCGGTGGCCTGGTCTTCCACCGCGGGGTTCCACCAGCGATCAAAGTGAACGACGTGCGACGCGGCGGTGAGGTTGAGGCCGGAGCCGCCCGCCTTGAGCGAGAGCACGAAGAACGGGGGGCCGTCCTCCTGCTGGAACTGCTCGACGCGCTCGCGCCGCTGGCGCACCGGCACGCCGCCGTGGAGCACCAGTCCGGTCCGGCCGAACACCCCGCCGAGGAAGGTCGCGAGGGGATCGGCGATCTCCCTGAACTGGGTGAACACCAGCACCTTCTCCTGGCGCGAGGCGATCACCTCGCAGATCTCCCTCAGGCGGGCCCACTTGCCACTGTCGGCCTCGTGCCAGGCGCCGTCACCGAGCCACTGGGAAGGGTGATTGCAGATCTGCTTCAGGCGCATCAGGCTGGCCAGGACCAGGCCACGCCGCTCGATGCCCGTCCTGGTCTCGATCTCGGCCTCGAGCTGCTCCACCGCCTGCTGGTAGAGGGCCGCCTGCTTGCGGCTGAGCGTGCACCAGGCCTGCACCTCGGTCTTGTCGGGGAGATCGGCGATGACGGTCTTGTCGGTCTTGAGGCGGCGAAGGATCCACGGTCGCAAGAGCTCGCGCAGGGGTCGCCAGGCGTCCGGACCGCTCTGGTCGAGCCCCTTGGTGTAGCGGGTGAACTGCGGGGCGCTGCCCAGGAGCCCCGGGGCAACGAAGTCGAACAGCGACCACAGGTCGCCCGGGCGGTTCTCGACCGGCGTGCCGGTGAGGGCAACGCGCGCCCGCGCCTTGAGCTTCCGGACAGCCCGGGATTGCTGGGTGTTCGGGTTCTTCACCGCCTGGGCCTCGTCGAGGATCGCCAAGTCGTAGCTGGCGCTGGCGAGTGCCTCGTGTCGCAGCAAGGTGCCGTAGCTGGTGATCAAGAGGCCACAGGTGGCGATCTCCGCGGCGTCGAGCGCGCGGAGCTCGGCGGCCGGCATCGCCGAAGGGTGGGCCACGCGCACAGGCAGGGAGGGCGCGAAGCGTGCTGCCTCTGCGGCCCAGTTCGACAGCAAGGACGCGGGCGCCACGAGGAGGCTCGGTGCCCGGCGGGCCTCGCGGCGCCGCTGGAGCAACAGGGCCAACACCTGGATGGTCGTGCCGAGGCCCATGTCGTCGGCGAGGAGTGCGCCGAGGCCCAGCCCGGTGAGCAAGTGCAGCCAGCGCACGCCGGCCACCTGGTAGGCGCGGAGCTGCGCCTGTAGCCCCTGGCCGGGTTCGAAAGGGGTGGCGTCGGGGGCGCGCATCGCCCGCAGCGTGCCGGCCAGCCAGGGTCCCGCGCTCACCTCGGACCAGCCTGGGTTCGGGGCCTCGTCGTGCACCCCGGCGATCCCCGCGCCGGCGAGCAGGCGGACCGCCTCGGCGAAAGAAATCCCTTGCGCCTCGGCCACGCGACGGACGGCGTCGAAGCGGTCCATCGCCGCCTTGAGGCGCACCGGATCCACCTCCACCCACCGTCCACGAATCCATGCCAGCCCCGCCGTGCCGCGGAGCAGGGCCTCGGCCTCGGCAGGCGACAGTGGCTCGCCCTCGACGGTCAGCCCCGCGTCGAAGTCGACCAGCGCGTCGAGGCCCAGGGTGGAGGGGGCGTTCGTGCCCACCGACGCGCTGGCCTTCGCCCGCGGCGGGCGTCCGGCACTCCAGTTGGCCGGCATGCGCACGATCACGCCGGCGCGCTCGAGCGCCTCCGCGTCCTGGAGCAACTGGAAGGCCTGGACGGCGGTCCAGCGCAAGGGGTGGAAGAGCTCGCCGCAGGCCAGCATCTCGGCCAGCCAGGCGCAGGCGGTCGCGGCCCGCTGCACCGGCTGGAGCAGGGTCACCAGGGCGTCTCTGTCCGCGGCGTCGGCGTACTCCTTCAGGGCCCGGCCCAGCGGCAGGTGCTGGGCGCGCCCCTGCGCCGACAGGCGCGGGGTCCACGTGGCGAGGAAGGCAAAGGGTGCCTCGGGGTCGCGCCGGTTCTCGGCGAGGTTGAAGTGCACGCGACCCACGACCTGCCAGCCCGGGTGGAGGGCCTGGAGGAGCCTCGCGCGGGAGCCGCCCGCGCGGGCGAGGGCCTCCGTGAAGGCCTGGGCGAGCTCGCCCCAGAGATCCGAGAGCACGCCGGCGGACAGGTACTCGACGCCCTCCATCGGCGGGGCCGCCGCGCAGAGATCGGCGAGGTCGTCCTCGGTGGGCACCTGGAGCTCGGCCTGCTCGTCGGGTCGCAAGCGTGCCTGGGTCAGGGCCCGCCCAGCGAAGCCTCGCCACCACGCGAAGGGCCCAGGCATGGCCTGGCCGAGCTCGACGCCGCCCAGGTGGAGGAGTCCGGGTCCGGTCCCCGCCGCGAAGGCGGACGAGAGTCGCTGCCCGAGTGCCGGGTCGAGGGGCGGCGCGTCGGCGACCTCTCGCAGGCGGAGGTGACCGATGGGGTTCAGGGCGAGAGCGAGGGGCACGGCCGCGCCGGGCTCGGGGAGGGCCGTCCGCTATCAAGAAACAGGGGAAGGGGCCTCGCCGGCCCCTTCCCCTACCGCGCCATCCCCTCCGCCCTCCGGCATGCCTCCGGGCTCCGGCGACAAGCGGGCTGCTAGCACGCTTGTCGCGGTGCTCTCCCCAACCCCGCAGTCACCCAGGCCGCCCGTTTCATGGCTCCGGGAGCCGGTGGGACGGCGGCGTGGGTGACTAGCCGCTCGTCACCCCGAGCTGAGCACGTAGAACCGCGTCACCAGCGGTCCCGGACCCCGGTCGGCGAGGGTCACCCAGTGGAGGCCGTCCACGGGGAAGGGAAGCTCGAGGTTCCCGGGGTGCCAGGCCCGGGCCTCGATGTCGCCGCCGGTGGCGCGCAGGTAGGCGCGCAGGCCCTCGTAGCTGCCGCGCCAGAGCTGGGGCGCGGCGAGGTCGAGGCCGAGCGCGTCGGCGAGGGGCTCCAGCCGCGCGGCGAGGCCGAGCGAGGCGGCATGGGCCGCGAGATCGGCGAATTGGATCGACACCTCCGGGTGACCGAGCGCCGTGGCCTCCTCGGCCTCGTCGTCGATGGTGCCGAACTCGGAGAGCCAATAGTGCCCGCCGGGACGGAGTACGCGGCGGATCTCGGCGAGGAAGTCCTGGGCGCCGGTGTTGTCCCAGCCCGTGGCGGTGGGCGACGACGCCAAGTCGGCGATCACCTCGTTGGCGAAGAGGAAGTCGACGCTCGCGTCGGGCAGGGGGAGCGTGGTGGCGCTGCCGAGCAAGCCCAGCGTGCCGGGAAGACGGGCGTCCTGCGCGGCGAGCAGGGCGGGGGACAGGTCGACCCGCGTGTAGTCGAGGCGCGGCGCGGCGCGGCACACGCCCTCGGCCACCGCCCCGGAACCGGCGCCCACCTCGACGACCCGCCCTGAGAGCCAGCCCCGGCGCGCGAAGAGCCGCCCGAGCGCCTCGCCGTAGGGCCGACCCCCGAGCCCCGGGTGGGGCCGTTCCAGCGCGTGTGCAACGGTGGTTTCCACGTCGTCGAAGTGGCGGTGGGCCTGCGGGATCGCGTGATGCCAGTCGGCGAGCGCGGTGGCGCCCCCGCCGTCGTACATGCTGGGGTCGCGCGAGGCGGTGGCCACGGGCTCGGCGAGCTGCCGCCTTAGCCCCTCGTCGCCCCGTCGCGGGTGGCCCCGTCGCAGTTGCAGCGCCTGGACGGGGAACGCGGTCAGTCGAGAAAAGAAGGACAAGAGCTCGTCGATCGGCCGTCCGATGGCCCGCGCGATGTCGCCCGTGGTTCTCGCGTCGTTGGCGTGTGCCCAGGCCGCGGCCTCCCACCCGGCCAGCGGCAAGGCCCGCCAGGCACGCCCTCCTGGCGTGGTGGAGCGAGGGTCGGCGTGCCAGAGCACGTCGCCAATCCACATCGCGAGCCATTGGCGACAGGGCACGAGGCTCGCCGGGTCGAGCTCGGTGCCCCGGGCCATGCCCTCGTCG
Organism: Pseudomonadota bacterium; assembly: GCA_005778355.1. Classification (GTDB taxonomy): domain Bacteria; phylum Myxococcota_A; class UBA796; order UBA796; family SXON01; genus SXON01. Next base: position 36,782 of record SXON01000006.1, on the reverse strand, counting down.
GCCATGCGGTGGAGCAGCGCGGGCGACACCACGTCGTCGCTGGGCCACGGGAGGTGTCGCCCAGTGTGCGCGTTCCACGCGAAGCGGCGACCGCCCACGCGGAGGATCTCAACACCGTTGGCCAGCGGGAACACTGCCCGCGCCTATCCCCGCGGGCTATGCGGCCGCGTGGCGCTGAGCCGTCGAAAGCTGATCCTGGGGGCGTCGGCCGCGGCGCTCGCCCCCCGCGTGGCCTGGGCCGACGCCAGCGAGCGCCTCTACCCGCGGTCCCTGGCGGTCGGCGACGTGGGACCGAACGGGGCCACCTTCTGGGCCCACGGGCGTCGCCCGGGACGGATGGTGATCCAGTTGGCCGACAACCCGGACTTCCAGAGCGCCCGCGAGGTGCTGGGGCCGACGGCAAACGAAGCCAGCGACTTTTGTGGGAAGCTGCGCCTCGACGACCTGCCCCGGGCGAGCACCGTGCACTGGCGCGCTAGCTTCGATCTCGACGGGGATCGCGGCGAGTGGATGGTGGGTGCGTTCCGCACCGCCGGCTCCGGTCGCGACATTCGTTTTGCCTGGGGTGGCGACACCGGCGGCCAGGGCTTCGGCATCAACGACGACTTCGGCGGCATGCGCATCTTCGACGCCATTCGGCAATCGAAGCCCGACTTCCTCGTGCACTGCGGGGATCTGGTCTACTCCGACAGCGTGTACCAGGACCGGAAGGAGTGTCACGACGGTTCCACGTGGAACAACCTCGTCACCGGGGCCACCGGGAAGGTGGCGCAGACACTCGAGGAGTTCCGCGGCCGCTTCCGCTACAACCATATCGACGACAACTTCCGAGCCCTGCTCACCGAGGTGCCGGTCTTCCACATGTGGGACGACCACGAGGTGAAGAACAACTGGTACCACGGCGCACCGGTGAAGGATCCCCGCTACGAGGTGCACAACGTCGATCCCCTGATCGCGCGTGCGCGCCGTGCGTTCTTCGAGTACACGCCCATCATCGGGCAACGGGTCTACCGCAAGGTCAGCTACGGCCCACTGCTCGACGTTTTCATGCTCGACACGCGCAGCTACCGCGCGCCCAACTCCACGGGCAAACAGAAGTGCTACGGCCCCGGGGCCGAGTGGCTCGGTCTGGGCCAACGGGACTGGCTCAAGCGCGAACTGTGCGCCTCCAAGGCAACATGGAAGGTTATCTGCAACGACATGCCGCTGGGCATCCTCACCCGAGGGGAAGACAAGGTCACCGACAACGCCACCAACGGCAACGGCGAGGCGCGCGGCCGCGAGATTGAGATCGCGCAGATCCTGTTGCACCTCAAGCAGCATGGTGTCAAGAACACCGTGTGGCTCACCGCCGACCTACACTACGCCACGGCCACGCACTACTCGCCCGAGCGCGCCCAGTTCCGCGACTTCGACCCTTTCTGGGAGTTCATGGCCGGGCCCTTCAACGCGGGCACGGGCAAGCTCCACGAGCTCGACGACACCTTCGGCCCGCGCAACGAGTGGGCCAGCATCGACGCCGACCTGGAGCGGGGCATGCCCCCCTCGATGGGGCTCCAGTTCTTCGGCATCGTGGAGATCCACCACCAGTCGCTCGACATGACGGTGAGCTTCTACGACCAGGCGGGAAAGAAGCTCTTCGCCCAGTCGCTGGGCGCCAAGGGGGCCTGAGTGTTGCTGGCCTTCCTCGGCTGTTTCCTGTTCCAGGAAGAAGTGCAGGTCACCACCGAGCGACACTACCCCGAGCCCTACCGGAAGACCGGCGGCGACGTGGTGATCGTGGTGCTCGACACGCTCCGCGCCGATCACTTGTCGCAATACGGCTACCCGCTCGACACCAGCCCCGCGCTGGCCGCCTTCGCCGCCACGGCCACGCGCTACACGCAAGCCTGGGCCCCCTCGCCGTGGACGGTGCCAAGCACCGCCGCGATCCTCACCGGGCTCCATCCCCTGCGTCACCAACTGCGGCACCCGGGCGACGTCCTGCCCGAGGCGATCGACACCCTGCCCGAGATGCTCAGGCGCGAGGGCTGGCACACGGCCGCGTACTCCTACAACGTGAGTGTGTCGCCGAAACACGCGCTCGACCAGGGTTTTGACCAGTTCACCCGAAACACCGGGAAGGTGCTTGGTTACCCCAACGCCGGGCGCATGACCCGCGCGGCCAAGGCCTGGGTTGCCGAGCAGACGGAGCCCTTCTTCCTCTACCTGCAACCCATGAATTGCCACGGCCCTTACAAGGTGCCGAGCGAGCGACGGTCGGCGGTACTCGGGCACACGCCGAGCACGGCGTTCGAGTACTACGGCCCGATGATGAGGAAGATCCTCAAGGAGGGGCGGCTCGCCGCTCGGGAGAAGGTCACCGGTGCGCACCTGAGCAGCCTGCAGGAACAATACGACACCGCCATCCGATACACGACAGACGAGGTGGCGGAGGTGTTCGACGCGCTGCGCGCGGCCGGCCGCTACGACGCGGCCACCATCGTGCTCACCGCCGATCACGGCGAGGAGATGTTCGAACACGGCGGGTTTTCCCATGGCTACTCGCTGCACCGGGAGGTGCTCAACGTGCCCCTGCTCGTGAAGCTGCCCGGGCAAACGCAAGCGCAGGAAGTGAACACACCGGTGACGCTCATGGACATCGCGCCCACGGTTCTCGTCGCTCAGGGGCTGGCGCTGCCGCCGCTCGACGGCGCGCCGCTGGATCGGGCCGCCGACCGTGCGTTGGTTTTCGACATCAACTGGCCCCGGCGCATCGTGGGGCAGGCCCTGCTCGAGGGCGGCTTCAAGTTATTGTCGATCAAGCAGGACTACACCGGCCGGAAAGACACGTTGCTGTTGTACGACACGCTGCTCGACCCGGGCGAGACGCAGGACCTTTCCGCCGAGATGCCGGCGAAGGCGTCCGAGATGTCGTCGCGCCTGTCGGTGCTTGCCGCCGGGCTGGCCGGGAGTATCGAGCCCGACAACGTGCTGTCCGAGATGGACCAGGCCCAGCTCGAAGCGCTGGGCTATCTGGAGGAGTGATGTTTATCTGGCTCGCGTGCACCCCCGAGGAAGAAGGCGGCGACAAGCTCAACGCCCAGGCGGGCGACACGGCCGACACGGGCGAGCCTGTCACCTACGAGGGCTGCCGCGCCACGCCGGCCCCCGACGGCGAGCGGGTGGTGCTGGTGTCCTTGCCCTACGGTCCCGGCGGTCGGCAGGCCAACGTCTACGCGCGCCTGTCGCTCTCCGCCGAGGGCGAGCTGACCGACCTCGGCGAACGTTTCGAGATGGGTCGCGCCTACTCGGGCGAGATTGTGTTCACGCCGGACGGCTCGCTCGGGATCGCGGTGCAAGACGACGGAACGCTGGGGATATTCCTCGCCGACGGCACGGTGATCGACCCCGCCTTCGGCGACTTCTACGCCAGCAAGGTGGTGATGGACCCCACCGGCGAGGTGGCGTGGGTGGTGGACGGCAACTGGGCCAACAACGGCGGCGGCATCTACCGGGTGCCATTGGACTGCGCGACCGGCACGCCGGGTGCGCCCGAGCGGGTGATCGAGGCCAAGCTACCGGCCGACCTCCTGCTCCGCGAGGACATGGCGGTGCTGGTGGGCCTGGAGGTGCCCGGATCGACCGAGGGTGACGACGCGGCGCTCTTGACCTGGGGGGACGCACCGGCGTTCGTGGCGGGGGTCGATGCCTTCGGCGACGACGAGGCCTTCGTGACCGACGGGCACTGGGTGGGCGACTACCTGTTCATCGCCGACTACTCGGAGTTCTCGGGCGTCCCCACGCGCGTGGCGGTGGTCGACACCCACGACCAGCTCGATCCCTACACGGTGATCGACGTGGAAGACCCGGTGGCGCTGGTCCCGGCGGGCGACCTGGTGCTGGTGTTGTCGGGCTACGGCGACGCGGTGTACGCCATCGACGCCGACGGGGGGACGAGCGCCCGCTGGGTGTCACAATCCGAGCTGCCGGGCGGCGGCGCCTCGATCACCCGGGGCGACCTCGATGGTCTCGTGCTCGTGGCCGAGGTGTCCGGTCTCCGCACGCTGCGCGTGTCGGGGACGGAGGTGAGCGACGAGGGGGTTTTCTCGTTGGGATCGAGCTACGAGGGGATCACCGGGGCGGTGGGGGTGCAACCCTGACGCAGTGGCGCGGCCGTTGACGTCGCGCCGGCTCGACCCGACTGGGGCGTCGGCCACCGGGCGCGGCGTCGACGTGGCCCCGTCGTGCCTCCGTCGTGAGCGATTACCAATCGAACCGGAATCGTCGCAAGCACCGGCTCCTCGAACTGACATTGGCACGCCCGAGGGGAGGCCTGTCTCGCCGACCTCACGCCGCCTGTAACGGAAGAACGTCACTTTTTTGGCGACGTTCTCGTCAGATCGCCGAGCCCGTCTCTCCGCAGTGGACGCCCGTGCCAGTTCGGCCATCTTGCGCTCACGACGATTCCAGTTGGCTTAGCATCGGCTTGCGACGCGCGCCCTTCCCGCCCGGGCATCGGGCCCGCAGTCGCCGGGACGGCCGCGCTCAGAACAGGACCACCATCGTCCCCTCGGGGAGCGCCGCGTAGATGGCTTCGACGTCGCTCAGGTGCAGCACGATGCAGCCCCAGCTCATGCGGCGACTGCTCTCGTCGCTCCACTCGCTCGCCCAGCCGTGGAAGCCGATGCCGCCGCCGAGCCGCGTGTCCCGGGGTGTCCACTGCCGTTTCTGCCACTGGCTGCTAATCTTGCTTGCGGTGGCCTCGTCCACGTGCCCCTGCGCGAGGCCGCGCGCGGCGTCAAAGGCGTTCGGATAGTTGATGCGCATCCAGTAACCACCGTAGTAGGCGGCGAAGTCGCCATCGAAGGGCCCGGTGGACTTCTGTACCAGGTAGTAGAGCCCCACCGGCGTCCGGTTGTCCCCGCGCTTCTCCTTGGGGCCGTCCGCCTGCCCGAAGCCCACCTCGTAGCGACCCACCTCCGCTCCGTTGCGGTAAATGCGCAGCTCCTGCTCGGCGTGGCTCACCACCGCGAGCACGGGCTCCTCGGTGGGGTCGGGCAGGACCCGTCGCGCGGCCACGAAGTCGGACAGCGGCTCTACCGTCCCGAGGAGGCCCGCCTCGATCTGCGTGCCTGTGGCGATGGGGTCGCCGGCGCGCACGGGGCCCGCCGGCGCGCTTGCCGTGGCGCCGTCCACCCAGAACGTCACGCTTTTGCGCTGGTGATTCTCGAAGTAGTCGATGTCGACCGCGAGGTGTGTGCCCTCCACCCGCAGCACGCCGTCGCCCGGGGCCCGCACCGTGCCGCCGTCGACAGCAAACCAGCACTCCTCGCCGCAAGCCCCGAAGTCTCCGAGCGGGGCCACCAAGCCGTTGGCCACCGGCGTGTCGCCGGGGAGGTAGTCGAGGAAGGGGTCTGTCACCAGGTCGAGGAACATGGGTGTGGGGACAGCGTGCGGCCTTGCTGGGTTCCGCCTACGCTCCCCGCAAGTGCAACACGCGGCCGCCCACCTGGCGATCTTCGGACCACAGTCGCTCGTCCCAGGTACGCCCGGGGCGCTGGTCGAACACCAGGAGCCACCCTTCGCGCTCGCCGAGCCGATCGAGGTAGCCCGAGAGCTGCTCCACGCCGCCGGACAGGACGCGCTCGAGCGTGTCGACCGCCGCCCGCACGCGCTTGAGCTCGACCACGGCCCGCCGCCCGCCCATCTCCACGCAAAGGTCGACGCGACCGGTCCCGGCCGCGTACTCGCGGTGAACCTGTCCCCCGCCGTTGACGACCCGCTGGAGGTAGGCCATGAAGCAGAGGTGGACAAAGGCCTCGCGATAGTACTCGGGCGTGTTCTGCTCGCCGAACTCGGAGTTCTCGCGCCACCATTGCAGGAAGTTCTCCACGAGCACGGCGGTGTCCAGGCTGCCGTCGGCCCGTTTCCAGGGGCGCTCGGGAAGGCGGAGGTTGTCTTGCACGACGAGAGACAACTCCCGGGCGATGATCTCCCGGTAGATGGGATTCGCGATCTCCGGCGGCCGGGCATGCGGCGCGACGAGGCCGAGATCAATGCAGTAGGTGAAGTCGTCGGAGCTGGCCTCGATGGCGCCCGTGCCCTCGATGATCGGCGCGATCACCCGCGCCACGCGCGGCTCGCGCAGGCGCTGGGCCAGGCTGTCGAGGTGCGTGGTGCGCGAGAGGATGAGCTGCTCGCGGGCCCCGGCGATGTGCCCCGCTTCCACGGTGCACGACCGGTCGGGCACGAGCTTGTCGATGCAGATCTTCGCGAGCGCGTTCACCAGGAATGGCTGTCCTCGGGTGAGCCGGTCGGCCTCCGCCACCGCCTCCGGACTGAAGGCTTGCCCGGTATCCGCGGTGTGTTGGGCGTACAGCGCCGCGACCTCGGCGTGCGTGAAGTTCTGGAGGGTGATCGACTCGGCTTTGATGTTGAAGGGCGAACCGGGGTTGACGGGCACACCGCCCTTGGCCTCCGCGAGGTAGTCGCGCAGGTCGCGCATGCCGACGAGGGCCACCGAGGCGGGGAAGTGGTCGGGGCGCGAGGGAAAACCGGCGCGAAGTTGGCGGAGTAGGCTCACCAGCACCGGCCCGCGCACGACGTCGGCCTCGTCGAGGAACACCAGTAGGGGGGTTGGCGCGACCTGAGCGGCCCAGGTCATCAGCAGGTCGTTGAGTTGGGTGCCGGTCGGCGCCCCGGTGGGCGCTGGCGCCTTCTGCCCAGCCGGGAGGACAACGCTGGCCGCCCGGAGCGCCCGCAACCAGATGGCCTCCGCCATGGCGAGATCCTCGATGCCCTGGCTCTCTTCGAGGGTGGCATGCACGGCCACCATGCCCTGGGCGCGGAGCTCAGCGGCCAGCGCGCCGATGGCGGTGGTCTTGCCGGTCTGGCGCGCCGCGTGGAGCACGAAGTACTGCTGGCGCTCGATCAACAACTCGACGCCGGGCAACCGTGCCAGCGCGGGCAGCATGTAGTGCCTGCGCGCGTCGCAGGGGCCGGTGGTGTTGAAGAAGCGTTTCACAAACCTTCCTCTACCACCACCTGCCTCCCCACCACCACCCGCAGCCGCGCGGCCCCAGCCGGCGGAGAGAACTGTCGGCCCTCCCCCTCGGCGAGCACGGCGCCATCGGCGTCGTAGGCGGTCCAACGGCGAGCGGGCTCGCCCTCGTCGAAGCCGGTGGCCGGGGCGGTGAAGGCCTCGCCCTCGCGGACCAGCGCTGCGGTGTGCACCGGACGGGCGGGCCGCGGCGCCGGGGGACCGGCGGGATCAACGTCGTAGAAGGCCGGGTCGAGAGGGTGGTCGCGCCAGTCGCAGTGCGTGTGACCAGTATCGTAGGTGGCCACGTAGTCGGCGCCGAGGCCGTCGCAGATGTCGGCCAAGGCATCGGCGCTCATATCGGCCACGTCGATGTCGCAGGCGTCGCCATACATGTGGCGCGAGTACTCGGCGCCGCCCACGCTCGCATTGTACGATGGGTTGCGGTAGCCACTGTTCACGCTCACTGGCCCGCCGATCGCGTCGCGGACGTCCTGCATGAAGTCCACCACGTGTGTCTGCATCACGCCGTACTGTCCCTTCCAGTCGTAGAGGTACTCGCCGAGCACGAAGTTCGGCGCGATCTCGAGCTCGGCGCTGTAGGCGGTGATGTCGATGAAGCGGGCCGGCACCGAGTACTGCTCGGAGCCGCCGTAGGGCGCAGGGTAGGCGTAGTCGGCGCCCCAGCCCGCGTCGTAGGGCACCAGGTCGAGGCACACCGAGTGGTCGCGCGCGGGCCCGAGGTAGCAGGGCCCGCTCGCCTCTGGGTCGGTGTCCTCGGTGTCCTCGGTGTCCTCGGTGTCCTCGGTGCCGCCCGAGTCGCCACTGTCGGGCGGCGCACCGGTCTCCACCCAGGCGCTGTCGTCGCTGGTGTCGAGAAGTTCATCGCTGTCGAGGCCCGGCTTCGCGTAGCGCGTGCCGGTGGGGTCGGTGCAGGCGAGGAGCAGGATCACGGTCGGCGCCTATCCGGTTAGCAAGCTCGGATGTTGTACTTCTTGCTAGCCTGTCCCGAGCCCGAGAACGAGGGCAAGAATCACGAGGCCGAGGCGGGGAACGAGGAGGATTACCTCGGCGGCGCCGAGGCGGTGCGGGTCACCGCGCCGGCCAACGGGGAAACGGTCGCGAGCACCTTCACCGTGTCCTACCGGGTGGGCGAGGCGGTCACCTCGGTCGAGCTACTGGCCAACGACGAGCCGGTGGCGAGCGCGACCGATCTCGACGGCTCGCTGGTGGTCACCCTCGACGAGGGCAAGTACGAGCTGGCACTCGTGGGCCTCGACGGTAGCGACGAGCTCTCTCGCGACACGCTCTCGGTGCGGGTGAGCGACGGCGGGAGCTGGGTCACGATTACCTCGCCGAGCGACGGTGCCGAGGTGGCCAACCCGGTCACCTTCACCGTCACCTCGTCGAGCGACGTCGGCGTGGTTGAGCTCATCGCCGACGGCTGGAGCATTGGCACAATCGACACCGAGGGCGATGGTGAGGGCACCCTCAGCTACACCTTCTCGGGTACCGGCTATGCCCGCGAGATCCAGGCGGTGGGCGGCACCGCGACCGACGAGATCAGCGTGACCGTCACCCCGGAGGAAACACCCAGCGAGTCCACCTTCAACGACCTGGTGGTGAAGTACCTGGAGACATACCCGACAGACGGGACCAACGGGTACTACTGGCCGTCCGGCTCCGACTGGGCGGGCACCACCCGCGACATCTGGTACCTCGACACGCTCGTCGCCGAGGGCGACCCAGAGGGGCGCTGCTACTGCGTCGGCCTCACCTGGGAAGTGTACATGCGCGCCTGGGAAGAGGTGGACCAGTCCACGGGCGGCGACGGCTCGATCAACGGCATGTCGGTGGACGATCTCTACACCTTCCGCGTGGACTGGTTCGTGCGCGAGGTGGACGGCCCCGGCCCGAGTGTCGCGATGGAGAACTACGGCGTGGGCGAGGAAATCACCGACTACAACAAGTTCCAGCCCGGTGACTTCCTGCAGTTCTGGCGACACTCCGGCAGCGGACACAACGTCATCTTCGTCGACTGGCTCGAGCAAGGCGGCGAGATCGTCGGCTTCGAGTACTGGTCTACGCAGTCGAGCACCGACGGTGTGGGCTACAACCACGAGTACTTCGGCAGCTCGGGCTCTTATGTCGACCCCAACCTGGTGTACGCTGCCCGTGGCTGGATGCCCGACACCTGGGAGGCCTGGCGATGAACTACCGGCGGATGGGCCGTTCCGGCCTCAAACTTTCCACGTTTTCGATTGGCAGCTGGGCAACCTACGGGCTCGATGTGCCCGACGACAACGCCCGCGCCTGCCTGATCGCCGCCTACGAGGCCGGGGTCAACTTCTTCGACAACGCCGAGGCCTACGGGCAGGGCAAGGCGGAGGACGTGGTGGGGCGGGTGCTCAAGGACTTGCCCCGCACCGACCTCGTGATCTCCTCGAAGGTGTTCTGGGGCGGCGACGGCCCCAACGATACCGGCTTGTCACGCAAGCACGTCACCGAGGCCTGTCACGCCGCTCTCCGGCGGCTACAAACAGACTACCTGGACCTCTATTTCTGCCATCGGCCCGATCCCGACACCCCGGTCGACGAGACCGTCCGAGCGATGCACACCCTGGTGATGCAAGGCAAGGTGCTCTACTGGGGCACCAGCGAGTGGCCGGCCCAGCGTATTCGCGAGGCCCACGAGGTGGCGGCTCGGCTCGGCCTCACGCCGCCCTCGGTGGAACAACCCCAGTACAACCTCTTCTGGCGTAAGCGCGTGGAGGAGGAGTACGCTCCCCTCTACAAGGACTTCGGGATGGGCACCACCACGTGGAGCCCGCTCGCCTCCGGCGTGCTCACCGGCAAGTACAACGAGGAGATCCCGGCCGGCACACGACTCGCCAGCGAGGGATACTCCTGGTTGCAGAGCAGTGTCACCAAGGCGCGGATCCACGCCGTCCGGGCGCTCGAGCCCATCGCGCGGGAGCTCGGCTGCACGCTCGGGCAGCTCGCGCTCGCGTGGTGTGCCCGCAACCCCCACGTTTCCACCGTGATCACCGGCGCCACGCGGCCGCAGCAGGTGAAGGAAAACCTCGCGGCGCTCGATGTCATCGGCAAGATCGACGATGCGCTGGCTCGCCGCATCGAGGCGGCCACGGCCGCCGCCCAGAGTAAGACCGGCGAGGACTAGCGCCCTACTTCACCGCGATCTCGACGCCGGTGTACACCCCGCTCTCGTCGCGCTCGGCCGTGCCCTTGTCGAAGCGGATGCCGTAGAGCTCGGGCAGTGGGAAGGCGAAGTCGCCGAGGAGCGCGAGGATCGAGTCGATGGGGAGCGCTTCTTCCAGCACGTTGGTCATCGTCTCGTTGCTGACATGCTGGCTGGTCTCGCGGACCATGAACGAGAGCTCGGGCTCGCCGAGTGACAACACCAGCTCGCCGTCCTCGATCTCCACCTCGAGGCCCACGAAGATGTTGACGCTCGCCTGCACGTGATCGCCGAGCTTGCTGCCCTTGGCGTCGATGGTGACGAGCAGCTCGCCCACCTGTGCCTGCAGCTCGCCGTTCGTTTCCACCACCACGGGGGGCAGCAGCGCTTCCACCTTGATGCTGCCCTCGGTCACGCCGAGCGGGGCGAGCATGATGGGCTCGAGGGAGCCGTCCTTCGTGGACAGCGTCATGTCGAGCAGGCCGCCCGCCCAGGCCTCGTACAGCACCCGGTTGAGCAGGTCGTCGGAGATGGCGCCGGCCACGTCGGCCTCGGTGTCGACCTCGGGGGTGCCCATGTCGGCGCCGAGGAAGCCGGGCGCGGACTTGGTGCCCGTGGGCGGCACCGACACGTCGAGGTCGAGGTCGAGCTGCAGGCCGTCGCGGTCGATCTCGGCGTCGGCGAAGGCGAACTCGATCTCCACTTCGAGGCCCATCAGCTCGGTGGCGTAGCTCGGGTCGAGGCCCGCCAGGGTTTCATCAAGCAGCGCAGGCACCATGGCGTCGATCTGCTCCACCAGCGTCTCGGTGATGGTGTCGCGGATGGTTTCCACGAGGAGGTAGCTCTCCACGTCGCCCGGGAGGAGCGAGGTGTCGTAACCGAAGTCGTTCAACGTCACGGCGGTGTCGCTGATCTCCACGTCGAGCTTGCCGCCCTGCGTGTCGATCTCCACGTCGGCGGTGAGCACGGCGGAGGAAGCCCATAGCGCCACGTCGCTCTCGAAGTCGAAACCGATGGCCTCGCCCCAGGCGTAGATGTCCACGTACAAGTTGGGCAGGGTGGCGGTGAGCTCGAGCACGCCGTCGCGGGGCTCGAACTCGAAGCTGGGCGCGTCGAAGTACACGCCGTCAACGTTGGCGGCGATGGTGACCGCGTCCCAGCCCCACACGCCGTAGCTGTCGGAATAGACCGGGTTCATCCCGGTGAGCGAGTCGTTCACGAGGTCGCTGGTCAGCATTTCCTCGGCGAGGTCGCCGATGGCACGGAGGCCGCCCTCGTTCACGCGGAGCACCACCGCGTCTTCCACCTCGTCGTCGGCGCTCTTGTAGTCGCCCGCGAGCACGCCGTTGCGCACGTAGAGGGTGGTGGCGCCCTCGGTTTCTGCCACCGCCTCGACCACGTTGACGCCGCGCGCCAAGGCGATCTCGGTGTCGAAATGGCCATCGTTGAGCTTGGTGGCCGCGCCGTTGACGGTCAGGGAGGTGACATTCTGGGCCGTGCCCCGCGCGTGCGTGCTCCCTGCCTCGAGGAAATCACCCTGCTCCGGCGTTTCCAAGGAGAGGCTCCCGGCCTCGACCGTGGCCTCGACTTCTTCTTCCTTCTCGCAAGCCGCAAGGATGAAGGCGAAGAAATACATGGAGAAGCTCCTGACCGGGCGGCGTATACACCCGGAACAGCCGCGATGTCAAGGCTCCGTTGTCTGCGTGGCGCTCACGGTCACCGGCGAGGAAGCGTGGCCGTCGATGTCCTCCACGGTGAAGGTGAAGGCGTACGAGGCCACGTTGACACACTCCACGTCGATGTCTTGTCCCTCGCGCCAGGAGGTGAGGCAGTCGCCGTTGTTGCAGGCCAGGAGCACCTCGCCGAGGTCCACCTCGCCCGCCGTGGCCGCGACGGCGCCCACGGTCTCGATGGTGCTCTCTCCCTGCGGGTCGGTGGCGGTGGCCAGCGCCGACCACTGGTAGTACTTGTCGCCGGTCTCGTGCAGGTAACAACTCACCGCGGCGCTCTCGATGACCGGCGCCTCCGGGTCGACCGCCGATGCCGTGTCAGTCACGCCGCTGTCCTTGTCGCCCGTGGGACAGGCGAGGAGCAGGAGGATCATTCGCAACCGGAACAGTCGCCGAGCGTATTGTTGGCGTAGCTCACGGTCGCGGTGTCGGCGGTGGCGGTGCCGGTGAGGTAGAGTCCGTACTCCTGGCTGTCATGGAGGTACACGTTGTCGAGGATAGCACTCGTGTCGTCGAGGTGCACCGCCCCGCGGAGGGCCGCCCCCCCGGCGTAGCCCACCTCGAGGTGTGACAACCGGACGTTCGACGGGTCCGCCAGCCCGTACACCCCGAGACCGGCCCAGGCGCCGGCCACGTAGGCGCTCCAGGGCAACATCGTCACCGGCGCGTCTTCGGTGCCGTCGACCACCAGTCCGCTGGCGCCATCCTTGCCCACGTAGATGCCAGCGCCCGTGTCAAACAGGACAGTCGTGCCGGCCTCGATGGTGAGCACGGCGGCGTGCTCTGCGTCGCCGTTCACCTCGATGTTGTCGATCACCCAGTAGGGCACGCCAAGCGCGGCCCAGGTGACGGACTCGGTGAGCTTGCCGTCGCCATCGACCGCGACGGCGTCGCGACTGTTGCCTTCGAGCGCGAGCCCGGTGAGCGGCAGCGTGGCCACCGCGACGCCGGGCATTCTCAGGGGCACGTCGCAACCGGACACGGCGAGATCCGAGCTGCCCGCCATGAAGCTGGCGTTGCCCTCGAGGGAGAGGCCGTCGCCCTCGGAGCCTGCGATGCTCACGTGGTCGACGAGGAGCTCCGTGTCGTCGACGGTGAGCGCGGCGCTGGTGGCCTCGCCGGCGCCTGACAGCTCGAGCCAAGTCAGAGAGGCCGCCGAGGCGCCCGTGCCCACGGAGATGCCGGCCCAGTAGCCGGCCACGTCGGCACCGAGTCCAGCCATGCGGACGGGGTTGTCGCCCGTGCCCTCGACCACGAGCTGCGAGGCGTCGCCGGTGCGGGAGAAGCGCAGGGAGGTGCCCTGATCGAAGTAGACCTCTGCCCCCTCGCTCAACGTCAAGACTGCGGGCTCGCCCGCGATCCCGGCCACGTCGACCGTCTCGGTGATCGCATAGGGCACGCCTAGATCCTCCCAGGTGGCGGACTCCTCGAGCGAGTCGCCCTCGACCAGGATCATCGGGCTGCCGTTCTCGCTGTAGCTCGACGCCACGCTGGGCAGTGTCGCGACCGCAGAGACGTCGACCACCACGGGGTAGCCACCGGCGTTGGTGACGGAGAGCCCCTCGGCGCCCTCGGCCAGCCGTGCACCGTCGGCGAGGCTGAGTCCCACGTCGGTGGCGCCGTCAAGGGCGAGCCCCACCACCTCGATCTGCACGCCCTCGACCGTCATGCCCAGCGTGGCCCCGAGCACGAGCAAGCCGCGGAAGGCCACGCCGTCGCCAAACTCGCCGATACGGATGCCGTCCCAGCCCGTCTCGGTCGTGCCCTGGAAGACGACGCCGCCCTCGTCGCCATCCACCACGAGGCCAGCGGTGTAGCCCTCGGTGGCCACGCTGAGGCTCGTCCCCTCGTCGAAGCTCACCTCGGCGCCGCCCTCGATGGTGAGCGTGCCCCGAGCCACCACCACGTCGCAGGTGACGTGGTGTGGGCGGGTGGCGTACCAGGTGGCGTCGCCGTCGAGCGTGCCGCAGTGTTCCTCGGCGTCGTCGCCCACGCCGCTGTCGTCGGTGTCGACCACCTCGACCGGGCGGGTGTCGGTGGGGCTCGGACAGGCGAGCAGCAGGAGCAGCATGGCCTAAGGATACCCCGCCGGTCGTGCGAAAGGCTGTCGCTGGACGGGCTCGAAACCGGCCCGTCGAGCGGCCGCGAGGATGCGGTCGAAGTCGAGCGACACGGTGGCGCCGGCCTTCTGGGTGACCTCGTCTTCCGTGGGGAGGTCGAAGTCGTTGGCGCCGAAGCGAAGCCCGAGCATCGCGTCTTCGTTTCGCGTGAGCACGCTGGCCCGGATGTTGACGATGTTGTCGAGGAAAAGGCGACAGATCGCGAGGTGACGCAGGTACTCCCGGGTGGGCACCTCGCCGCCGCCGAGCTCGGTATTGCCAGGCTTGTAGGTCCAGCACAAGAAGCTCGCCAGTCGCCCGCGGACCTCGTCCTGGAAGCTGCGCAGGCGCTCGAGGTGCTCCATGCGCTCCTCGAAGTCCTCGTCGAAGCCGATCACCATCGTGGCCGTGCTGCCGATGCCCGCGTCGAGCACGGCGCGCTGGGCATCGTAGTAGTCCTCGACCCGGTATTTGCCGGGGCTGTGACGCAAACGGAAGGCGTCTGTCAGGATCTCGGCGCCGCCGCCGGTGATCCAGCGCGTGCCGGCCTCCTTGAAGCGCTGGGCCGACTCGGCGTAGCTCATGTGCGATCGCTTGGTGACGAACATGAACTCGGCGATGGTCATCTCGTAGAAGGCCACGCGCTCGCCGTAGTGCTCGTGGAGACGGCGGAAGAGGTTGCAGTAATCGTCGACCGATAGGTCGGGGTGAAAGCCCCCGTTGAAGCCGATGAGCTGGCCCCCGAGGGCGATCACGCCGTCGACCCGGCGACAGATCTCCTCGAAGCTCAGGAGGTAGGTGCCTGACTCGCCAGGAAACTTATAGAAGGCGCAATAGTCGCAGCGCGCCACGCACACGTTGGTGTAGTTGAGGATGGCCATCACCACCCAGGTGGCCTTGCCCGGGGGGTGGAAGCGGCCGCGGGACACCGAGGCGAGGTCGGCGAGATCGTCGTCGCTGGCGTGGTGCCACAGGGTGGTGGCGTCGGTACGACTGAGGCGCTCCCCGGCGTGGACGCGCGCGGCGATGCGGTCGAGGTCGGCGTGCATGGCGGGTGGCTATCGCGCTCGGCGCCCGAAGTAGGCGTGCACGGCGAGGATGCGATCGCGCATGGTGGGGTGGCTGTCGGCGATGCTCGCCTGCTTGCTCAGCGTGCGGAACAACAGGCGTTTGCCGTCCTTTCGGAGCGCCTCGACGAGTCGCTCGGCCTCCTCGCGGTCGAGGAACTCCGAGTGGTCGGCGTCGAACTCCCGCCAGCTCAGCCGCTCCTCTGCGGGCCCGGCAGGTTTCTCCTCGGACTTATTCCAGTAGTGCTCGGCGGCGCCCCGGGCGAGGGCGCGGATCTGCTCGTCGTCGAGCGCCAGCCCGAGGCCCTTACGCATCGCCTCGAGGTGATGCTTCACAAACGCGTAGGGGGCAGCGTAGGCGGCCTTCTCGGCGTCGACCAGCGAGCGAGGAAGTTGACCGATGAGGGCGTAGAGCGCCGGGGCGGCGCCCTGGGCGCCCATGGCGGAGAGCACGCCGGTGACGCCCTTGCTGAAGGCGGCGAGGGCCTCGGCGCGCTCGCCGATGCGCAAGAGCGCGTTGATGTGGGCCTCGTAGCCGCAGGCGGCGGCCGCGCGCAGGTCGGCGATCACTTCTGCGATACGACTCGCCCGCTGAGTGAAAAGCGTGATCATGCCCCGGGCCGCGAGCCAGGCCATCCAGCCAAGCGCGAGGAACAAGAGGCGTTGCAGGAAGGTGAAGACGTTGCCGGGTAGCAGCAGCCCGTCGGCCACGTGCACCAGGAGCCAGCCAGCCATGGCGGTGGCCGCCACGCCGGGGAGGCGACTGGCGAGGGCCACCATCGAGTCGCTCGCGCGCACGTGCGCCACCTCGTGGGCGACGACGGCGCGGACTTCGGCGGGGTTCAAGAGGTGCAGCAGGTTGCTGTGCAGGAGCACGAAGCTGCCGAGCCCGGGCACCCGGGCGGTCATCGCGTTGGGGACGAGGTGGTCTTCCACGGCCACGATGTCGATGTGGCCGACGTTCATCTGGGTGGCGACCTCGTCGACCATCGCCACCAGCTCGTGACCGGAGAGCGCGCCGTACATGGGCAGGGGGCCCTCGGCGGGGCGCAGCTTGGTGACGTCGGGGCGGTCGAGGTGTTTGCGCGCCTGCCTGCCGGCGGCCCACAGCATCCAGAGCACCGTGACGCCGAGCGCCACGGCGTGCCCCGCGCCGGGCAGCGCGAGGCTCACGTCGTAGCGGAGGAAACCGCCGTTCTCGTGGGGGAGCACCCGCAGGCAGGCCACCAGCGCGAACACGCCGAGCTGGGTGAGGAGCGCGAGGCCCACCCAGAAGCTCCGCCGCAGCCGGAGCGCGGCGAAGCGAGGGTCGCGGTGGAGGGTGGAGAGGGGGGTGCTGGCCATGGGACGGGGAACGTAGCTGTCCGGATGGCAGACCGGGGGCGTCTACCGACAGAGGGCCCGAGCTTGGCGCATGGTAGCCTCCATCCCATGAGATTCCCGGTCGCGTACCGCTTCGGTGCGGGCGGCAAGCGTGCCCATGCGGCGCTCGCGGCGCTGGCGACGGCGACCGAGGCGGAGTTGCCCGCGTTGGTTCGCCGGGCCACCGACGGCGGCGAGCGGCGCGACCTCGTGCTCGCGGCGGTGCTGGCGCGCGGGCTCACCGGGCTGGCGGCACGGCGAGTGGCGGAGTCGCTCGGCGACCCCGCGATGTACTCCGCGCGCGAGCGCCTTCGCGTGGCCGAGTGGCTCGCCCAGGTGGGGCAGGACACGGCCCCCTGGCACGGCCAACTCGCAGACTTCCCGCTCGACGCGGCGCCGCCGATGGGCGCCTACCTGTGCTCGCGGCGCTTCCCAGCGCGCCTCTTCCCGGGCGCCCCGGCCCAGCCGGCCGAGGCCTTCGCCGCGGCTCGGATCGCCATTGCCTCGCGACCGGGCAACCCGGACGCGGCCCGGGCGCTGCGTGACGCTGCGATCACCGCGGGCGCGGTCGACACGCTGGCCGCCTTGCTCGATACGGGATGGCTCGACGCGCTGGTGCTCGAGGCCAATACCTTGCGCGCGGTACAAGCGCTCGACTGGGGGGTGCACGGTCACACCGCCCTTGATTTCGCGCGGCGGGTGAAGCGCTGGCGCGCCGCGCTGGCAACGGCCCAGGTCGAGGCGCGCTACCTCGCGGCGCTCGTCGACCTCGCCCACGGCGACTGGCGCCGCGCGCGAGAGGCTCTGGCGGAGCAGCTCCCCGGCGCGGCGGCGCCCTACCTCCTGGCCTGCTTCCACCTCGATGGCAATGATCCGGGCGGTGCACTCGCGCACGTGGCCGACCGGGCGCTCTACGAGTTCTTGCTGCGGCACGCCCGCGCCGGCGGGGGCACCCGAGCCGGCGAGGTGATGTTGCGCGCGCGGGCGGTGCCGCTGCCCGGCAAGGGCAACCCGGCCCGCGAGGCGCTGGTGCTCGCGCTCGCGCGGGCGGTGGAGGTGGGGCGACCCACCGAGTCCGATCGGGCGGCGCTCGACGCCTATTTCCAGCAGGTGCCCGCGTGGCGGGAGCTCTTGCCACCGGCCGACGCGGCCTGGCAGCGCGCGGCGAGGTCGTTGTCTGCGCACCGGGCGACGGCCCCGGCGGTGGCCGCCGCGCTCCACGACTTGTTCCTGGTGCCCCCGCGCGCGGCCTGGTTCGTGGCGGTCGCGGATCGGCTCCTGGAGGGCGGTCGCGACCGCTGGCTGGTCGACGAGTTCGGCTCGCCCACCGCGCTGGGCGTCCAGGTGCACGCGCTGGTCGCACACTGCGTCGAGGCCCTGCCGCTCGACCGCGTGGGCGGCCACCGCGAGGCGCTCCTCGGTATCGACATCGTGGCCGCCATCCGCGCCGCGAGGTCCATCGCCCATGGCCAACCCCAACTGTTCGACGGAGACTCCCGATGACCAACGAGATGATTGCCCTGGTCGTGACCGGCGTCCTGGTGGTGGCGGCCTTCTGGGTGCCGCTGTTCATGCTGCTGCTGTACACCCGCAACGCCCTTGGCCGCCTCGACCTGCTCGCGGGTCAGGGCAAGCAAGCCCATGCGCGTCTCGACGCGCTGGTCGCGGCGCTGGCGTCGGCCGAGCAGGCGAACGAGGCCCGAGGCCGTCAACTGGTCGCCGAGCTTCGTGGCACGCGCGACACGGCCCACGGCGCCGCTGCGGAGGCCACGCGCGTAGGGCGCGAGCTCGTGCAGGTCGTGCGCGACGCCGATGGTTCCTTCCGGCACCTCGCCGACAGCCTCAAGGACCTCGACACCCTGCAGCAGATGTCGGGTCACGTCCAGCGTTTCTCGGTGGAGATGGCGAGCGCGTCTGGCAAGATCGAGAGCCAGCTCGGCACGGCCGGGAAGGTGCTGGAGGCCCTGCATGGCGTGGTCGACGCCTGGAGTCGCGAGCGTGCGCCGCTCGAGGCGCAGCACGACGCGCTGGCCCGGGAGGTGGAGAAGTCACTGAGCTTCGAGCGCGCGGAGCGCGAGGAGCTGCGGCGCCAGCTCTCGGCCTTGATGCTGAAGCTCAACACCGAGGTGAGCGGTGCGCGCGCATAGCGCCTGGATGGCCCGCCAGGCACGCCTCTCGGCGCCTCAGGCGGACGGGTACCACCCGGAGCGCGCCGCCGCATTGCTCCACCGCCTGGTGCTCCCCGCCACGCTCATCGACCCGCGCCAGGCCGATGAGGCGGCCGCGACGCTGGCGCGCGTCGTGGCCAGTCCCGACTGGCGGCACGGGCTCGACGCGGTGCACGACCACGCCCGCTTCTACGACGTGCTCCACGCGCCGGCCGCGCTCGCCGACGCCCTGGCCGCCCTGCGTGCCGGCGCCGCCCTGGGCGACAGTCCGGTGCGCGCGGCCCAGGCCACGCTCGGGATTGCCCGGACCCTCGCATCGGGCGCGTCGATCACCACCCTCGCCGCCACGGCCGACCGCGCCGCCGAGCTGCCGCTCTCGGGCGCCTCGCTCACCATCGCCGGGGCCCACGCGGTGCCGCTCGTCACGCTGCCCACGGCGGAGGTGGCGGTGGCCACGCGACTCGCGCTGAACCTGCTCCAGTGGCAGGCGCAGGCGGAGACGCGTCGCCGCAGCTGGTCGGCCGAGCGAGCCGCACAGTCCCATCGGGTGCGCGCCGACGGCGCCGACGACTTCGACGAGATCGTGCACGCGCGAGAGGAGGTCAACACGCTCGCCGGGATTGTTGAACGGGTGTCGCGACACGAGGCAACCGAGGTGCCGGAGGCGCTTTCGCTCGACCGGGCGCTGTCCGACGTGGCGGAGCTCCTGGCGCGGTACGCGCTGCCGCGGTGGCTGGCGGTGGCGCCGGTGGCGGTGCCCCTGTTGTCCTTCCTGGCGGGCTCGCGCACCAGTCGTCCCGCCGTCCCCGGGCTGGTACGCGACGCGCTCGCCCGCGACGACCTCCCCGCCGACGTCCAGCGTGCGGTCGTGGCCCTCGCGGCCCGGAAGCTCACCGGGCTCACGCGCGAGGAAGCCTGGCTCGGCACCGAGGGCGTGCAGAGGGTCAGCCGCGGCGACGAGTCCGCCCGCGCGCTCGATGACGTCGAAGCCCTGCTCGAGGCGGACGGGCAATTGCGCGACACGCTCTGGCGCTTCGGCTTGCGTGCCGGGGCCGAGGAAGCCGCTCGGCTCGACGCCATCCGGGCGGTGCTCGGTGCTTTGCCCTCCAACCGCGTGGCGCGGTTGGCCGAGGCGCTGTCCGGCGACGACGTGTCGCGACGAGGGGCCCTCGACTGGGTGATCATGGCGCGGGAACACGGCGCCTACGACGTGCTCGCCGCCTGGAAGCCCCCGGCCAGCCATCGCGCGCGCTGGTACCTCGCGCTGGCCTCGACCGGCGACCAGCGGGCCATGGCCGTGCTCACCCCGCTCCTGGCGCGGGGCGATGGCGAGGCCGAGCAGGCGGCGCTCCAGGCGGGGATGAAGCGAGCGGCCGCCCAGGTGCGTCTGCGCCGGGAGATCGAGTCGCGCCGAGCGCCCCTCGCGGCCGCCTTCGACAGCGCGCACGCCGAGGCTGTGCGTGCGCGCGAGGCGCTCGACCGGGCGACCCGGGCTGGCGCCGACGTGGCCAACGAGCGCCTTCGCGCCACGGCCCGGCGTGCGCTCATCGACACGCGGGTGGTGGAGGCCGCCGTCGAGTCGGCGGGTTTCAGCGTGCGTCTGGAGCCGGTGCTCGTGCTCGCGGAGCGGCTCACGCGGCGCCTCGAGGACGAGAAGCGCCGGCTGGCGGAGGCCGCCGACCGTCTCGCCGCCTGCCATCGCAGCCTCGACCGCGCGCAGGCCACGGCGCGACAGGTACAATCGGCGATGGAGCGGACGCGGCGGGAGATCGCCGAGCTCCGGGACGAGCTGGCCGGGGCACAGCGGGCCGTCGGCAAGGCCCAGTCCAGGATGCAATCCGCCGATCGCAGGGTCGACGGCGCGAAGCGGCAGTTGGACGAGGCCCAGGCCGAGGTGTACCGGGCGTCGAGCGAGCAGGCCACCCGCCGCGCCCAGGGACGGGTCCGGACGGCCGGGCAACGCCTCGACGAGGCGCTGTCCGAGCTCGGCTCGGCCCGGCGCGACCTCGAGTCCGCCGAGTGTTCCGCGCGCTCGCTGGGCCACGCCTTGGAGGCGGCGAGCGAGCGCCTGCGTGGCCTGGAGCGCCAGGCCGACATCGTCGCGGCCCAGGTCAGCGAGCTCCAGCGGGAGCTGGCCGCCGCCCGTGCCCACGCCGATCGTTGCCAGCGGACCGCCGAGGCCACCGCGCGCGAGTTGGCCGACGCCCAGCGACGGGTGGCCGCGATCCGCCAGGAGGCCGAGCGCGCGGCCGCTCTCCGGGCGCAAGAGCTGGCCGCCGAGCGCGCGGCCCTCGAGCAGATCCTCGGTCGCGCTCACGCGGCGGAGGCGCGCGAGGTCGAGGCCGCTCGCGAGGCGCACCTGGCCGCCGCGCGTCGCAAGGCGGCGGAGCAAGACGCGCAGGTGCTCACGCAGCTCGACATGGCCGCGCTGGCGCAGCACGAGGCCGACATGGCGCCGGCGGCCGAGGAGCTGGCCCGGCTCGACGTGGCCCAGCACGCCCGCTCCGAGGAGGCCGCTCGCCGAGCCCGCGCCGTGCAAGCCCTCGCGGTGAGCGCCGACGTGTTGTATTGCCTTCTGAAAGGCATCGACGGGGTGGCCCGACCCATTCAACCATACGCCCGGCGTTTGTCCGGGCAGGGAGCCCAGCCATGAGCGGACGCAAGGACTTCGAAGTGCGCGCGGTGAGCGACGAGGAACGCCAGGCGGCGGCCCGGCGCCAGCGCGAGCGGGAGCGCGAGGCGGCCCGGCTCGCCGAGGCTCGCGCCGACGCCCAGAAGGCCGTCGACCGTGCCCGCGCCGCCATGGCCGGGGCCCAGCAACAGTCCCAGGCCCTCGCCGCTCGCGTGGGTGCTGCCCAGCGCGAGATGGCGGCCAACGCCGCCGCCTTGCGAGACCTTCAAGCCCGGAGCGAAGCCTTGAGCCGCAACCTTCACAACACCATCGTCCACGCCGGCGCCGCCGCCGACCTTGCCCGCGAGTCGGCCGAGTCAGCCCGCGCCGAGGTCGACCGGCTCCAGGGCGTGCTCCGCGAGGCGAGCGCGGAGATGCAGCGCGCGGTGGCCGCCCAGCGCCAGTTCGACCAGCAAGTGCTCGCCCCCACCCGGGCGGCGCTGGAACGCGCCTCCGCCACGCTCGACGAGCTGGAACGGAGCGCCGCTGCCAACCTCGCGGTGCTCGCGGCGATGAACCGCGACGCCACGCTAGGGGTGCTGGTGAACGCGATGGTGGACGAGGCGGATCGCGCCGGGCTCAGCATCGCCCGCGCGTGGCAGGAGGGACAGGACTGGGAGCTGCAGTTCCGCGACGCCGAGGGTCGGCTGTTCACCCTCGCGGCCGCGCGGACGCGGGAGCTCCAGTCGGTCAAGGAAGACGCTCGCCTCGCCGTGCTCATCGGCGAGTCGCCCGAGGGCGACGAGGCCTGCTCGCTCACCGTGGCGCAGCTCGTCCAGCGCCTGCGCGAGCGCGGCATCGCCGTCACCGTGCGCATGGCCGATCCCGATGGCACCGGCGTGGCCGGCCGCCGCGGCGAGAAGGAGCGCGCGTGAAGACGCTCGCCCTGGCCGCCGGCCTCGACCCGTCCCATGCCCCGGGCGGGCTCGCCCCGGAGCTCTGGAGCTACGGCACGCCGGACTACCTCGCCCAGTACGCCGGTCGCGACCCTGCGCTCGAGGCGGTCGTCCTCGCCGCCCTGGGCCCCTACGCTTCCGACCTCGCCCTCGACGCGCTGGCGCGCGAGGCGCGCTCTGGAGCCTCGCGTGTGTTCCTCCTGCACGGCAACGTGCGCGACTACGCCTTCCACCCCGGCCTTGGCTACGCGCGGCTGCCGCAGGTGCTCGGGTACTTGTGGCGTTGTGGCCTGGTATTCGGCGAGGGCCCGTCGCACGACGTGATCCTCCTGTCGGCGGCGGCCGGGGTGGAGCTGGCGAGCCCGGCGGAGGCCTCGGCCGAGATCCGGCGCCGGGTGGAAGATCACCGCCGCGCGCAGCGCACGCGAGACCACGAGGAGCGCGTGCAACACGACCTCACGCTGGTCGACGAGCTGGCCACCGGGCCGCACCCGGTGCTCGTCATCGTGGAGCGGGCCGACCTGTTGTTCCCCGCGACGGGCGACACTATCCGCAGCAGCAACCGCGTGGAGACGGTGCTCCGCTGGGGGACTCGGTCGTACCCAGCAGGCTGGTCGAGCCTCGTGGTACTCCTGGCCGAGTCGCCGGACGACGTGCACCCGGAGCTGCGCAAGCGCATCAACGGGGTGGCGATGGTCGAGTTGCCCCGGCCGCGGTCCGGGGAGGAGCGACGCCGATTCCTCGGCTGCGCGGCGGCCGCCGCCAGCGAGTTCAACACCGTCCCCCTGCCGGCCTCGCGCGTGTCCACTCGCCTGTTCGCCCTGGCCCCGTCCGCCGCCGAGATCCCGGCCATCGCGGAGGCGACCACGGGCCTCAACCTCGCCGGCCTCGAGGCCTGCCTCCTCACCGTGCCCCCGGGACAGACGCTGATCGAGTCGGCCGTGAGCGCGCGCGAGCGGCTCTTGCGCGCGGAGTCCGAGGGCCTGCTGGTGGTTGAAGAAGCGAAGGAGGTGCCGCTGGCGGGTCGCCTCGCGGAGCTCGCCGACGATCTCGCCTGGGTGGCGAAGGCGATGGCCGAGGGGCGCACCGAGAGCGTGCCGATGGGCATGCTATTCGTGGGCGTGCCGGGAACCGGCAAGTCCTACCTCGCGTCGGCGCTGGCGGCGCGGTGCAAGGCGGCCGGCGTGCAGTACGTCCGCCTCGGCGACTTCCGCGACATGTGGGTGGGTAGCACCGAGCGCAACTTCTCGCGCGCGCTCGAGCTCATCGCCACGTTCGGCCGTTGCATCGTGTTCATGGACGAGATCGACCAGTCGGAGGGCGGCAACCGTGGCGAGGGCCGTCACGAGACCAGCAAACGTGTGTTCGGCAAGCTGCTGGAGTTCATGTCCAAGCCCGAGCACCGCGGCAACGTGCTCTGGATCGCGGCCACCAACCGGCCCGACCAGATCGACCCGGCCATGGTCCGCCCCGGTCGCTTCGACCTCATCGTCAAGTTCACGCCGCCCACGGCGGTGGAGTGCGCCGCGATCCTCGCGCAGAAGCTCCACGCCTTCGCGCACCAGGTGGGCAGGTCGGACCTTGACAAGCTCGGTGACGCGTGCGCCCGCCGGGGGCTGGTCGGGGCGGAGATCGAACTGGTGGTGACCGAGGCGGCGCGCCGGTCGCAGCGACGCGAGCGGGCCCTCGACGGCGACCTGCTCGCCGAAGTCCTCGCGGCCTTCCGCGACGACTACAAGCGCACCGAGGCCTACCTTCGCATGGAGGCCGAGTGCGAGCGCTTCGACCGCTTCCGGGCACCGTCGCCATGATGGCGCGGATGGGCCGGATCATGCTCGATAGTCGCGCCAACGGGCCGGGGCTGCGCGACGTGTACTGGTTCACTGGGTGCTCGATTGGGTGTCCGGGGTGCACGAACCCGCAGTTCCTCGCGCACGGCGGGCGTATCGAGCTGCCCGTGGGGTCGTTGGTTTCGCTCGTGTCGGAGCGCGCGCCCGCCATCGACGGCATCACGCTGTCGGGGGGGGAGCCCACCGAGCAGCCGGAGGTGGCCTTGGCCCTCGCGCGTCACGCGCGTTCGCTCGGGCTCAGCGTCGTGATGTTCACTGGCCGGACCGAGGCGGCGCTCTCCGGCTTCGCTGAGCTGAGGGACGCCTGTGATGTCGTGGTGGCCGGGCCGTACGTCCGGTCGAGGCCGTCCACCGGCGTGCTGCTCGGATCGAGCAACCAGCGACTGTTGTTTCCCACCGGGCGCTACTCCGCGCGCGATCTCGAGGGCGTGTCACGGGTGGAGTGGCAGCTTGGCGGGCGGGGGATGAGCGAGACGGGGGTGGGGTAGACCCTCGCCTACGGATCGGAGGGTGCGTTGAGCGCCGTCCGCTCGGCCTCGAGTCCCGCGGTGAGGCGCCGCTGGACGAACAATCCGCCGAGCCCGGTCACGAGGAACACCAGGGCGGGCGCGAGGACGGTCGCGGGAACGTCGAGGAACGCGGCCAGCGTGCCCAGGTAGTCGGCGGCGTTCATCCCGAGTACTCCGGTCGCGACCGCGCCCACCGAGGCGTAGGCGCCCACCTTGCTGATGCGGCGCTGGAAGGTGCGCTCTCGCTCGTCACGCACGTGGGTCTCGTCGGCACGTTGCCGGTCGGCGTCGGCACCGACCGTGGACAAGAGCTCGCGGATCTCCTCCCGTACTTCTTCGAGTTGCTCGGGGGTACCGAGCGCTTCGCGGGCGGAGCGGAAGAAGTGGGCGTGATCAGTCAGACCGCCCGGGTCTTCCATCACCATGGTCAACGTGTAGCGGGTGGCCTCGCGGGCACCTTTCCGAAGGTTCGCCTCGGCGTCCGCGCCCTCCCAGTTCGCATGGGCGATAGCGGAGATACGTCGACTTAGCGTGCTGAGCGACGCGCGTTCCGCGAGCGCGTGGAGGGCGAGGCGCGAGTAGACGGTCGCGAAGCGGTTGGGAAACTCTACCCAGTCCTCTGGATCGCCGAGGCTGGCCACGCCCTCGCGTGCCACGCCGATGTTGCGCCCCGCGCGGGGCCAGAAAACCTCGTCGGGACGGTCCTCCGGGCCCACGGGGTACCGGTCCGGGTCGTAGCCCCGGCGAAGGCAGAACGCGAGCTGTCGCCGGTACGCCGGCTCGACCGGGGCCGCGAGGTGAACCGCCGACACGCAGAACGCGTAGTGTGACAGGAACTCGATCTCGCCTGCTTCCGTTGGGCCGCCGGGTCGCTCCCCAAGCAAGAGCCGCGTGACGGCGGACAGGTCGAACTCGTTGCTGGCCGTCATCGCGAGGCCAAGCGAGCGGAGGGCGGCGGCACGCGCCCTCGCGCCTTCGTTCGCCTTCTCCACGGCGGCCGGCGGCGCCTTCTGGCCCACGCTGACAGTGTCCACCCGGATGCGCCCGCCGTTGGCGATGGTCAGGTGCCGGGCCTCGTCGAGCCCCTTGCAGATACCCTCGACGCTGTCGACGGCGCCCTTTCCGCTCGTCCAGTCGAGGTGGATCACGAGGAAAGCCACCTCGAGCGGGAAAAAGATGACATCCACCGCCCCCCACGAAGGCATCTGCAGGCTGCGACCACCCTCGCGCTCTACGAACCACCACTCGGGCAGCCCGAGCGCCGCCTTGGCCTCGTCGGTCAGGCGGTATCGATGCGCCACCCATCCCGTCTTCTCTCTGCCGTCGCGACCACTCCCCGAGTAGCGCACCACGTCGGCAAGCCCGGCGTCGAGCTCGTCGATCGCCGCGCGCGTGCCCTCGTCGTCGGCCTCCGGGCCGAGCTCGCGCCACGCGGGCGCCGCCTGGCCCGGCAGCTTCATCCCCGGTAGCGCCTGGCGGATCTGGTTCGACCGGCCCTCGCCTGACTTGATGCGGGCGCGAACCACGAGCAGGGAACGGGCGCGGTCGAAGGCGGTCATGGTGGGCTCCTCCGCCGGAGGTGTACCACGAGGCGCGGGCGGAGACCTCGCCTTGACCCGCCCTGGCCCCCGGGCCTAGGATGCCGCCGCCATGCTCCCCCTCCTCCTGGCCAGCGGTCTCGCCCACGGGGCCGACCCGTGCGCGGGCGACGCCAGTGCGCTCGACCAGCGCTACCAGGTGGTGCTTCTCGTCGACCGCAGCGGCTCGATGAAGCAGGTGCCCGAGGGCATCAAGGCGGCGCGCGCGCGCACCGAGGCACTGCTCGACAAGCTGGCCGGCTACGGCGACCAGGCGGTGGCGGTCACGCTGGCCACCTTCGGCACGGGGCTCGTGGCCACCTGGCCCACGAAGGGTCCCGGCGGGTCGCCCCGAGACGCCAAGCTCGCGCTCGACCAGTTCTTTCCTTCCGACCCGGCCGCCTACGGCGAGCAACGTACGTGCTTGTACAAGTCGATCTACCAGCTCGCCGCGCCCCGGCTGGGGGTGAGCGACACCGGGCAAGACCTCCGGGCCGCCGCTGCCTGGGACTTCCTCGTCTTCACCGACGGCCAGGACAACTGCCCGGACACCGCGGCGGAGAAGGCGTGGCTCGACCGCAATCGGGAGGCCCTGCGGCACGTGATCTGGCCCGTGCAGAAGGGCGGCGTGGGCGAACTGTCGCAGGGCGGGCCAGAGTATCTCTACGCGTGGACGGCCCCGCTCCAGGGCGTGGTCAACCTCAGCGCGGGTCGTCGCGACAGCATCGAGGTGAGCTCGCCGCCTGCGATCACCTTCTTCCCGCGCTTGCTCGGCAATCCCGAGCTGGCCGCGTGCCCGGCCATCGCCGAGGCCTCCGCCCCGGAGGTGCCCTTCCACCTGCTCTCTCCCAGGGGCGAGGCGACCGACGAGCCCGGCTGGCGCGTCGAGGGCGCGGCGCCGGCGTCGATGCAGCCCTTCCAGGCGCGCTGGGCGCCGGGAAGCGTCACCTTGCCGGCGGAGTTGCCGGAGGGGCGCTACCTGCTCGCCCCGAGCCCGTCGCACGTGTGCGCGGCGCTCTCCACGGTTGGGCCGGGGGTGGCGTTCTCGCCCTTGTCCACCGGCCCGAGCTGCGCGGCGGCCAGCTTCGATGTCACGCGCGCGGCCTCGGTGGTGCTCTCCGGTCAGAGTGGCGCCCTCGACGCGCCCATCCCCGAGCTCGTGCCCGGCCTCCTTGGCGCTTTTTTACCGGTGGACCGGCCGCTGGCGGTGGCGGCGCCGGGCGGGAAGGGCACGGCGAGTGTCACCCTCGCCGTCGAGACGGCCGGGGGCGTGGCCGTCCCCGGCGACGTGGAGCTCTGCGCCGGGGGCCAGTGCGGCGGGCAGTTGACGGTCCTTGCCGGGGACGAGCCTGTTCCCATCGACCTGCGCGTGCACCCCCGCGCGCAGCCGTGGACACTTTCGACTTGGCTCGGCGCCGACCCTGGCGTCGCGACCGGGGAGCTCGGCCTGCGCGTGTGTGCGTCGTCGCCGGGACTCGCGGTGAGCTGCGCCGACTGCTCGGGACAGGCCGACGCGCGGGGCTGCGTGTCGATCCCCGGGCGCGTGTCCTGGCGGCCGCACCTCGGGGCGTGGCTGTCCGGTCTGGCTGGGCTGGCGGTCCTGACCGCGTGGTTCACCCGGCCCAAGTTTCATCCCGCGCTGAAAGTCGGCAACGACCGCGCCGCCCTGCTCCACACCAACTGGGCGCGTTTTTCACGGCGACCGTTGTACATTGTCCGGCACGGCGAGGAGCTGCGGCTTCGCGGCTCGAAGGTGGGCGCGGTGGCCGAGCTGCGCCCCGGCGCGGGTTCACCGGCGGCCTGTGCCTTCGTCCTCTTGCCTCTCACCCGCGGCTGGCGCCTCGGCGCGGGTCGCCTCGAACCCATGCCCAAGCCCCAGCAGTTCAACCGACCCGGCGACGGTCTCGAATTCTCCGAGATCGACCCGGGCACCCGCACCATCCGCATCGAACGATCCGCAAAGTGAACACAGCACTGGAGTCACCATGAGCAAGCCCACCCTATTCATCGGCCTCGGCGGCACCGGCACTCGCATTCTCTCGGCGCTGGAGAAGGAAGTCGGCAACCCGGCGGGCCGCGCCATCGGCATGATCGCGCTCGACGCCAAGCTGGTGCCGGACGTGCCGCTCACCCACGTGCTCTACCCGACGCCGCCCGACCCCATCAACCAGATCAACGAGCTGCGTCGAAATGCGGCGGAGATCGCCGACTGGTGGCCTGCGCAGCTCCAGGGCAGCGCCAGTGTCGACTACTCCGACGGCTGCGGCATGACGCGCGCCTACGGCCGGTTCTTCCTCGTGTATCATGCGCAGTGGTTCATCCGGGCGATCAACGATGCCATCGGCGCGCTGATGCGCAACTGCCCGCCCGACGTGGCGCGGAGCTCGCTCGACGTGTTCATCGCCTCGAGCCTGACCAACGGCACGGGGTCCGGCACATTCATGGACACCGCGGCGCTGGTCCGGCGGGCCGCGGCCGCCCGCGACATCACCACGGTTCGCATTTTCGGCGTGCAAATGGACGCGCTCGCGGTGTCCGGGGCCGGGTCCGCCACCCAGCAGGACGTCGTGAATAGTCGCCGGGCCGCGAACTCGATCGCCGCCTTATTGGAGGTCGACGCGTGGAGCCGCGCCGCCGCCGGCAGGGAGGGGTACTCGGTTCGCGTGCGCGGCGAGGATGACGGCTGGTTCGACGTGGAGTTGCCGCCCGACACCGCCCCCATCGAGTACAACCTGGTGATCCAGAACCTCGACCGTCGCGGGGTGGAGCGGAGCCGCGAGCAGCTCGAGAGTGCGCTCGGCAAGGCGCTGGCGCTGTGGGCGAAGGGCATCGACCGCTCGCGCCGCACGCTGGACACCTTCGTGGCCGCGCCGCCCGACCGTCGATTCGGCTCGCTGGGCGCATCGTTGTTGACGGTGCCCGGCCCGGCGCTCGCCGACTGGGTGGAGCACGAGGCGGTGAAGCAGGTGCTCGAGTGGGTGGTGGGCGAGGGCACGGCCGAACACAACGCCCGCCTTGGCCTGGTGGACCAGAGCTACGCGGCCCTGCATCCGAGCGTGGACGACGCGGCGCGCCACTTCTTCACCGACGTGTTGCGCATCGAGGAGCGACCCGGTCGCGAGCGTAACCAGCTCTTCGACCGCTTCCGCACGGTGCGCGACACCCTCGAAACTACGCTCGACCGGCTCAACGGCCAGCTCGATCAGGCCAGCAAGGAAGAGCTGCCGGGCTACCTCGACGACTTCGACCGCTTCCTCAAGGAGCTCGACCGCCTCCCGGACCAACTCAACGCGATGGCGCGCGAGCTGGTGCAACGAGAGCTGATCGTGAAGACCGACGCCCAGGTGCGTGGACTCGTTGAGAAGGGGGCGCTCGGGGTGGCAGGGCGCTTCGTCGCGGGCCTCATCCAACACATCGACCACGCCTGGGCCGACGTGGCAGCGAACGAGGCCAAGGAGGCCGATCCCGGGAAACGGCAGGACGTGGGCGTGAAGCAGGCGGCTCGCCAGCAGATCGACGAGGCGGCGGCGAACTGGCTGGTCGTGCTCCGTGGTGGCTTCAAGCGTGCGTCGCGCGGCAACGTGGAGGCCATCAAGACCTTCGGCGCCCAGGAGCTCGACTGGTACTTCTGGCACGCCGCAGTGCCCGCCGTGAACACGGTGTACGGCACCCTCAAGCGGCACCTCGAGGCGCAGTCCCGGGTGATCGCGGCGCTCGCCGACCAGGTGATCCGCGGCAACGCGATCGCCAAGGCGGTGTCCAACGCCGATGACGCCCGGCGCGCGGCAGAGAAAGTGGAAGGCGGGCGGCACGTGGTGGGCGCCGGTGCCACGTTCCGCCGTTGGCTGGTGGCGCAGATGCAGGGCCGGGGCAAGCTCGACGCCGCGACCAACGCCGAGAGCGTGGGGATGAGGCTGGCCGAGGCCTTCGGAGAGCTGCTCGCGGCAAACGCGCACAACGCGAAGTGGGCCGACGCCCTGAAGCCAGTCAACTTGGAGCGCCGGGCCGACAGCCTTCGACTGGCGATGACGGGCGTGGTGAGCGCCAACCTTCGCGGCGCGGCGCTCGAGCTGTGCACGCTCGACAACGCGCTCCGCGAGGCAGCCAAGCTCGACCTCGAGGACTGGTACGAGGGCGCCCGCCAATCGAAGGACGCCCGCGTGAACCGTGAGTGCCAGTCGCGCCTGATGGCGATCTACGGGGAGACCACGGCCAAGGCGGTGAACGACCTGGATTGGACGCGCGACACCAACGCGGCGATGGTCCGCGCGACGGACATTCTCGCGGCCGCGCCGGTGGCCCGCGCCTTCGATCTCGCCGCCGCCCTGTGGCGGCTGGAGGAGGGCAAGGCCCCCGGGGGCGACACGGTGGTGGCCTACCACCCGGCGAACGCGGCCACGGGGCAGGCCGTCGAGGCCCTGCGGCTGGCCGGTCGCCTCGGGAGCGCGGTGTACGTGGAGGGCGACACCGGCTTCGGCCATGGCGAGTTGGCCATCCTCCGCTTCGAGCTGGGTGTGGCGCTCGACCACGTGCACGTGCCCGAGGGCTTCGATCTGAACTATCGGCGTTATTTACCGCACCAGACGTTTCATCCCCACGTGGACCGTCGCTACGGCACCCGCTGGCGCGTGGCGAGCCGTTGGGACGCGGGCAGCGCGGGCCAGGCGGCCTGCGTGCTCCTGCTGGCGCAGCACCTGGGCATCGTCGCGGTGTCGCGCACCGGGATCGTCAAGTGCCGCGCGGAGCTGGCGGCGTCGGACGGCGGCCACGGGATCGCCAGCGACGAGGTGATCGGGCCGCGCAGCCTCGTCGGCTGTGCCGAGTGGCTTGCAAGTCACGACGGCGCCCGGGCGCTGGGCCTGCTCGCGAGGGCGTGCGGGGCCGAGCTCGAGCAGCGGCACCACAGGGAGCGCGGCTGGAAGGGGCTGGTGGCCGGCGAGCTCACCAAGCTCAAGGCCGACTGGCAGAAACAAGCGCGCGCGGCGGCGCGAGGCGACGAGGAGCGCTCGGACGTGTTCGACTCGGCGGCGCAGAAGCTCGGCGAGGCGATGGCGCAGGCCCTGGCCGAGGGCGCCCTCCCGAGCTGGCTGCACGCTTGACGGGGCGGCGCGGATGATCGGCCTGGTCGTCGTCGTCCCCGACGGGGCGCTGCGCGCCGCGCTGTCTGCGATGCTCGCCTCGCTGGCCCGGCGGCAGGGCTGGGCGCATGGCATCACCGTGACCGACCGGCGCACCGGGCACGAGGCCCGCGCCTGCGTGCTGGTGGCGGGACCCACGCTGGACGAGGCGCTGGCTTGCCTGGTGGGCACCATGCCCCGGTCGATCGTGCTCGCCGTGGTTCCCCGGGCCGTCGCAGTGAAATGGGCGCCGAGTCATCACTTGTTCCAGGTCGTCTCCGGGCCCGGGCCGGCGCTCCTCCCAGCGCTGGGCGCCGTCCTCGCGCTCCACCGGCTGCTCGACGACGCAGAGTTTTGCCGGGACATCAGCGCGCTCGACTACGACGGCTCGACGGTCGCGCGCCTGCTCGACGTCGCCGTGGCCGAGAGCCGCACGCCCGCGGGGGCCCGCCGCGCCCACCTCGAGCGGCTGGCGCACCTGCTCGGCGTGCCCCCCGCGGCGCCGACCGCCACGGCGATCCCGGGCGACGCGAGCCAGCTCGGCCAGCAGCTGCGCGACATCAGGGTGGAGGTGTCGGAGGAGGGTGTGCTCCCGGCCAGCCTGGCTCGCTGGCCGGAGCCGCCGTCGGCGAAGATCGACAGCCTCGGCCTCACCGCGCCGGTGCAGGTGGCCGCGCTCGAGGCCGAGGTGGCGCGCGCCGGCACGTCCTTGCCCCGGCAACTCGCCGCGCGCGCGAGTGGCGAGGGCGCGCGCGTCGCGCAGGCCTTCTTCACCAGCCTTCGCAACCAGGTGGAGAACGGGACGCTGCCGGTGCCCGCGGGACGCGCGCAGCTGGTGGAGTTGGCGACCGACCGCCGGCCGGGCGACTACACGCCGCCGGGCGAGAAGCCGCTCGCCCGCGCGCGCGCCCTGGCCGGGTCGTGGACGGACCAGGAGGCGAGCTGGGTCAAGGGCGCCATCCTCGCGCCGGGTGGCGCCGCCGGGGGGCTGCAGTCCCTCGCCGCGGGCCTCTCGTTGGCGGCGCTCGTGGCCACGCTGCCCTTGACGGGCTGGGCGCTCCTGGCGCTGGGATTGC
Organism: Pseudomonadota bacterium; assembly: GCA_005778355.1. Lineage (GTDB taxonomy): Bacteria > Myxococcota_A > UBA796 > UBA796 > SXON01 > SXON01. The sequence continues at coordinate 4,440 of SXON01000006.1, read as the reverse complement.
CGTTGACCCCGCCGCGCCTGGCCATCGCGGCCGTCGCCGGGGCCGCGGCCGGGCTCGCGGTCCAGGCGGTCCACCGGCTGGTCCGCCGACAGCATCTCGACGCCGCCGAGAGTATCCAGGCCGGGATGGACGCCGACCTCGGAGGACTCCGCGAGAGCGTGGAGCGAGGGCGCGCAGCGGCCACGGCGCGCCTGGTGGCCACGGCCGGCGCCGACGCCCAGGGCCGGGCGGCCGCGATGCTCGAGATGATCGACACGGCCCGGCGCGGTTTTCGCGAGCTGGTCGCGATCCCGGCGAAGGTGGAGGCCGACGGCGACCTCGCCGACCTCGACGCGATCGCCTCGCAACGGAGCGCCGCGTGGGCGGTCGTGGGCGAGGTGCCGGGGCGCGAGGTCACGGCGGAGTCGGCGCTTTTGGCGGCCATCGACGCGCGCATCTTCCTGGCCGCGCTGGCGGAGCCCTTCGACGCGCGCATGTTGCTGCTGGACCGGCAGCGCGGGTGGATCGACGAGGCCCTGGCGCGGCTACCGGCGCCGCCGCCCGCGGTCGCTGAGCCGCCACCGGCCCTCCGGGCGGTCGAGCCGCTGGGGGGCACGCCGCCGGGCGTGGTCCTTCGGGCCCGCGTCCGCTGGGAGGCAAACCCATGACGGCGCGCCGTCCCGTGGCGATGCACGTCCGGCTCCGCGCCGCCGCCGTGCTGGCGGCCACGCTCGCGGTGCTCCTCGGCACGCTTGTCCCGCTCCTCGCGCCGGCGGTGCTTGCCGCCTTCGCCACCGGCGCGGTCACCGTTCTCGACGTGGCCGTGCTCGGCGGCGGGGCGATGATCGCGCTCATCGGCGGTCTCGGCCTGGCGAGCGCGCTCCCGGCCGGGCAATCGCAGGGCCTCGCCTGGGACCTCGCGATGATGAGCCGCCTCCCGCGATTGTCGGCGCTGGTGTACCTGGCCGGTGCCTTGGCGGTGGGGGTGGCGACGGCCACGGTGGCGCCCCTGCTGGTGCTCGCGGGTCCCGGCGGCGCGGTGGCCGGCGGCCTCCTGCTCGGGCTCTTGCTGGCGCAGAGCCTCCTGGCCGTCGCGGTGTTCCTGCCGCTGGGGTGGGAGGACGTGGAGGCATCGGCCCCCGTCGCCGGGGAACCAGCCGAGGAGCGCCCGGACTCTCCGCTTTTGAAGTTCATCCGCGAGTCCACCCCCTACCGGTGGCAGGTGAGCTCCCTCGCGCTGTTGCGCGGCCGCGAGCCTGTTCTCGCCACGCCGGACGAGGCCGCCCAGTTCGAGGCGGCCTGGCCCGGCGCCCTGGCCCTGCTCGCGGCGTCCGGCGTCCGGTCGCCCACCCGCGACCACCTCGACGGGGTCGCGGCCGTGCTGACCGCCTCGGAGGCCGTCCTCTCGGGCGGCGCGCCCTCGCAGCGACCGCTGGGCAGCGTGGCGGTGTGCGGCCTGCCCGGGTCGGGGCGCACCGAGGCGGTGCTCGCGGCGGCCACCTGGGTGGCGGAGATCCGCGGCGGCCGGGTGCTCGTGGTCACGCCCACTGGCGAGGAGGTGCTGCCGGGCTGGTTCAGCGGGCTGGTCACCCGGCAGGGGGATCACCCGGAGTTGTTGTGGTCGGTGCCCACCGGCCCTGCCGGACACGCCTTGCCGGAGGCGGCGCCGGCGGTGGTCGTGACACAGGGCAGGGAGCTGGTGGAGAGCCTGCTCCCCTTGCTCGCGCACGAGCAACCGGCCTGGACCTGGAGCTTGCGGCTGGTGGTGGTGATGCACCCGCACCGGTTCGCGCGCGCCGAGTGGCTCCACGTGCGCGAGGCGCTCATCCGCCTGCGGATGCTCGTGGGCGCACGCGGGCAGGACTTCGCCTCGGCGGCGCTGGTGCACGACGCCGACAATCGGCTGGCGCTGGTGGAGCACCTCCTCGCCCGCGCCGACACGCGCGAGGCCCGCCTCGACCGGGCGGCCCCCACGCAGCTCCTCGTGGGTTGGCTCCCGCCCACGATGCTCTCGCCTCACGACGAGCGCTACATCGTGCGCACGCCCCTCGCCGAGGAGCTGGCCGTGCTGCTCGCGAGCATCGGCGCCGCCGGCTTCTGTGGTGTTTTCGGCGCCCGGGTTCGTCCACGGGTGCTCGTGTCCGACGCCACCGGCCTGCTCAGCCCCGAGGCCCGCGAGGCCCTGTCGAAGGCGGTCAAGCAGGTGGCGGCCGACTGGTCGGAGCTCTTCAAGGCCGACCCGGTCGACCTCGTGCCGCGCATCGAGCTCTCCCGCGGCTTCGCCCCGGCCGCGCACGGCGAGGGTTTCCCCGTGATCGTGCACGCGGGCCCTGGTGCCACCGCCGGCGCCGAGATCGACGCGTTGCGCGGGCTCCTCGCGCCCGGAGGGACCCTGTTCGTAGTGGCGGCGCCCCGTGCTCACGACGTGGAGGCCGTGTCAGACGTCGAGGCCGCTGCGGCGCGGCGCCGGGTGGTGGTGTACCCGCCAGGGCTCAGCGACGACCTCGTCACGGCGCGCCTGTGGCAGTTCCTCGAGCGGCTGAAGCCGGGCACCTGCCTCGCGGGCTCCAAGATGGCGCGCACCCACGGCGGCGAGCCCTGGGCGGACTTCCTGGCGGGGGCGCCTGCGCAGGGGCTCGGTGGCTGCGTGCAAGCCGGCGTGGTTCGCGACGCCACCACGGGCGAGGTGCGGGCGGAACCGTTCTTCGTCGCGCCGGCCACCTGGCCGCGCCCCGTGGCGCCGCCGATGCCCTGGTCGTGTGTCACCAGCGAGCGCCTCCTCGTGCAGAGCGAGAACGCGGCGCACGACGAGGTCGGGCGGTCGGCCCAGGTCGATGCCGAGCGGGGCCTCGTCGACTGGATCGCCACCACCCGGGTGGAGGGGGAGGGCCACTCGCTTCAAGTTGCCGCGATCGACGGTGGCCGGGTGGGCGTGTTCACGCCGGAGTCGAGCGTGGCCGCGTCGCCGGCGTTGTACCGCTCGGTGCGCCAGCTCGCGATCGGGCAAGAGGCGCTCGTGCGCACAAGGGACTTCTCCCTCCCGACGGGCCTTTGTTTCCGGTTCACGCGCGAGTTGTCGCGCGTGAGGGAGACCGTGTCCGGCGTCTTCAGCACGGCGCACGGTCTGAACGCCGATCGCCGGCTGGTGGGCAACCCGGTGGACGTGCCCCCGTACACCCACGCCTTCACCGCGGCTTCGCTCTCGATCGACATTCGCACGCCCAGCGTCGCGTTGTCGCCCGAGGCCTCGCGCGCGCTTCTCAACGCGTGGCGGCTCGATCTCGAGGCAGCGTGCCTCGGCCTCGGCGAGGAGATCGACGCCGAGATGCTCGACGGCGAGGAAGGTGCCTCGCGGTGGTTGTTCTTCCGTCGTTTCGCCTCCGGGGAGTGGACGGAGCTCTCTGCGCTCCACCCCAACTCGGCCGACGAGCTGCGGGCACTCTTGGCCCGGCTGGGCAAGCGGCTGCGTGCCTGTCACTGCCTCGACGGCTGCGTGTTGTGTTGCGCGCGCCTCGGCGACGTGCCCGTGCTCTTGACGCTGCCTCGTGGTGGGCGCGTCGAGCCGGACATCGAGCCCAGCGCCCAGGGCTTCCGGGTGAGCCGTCGGGCGGCCGTCGACTGGCTCGTGGGCGTGGGCGTTCTGCCCGAGGTGAAGGTTCGCGACGCCGAGGAGCGCGACGTCAATCGTCTCGACCGGCTGCGGCGGCGGATCCTGGGGGAGCCCCCCGGTTGGACGGGCGGCTGGGTGACGCAGATGTTCGGGGCCCTGCAGGTGATCCCGCAGGCGCGGGTGGCGCCCATCACGTGGATGACCCCCGAGGAGTGCGCCGAGCGCCTCTCCGCCGGTTTCTACCGCTCCGGGCCGGAGCATGAGGTGCGGGTGCGTCCCCATGCTGACGACGACTGGGTGGCGGAGGTGATCGCCCACGAGTACACCCACAACTGGCAGTGGGAGGGGGGTCGCTTCGACGCTGGCCGGCATCGCACCGGCTCGCCGGGCAATGCCTACTACGAGGGCAAGCTGGTGATCGAGGGCCACGCCACTTGGGTGGACACGCAGTTCCGTATGTCGGTGGGCAACGAGCCAAGCTACCGTGCCGACGACGGACAGCAGTGGACCGAGTACAAGGCGGGTTACCTCGTCGTGGACTGGATCGCGCGCACCTACGGCGTGGCGGCGCTCTACACCTGGCTGGCGGGCCACAAGGAGCCGCGCCCGGTGCTGAGACTGGCGGGCGCGCCCTGGCCGCTCACGCTCGACCAGGCCATCGATCGTGCCGGTGTGCGCGAGCAGATCGTGGGGGCCGGCGGGGAGAGCGACGTGTTGTAGGTGTCCGACTTGGCCTTGGGGCGCCGTCTACCCGCCACGAGGTGAGGCGATGTTCTTCTGGGTGACGACAGCATGTTCTGACCAGGCTCCGAACCCCTGGAGTCCAGGGACGCTCCGGACGAGCCCGCTAG
>SXON01000061.1 GCA_005778355.1 Pseudomonadota bacterium | reverse complement strand
GCGCCGATCGGCGCGGCGGCGGCGATCTGCCGCGGCATCATCGACGCCATCGGCCAGACCGCGTTCCAGACCGGCGACAAGGCGTTCCAGGTCAAGGCCTCGATCGGGCTGTACCGATACCGACGTCGACACGGGCGACGGTGACGCCGACACCGACGTGGACAGCGACACCGATGCCGACGGCGACAGCGACACCGACACTGACACCGACGGGGACAGCGATAGCGACGCCGACGCCGACACCGACACCGACAGCGACGCCGACACCGACACGGCCGACACCGAGGACACCGACGACACCGAGGACGTCGACAAGGCCGATGACAGTGACAGTCGCGGTCTCTGCGGGGCACCCGCCGAGGAGGGCGCCCTGGCGATCGGCGTGCTCGGTGCCGCCGCCGCGCTCCGTCGCCGTCGCCGCGCCTAGTCGCCCACCCGTGGGGGATTTCCCCCAGTGATCGCCGAGCCGACCACCGCCTCGCGCAGCCAACGGTGCGCGGGGTCGTGGTCGGCGCGCCCGTGCCACACCATGAAGGTGCGGAAAGAGGGCAGATCCACCGGTGGCTCCAGCATCCGAAGCGGCGCGAGGGCCGCCATCGACACCGCGAGTGACCGCGGCAGGGTGAGCACGCAGTCGGAGCGGGCGACGATCAAGGGCGCCGCGATGAAATAGCGAATCCTCATCACGACGCGCCGTTTCTCGCCGAGCTCCTCCAGGCGACGGTCCACCACGCCGGTCCCCTCCCCCTGCGGCGACACCAGCGCGTGGGGGAGGGCGAGGAAGGTGGCGAGGTCGAGCTCGGCGCCCACCTGCGGGTGATCGGCACGCACGAGGCAGGCAAAACCATCTTCGAACAAGAGACGTTGCTTGATGCCCGGTGCGGCTCGGGGTCGTGTTTCCACCGCGAGGTCGAGCAGGCCGTCCTCCAGCTCGGCGCTGGCCCCGCGCGGGGGCACGGGGCGAAGGTCGATCTCGACGCCAGGCGCCTCGCGCAGCACCTGGTCGAGGAGCGCGGGCACGATGCGCAACGTGACGCCGTCCCACGTGCCCAGCGTGAAGCGACGCTTCACCGTGGCGATGTCCACGCCCACGTCGCCGCCCACCAGGCCCTCGATGGCGCGGAGGGTACGGCGGAGCGGCGCTTCCAGGGCCTCAGCGCGCGGTGTCTTCACCATGCCCCGGGTGCCCCCCACGAGGATGGGGTCGCCCATGGTCGTTCGTAGGCCCCGCAGGGCGTGGCTCACCGCTGGCTGGCTCACGCCGAGACGGCGCGCCGCCGCCGACACGCTCTGTTCCTCGATCAGCACCAGGAGCACCCGCAACTGGTGGAGGGTGAGCGACTCAATCATAAGCAAACCATTATTGTCTCATCAATACATATGCACTTCTCCCTGTTATCAGGCGGCGCTATCTCTCTGGGCGTCGGCAGCGAACCCGCCGCCGTGCTTCAAGGAGAAACACACATGTCCCGCACTGTTCTCGTCCTCACCGCCACCGGCACCACTGGCTCCGCCACCGTCGAAGCGCTCGTCAACCAGGGCGCTCAGGTCCGCGCGGCGACCCGCGACCCAAAGGCGGCCACGTTCCCGGACGGCGTCCAGGCGGTGGCCTGGTCCTTCGACGACACCAGCACCTGGGGTGCCGCGCTCGAGGGTGTCCACGCGCTCTACCTCGCCATGCCCTCCTTCCGACCCGACGAGGTGGAGGTGGGCAAGGCGATCCTCGCCGCCGCCAAGGCCCATGGTGTCAAGCGCGTGGTGAAGCTCTCCGCCATCGGCGTGGAGCAGCGCCCCGAGAGTGGTCACCGCCAGCTGGAGCTCGCCATCGAGGCCTCGGGGCTCGCGTGGGTGCATGTCCGCCCGAGCTTCTTCATGGAGAACTTCATCGAGTTCTACGGAGGCCCCATCAAGGCCGAGGGGGCGCTCTACCTCCCGGCTGGGCAGGGCAAGACGGGCTTCGTGGCGGCCGCCGATATCGGCGCGATGGCCGCAGCCGCGCTCCTCGGGACGGTCTCCGGCGAGGCCTGGGTGATCACCGGCCCCGAGTCTCTCGACCACGCGGAGGTGGCCTCGCAGATCGCCGAGGCCACGGGCAAGGCGGTGAAATACCACGACATTCCCGCCCAGGTCTTCGCCGACGCGCTCCGCAGCTTCGGGTCTCCCGAGCTCGGCGTGGCCACGATGTCGATGCTCTACGAGTACGTGCGCAACGGCTACACCGGCACCGTCACCGGCGAGGTGGAGCGGGTGCTCGGTCGCCCCGCCACTCGCTTCGTCGACTGGGCAGCAGAGCACGCGGCGGCCTGGCGCTAGTTCGATTAGCGGAGGGCGATGCGCACCTGCATCGCCCTCATCGGGTTTTTCACTCTGGCCTGCGCGCTTGGCGCCGAAGACAAAGACGACACCGCCGCGGACTGCGCGAACACCGCAGAAACCTGCAACGGCATCGACGACAACTGCGACGGGGCGGTGGACGAGAACGCCACCGACATGGGCACCTGGTACGCCGACGACGACGCCGACGGCTACGGCGACCTCGCTGAGACCCTCGTGGAGTGCGATGCCCCGGCTGGGTTCGTGGCGGACGCCACCGACTGTAACGACGACGACGCGGCCATCAACCCCGGCGCGGCCGAGGCCGGTGGCAACGAGGTAGACGAGAACTGCGACGGCGTCATCGACGAGACCTGCGGCAGCAACGCGCCCGTGGTCACCATCACCGACGGCACATGGGAACCAGAGTACGACTTCGGCGGCAGCGACAAGCCGGCGCTGGTGCTCGACCTCGACATCAGCGACGTCGATGGCGATCTCTTCGTGGTTACCACCTACCTGTGGGTGGAAGAAGACGGCGACGGTTCAGTCGACACCTCGGGCGACGCCGACCACGACTTCAACCCCTTCGAGTTCGACGACGACGAGGAGACCTGCGACGAGACGGAAAACAGCATCCGCTACGCGCTGGAAGCCAGCAACTACGAAGGCGCCGGCGTGCTCGACGTGGGGGTGGTCGTCGAGGACGGCGGGGGGCACCTGAGCGAGGTCGCGGTGGTGGTGATCGAGGTGGAGTGAGCCACCTCCGGGCGAGGCCCTACTCCACGACCCCGGCGAAGTCGTTCGAGAACGCCGTGGCGCCGGACTCGCCCAGGTGATCAAAGTCGTTGAACAGGCGCTCGTCGGCATCCGCGAAGGTGCTGTAGTCGAGGAGCGCCGTGCTGGGCAGCGTCTTGGCAAGGTCGCGGAAGGCCTGTCGCGACGCCGACCAGTAGTCAGCCTCGACGGTGGCGCGGAGCATGGGGCGGACGGGCAGGATGACGAGGAAACTGCGTCGTGCCCCCGCGCCCTCCACGGTACGCGCCAAGGCTTCCACGCACCCCTGGTTGAGCGACGGCTCCCAGGTGTCGATCTTGCCGCCAAGCAGGAACTCGCGACGGTTCCAGGCGTTCTTCTCGGTGAGCTCGGGCGCGGGCTCCCCGGGCCACCGGTCGATGGTGTCGCGACCCATGTGCCGCAGGTCTGCCAAGGTCGCGAGGGCGTGGACCGGGTCCTTGGCGTGCTCCACGAGGTCGTGTCGGCGCCCGCTGCCCGCGAGCCAGCGGTGCGGGAGCAGCCACATCGCCATGGCGCTCGGCCGCTCGTCGAGCCCCAGTCGCGACGAGGCGCCAAACCAGCGTGGATTCATCGCGACGTGCGGGATGGGCTCGCGACCACAACTAGTCTGGTCGAACAACAGCGGTGACACCTCGACCACCAGCACTTCCAGTCGCCCCGGCGTTGCGTCCGAGGCCGCGAGGAGCGCCGGGTAGGTGGGCGGCAGCGCCGAGCCGGTGAGCGTGTGTCGTGCCAGTCGTTTCCAGGCGTAGCCGGTCCGCTCGGCCAGCACCGAAAGCCGGTAGTCCGTCCCCGAGCGCGAGCTCCCGAGGATCAGCCCCCCGACGCTCCCCTCCCCCACCGCCCGGTCCCCATTCCAGAAGGCCTCCTGCCACTCGCAATGCGGCTCGTGCACCGACATCGTCCACCACGCCGCGAGCGGCAGGCCGACGATCGCCAAGAGCAGGGCGAGGAGGTAGCGCATCAGCTTGTCCTCTCCCCGCCCCGCGAGCACGCGAACGCAGCGCCAAGCTGATCCAGCCGAGAGTACGAATTCGACCAACAAGCCAGGTAGGAGATCGAGGCCACGCCCGGCCCGTCCGCAGCGGGGTCGAGCCGACGTGATCGAGTCGCCCGGCAAAGTGGGGGAGGCGGGTGACGCCCCTGGCGCGCCCCATCGCGGAGCGAAGCGAAGCCGATGGGGACGCCAGGGGTGGCAGGACCCGCAAAGTCGTGGTTCCGGGCGACGGATCGCCTGGAGATAGGGGGCCCCAGCGTAGCTGAATAGGGCCGGGCGTGGCCGACCCCAAGCTGGGGGCTAGAAGTTGAAGTAGATGAAGGGCGCATCAGCCTGCTTGACCATGACGAGTGCCACGTAGAGAAGCCCCGCTGCGAGCCCATCCGCCACCGGGCGGGACGGCCAGGGCAAGGCGAACTTGGGCCGGAAGTAGGCCACCAGGTGAACGGCAGCCGCCAGGGCGAAGAGGAACGCTTGCAACCCCGACACTGGGAGCGCGTCCCCCGGCGCGAAGCTGAACAGTCGCGCGAGGTAGAGGTTGGCCTCGCCGAGACTCGGCGCGCGGAAGTACACCCAGGCCAGGAGCACGGTGGCCATGGTGACTGTCCAGCCCGCGAAGTTGCCGACCGGGCTCTCCCAGAAGTTGGCGTGAGAAGCAGGTCGTTTCTCCCGGTAGAGGTAGGCGATCGCCTGCCCGAAGCCGTGGATGGCGCCCCAGGCCACGAAGGTCCAGTTGGCGCCGTGCCAGAAACCGCCGATGAGCATGGTGGCCGAGAGGGCGAACAAGGTGCGCCCGAGCCCGAAACGCGAGCCCCCGAGCGGGATGTAGAGGTAGTCCCGGAGGAAACGCGAGAGAGAGATGTGCCAACGCCGCCAGAACTCCTGCAAGGAACGGGCGATGTAGGGGCTGTCGAAGTTGTCGGGGAAGTGGATGCCGAACATGCGCGCGAGGCCCACCGCCATCTGCGAGTAGCCGGAGAAGTCGAAGTAGATCTGGAAGGCATAGGCGAGGAGCCCAATCCAGAGCGACGGGGAACTATAGGCCTCGGGGCGAGCGAACGCGGCGTCGGCCAACTGGGCGAAGGGGTCGGCGATGAGCACCTTTCGCCCGAAGCCGAGCACGAAGTCGCGCGCACCCGCGGCGATGTCGGCCACCGCGGGCGGCGATTCCAAACGTTTGAGCTGGGGGAGGATCTCCGCCGCGCGCACGATGGGTCCGCTCACGAGGTGCGGGAAGAACATGATGAAGGTGGCCAACTCGCGGATCGAGCGCGTGGGCAGGAGCAGGCCACGGTAAACGTCGACGGTATACGAGATCGCCTGGAAGACATAGAAGCTGATGCCGAGCGGCAAGACGAGCTGCGGCACGGGGACGCTGATGTCCGTCCCCAGCAATCGAAGTCCATCGTTGACGGTCGATGCAGCAAATCCCGCGTACTTGAAGGCGGCGAGCATCCCGAGGTTCATCGTGACACTCGCAGTCACCATCGCGAGCTTGCCCCGAGGCGAGGCTGAACGATGGATCCCCAGAGCGAGGACGTAGTCGATCACGGTGTTCGCGATCAGGAGCCCCATGAAGGGCAGGCTCCAGCTGGCGTAGAACCACGCGCAGAACGCGAGCAAGAGCCAAGCTCGCCACCGGGGCCCAGCCGCCACCGCGCTGGTGACGAGCGCGAGCACGAGGAAGACGAAGAACTCGTCGGAGATGAAAAGCAAGGGACTAGCCCCCGCGCTCGCGGGCGAGGCGCACCACCGAGTTCACCACCTCGTCGATGGTCAGGCGTGTGCTGTCGAGGTGGATCGCGTCGTCCGCCGCCCGTAACGGGGCGGTGGCCCGTCCCATGTCCTGGGCGTCGCGCGCGGCCAGCTCGGCGCGCACGTCGGCGTAGGCACGATCCGGCAACTCCGCGTGCCGACGACGCGCCCGCTCATCGAGCGAGGCATCGAGGTACACCTTGAGCTGGGAGCGGGGGAGTACGACCGTCCCGATGTCGCGACCGTCCATCACCACGCGACCGGCGGCACCCAGCGCCCGCTGCAGGCCGAGGAGCGCCGAGCGGACGGGCGGATGCACCGCCACGGCGCTCGCAGCGGCGCCCACCACCTCGCCTCGGATGGCGAAGCTCACGTCCTCCCCGTCCGCGTAGACCACCAGCGCACCGTCGCGAAAGGCAAACGCGAAGTCGATGTGACGCGCCACCTCGGCGGCGGCCGCCGGGTCGCGAACGTCGACGCCCTGGCGCTGACAGAGAAGCCCCACCGTCCGGTACATCGCACCGGTGTCGACGTACTGGTAGCCGAGGAGCTGAGCCACACGGCGCGCCACCGTACCCTTGCCCGAGCTGGCGGGGCCGTCGACCGCGATGGCGATCACGCCCGCACCTCCTCGAGGGTCGCAAGGAAGGCGGGGTAGCTCGTGCGGATGCTGTCGGTCTCCGACACCGTCACCGGCACCCGCAGGCCGAGGATGGAGAAGCACATCGCGATGCGGTGATCGCCGCGGGTGTCCACGTGTCCGCCGACGGGCGTGCCCCCGCTCACCACGAAGCCGTCCGGTCGCGCCTCCGCGTCGGCGCCCACCGAGCGGAGGCCATCCACCACGGCCGCCACGCGGTCGGACTCCTTCACGCGCAACTCGGCCGCGTCGCGCACGACCGTCTGTCCCTCGGCAAAGGCCGCGGCCACCGCGAGGACGGGCAGCTCGTCGATCAGCGTGGGCACCTCGGCGCCACCGATCTCCGTCCCGCGAAGCTCGGCGCCGGTCACGGTCACCGTGCCGATGGGCTCGATGCCGCCGTGGTCCTCCACGTCGACTCGCGCGCCCATGCGACGGAGCACGTGGATGACGCCGGTGCGGGTTGGGTTGAGGCCCACGCCCTCGAGAACGAGCGAAGCGCCCGGGTGGATCGCCGCCGCCACCATCCAGAACGCGGCGGAGCTGATGTCGCCGGGAACGGTGATGTCGGCCGCCGAGAGCGGCCCAGCTTCCACCACGACCGTGTCAGCTTCGAGGCGGATATTCGCGCCCATGCCGCGCATCATCCGCTCGGTGTGATCGCGCGTGGCCACCCGCTCGGTGTAGCGGGTCGTGCCGTGCGCACAGAGCCCCGCGAGCAACACCGCCGACTTCACCTGCGCGCTCGCGACCTCGGCCACCCAGTCGATGCCGTGCATCTCAGCGGTGCGAACGGCGACCGGCAGCGTGGGACCCCCCTCGATCTCGGCGCCCATGCGTCGCAAGGGACCAATCACTCGCATCATCGGGCGTCGCGACAGCGAGGCGTCGCCATGGAGGGTGGCCCCCGCTCGCGGCGCCAGTGCCCCCAGGAGCAGGCGTGCGGTGGTGCCCGAGTTGCCGCAGTCGACCTCGCCGGTGTCGCGCCAGGGGCTACCGCTCACCCAGAGCTCACGACCCACGTTCTGCACGCTGGCGCCGAGCTTTCGGGCCGCTTCCACGGTGCGCCCCACGTCTTCCGCGTCGAGCAGACCGCGAACCCGGGTGGTGCCCTTGGCCATGGAGCCGAACATCACCGCGCGGTGCGACACCGACTTGTCGCCGGCGACGCGGATCCGGGTGCCGCTCCGGATCACCCTCGCCCCTCGCCGCCACCACCTTCGGCGCCGCGATCTTCGAAGGCCCCGAGCGCGCGGAAGCGCGCGTAGCGCTGGGCCCGGAGCGCCGGACCGTCGAGAGGCGCCAGCTCGTCGAGCGCGGCAGACACCGCGTTGCCGAGGGCCTCGATGGTGCCCTCCGGGGATCGATGGGCGCCACCGCCGGGCTCGTCGACCAGCGCGTCGGCCACGCCGAGACGCAGACAGTCGGCCGCCGTGAGCTTCAGCGCCTCAGCGGCGCGCGGACCCTCGGCGCGATCGTGCCAGAGGATCGCCGCACAGCCCTCGGGGGAGATCACGCTGTAGGTGGCATTCTCCAACATGAAAACCCGGTTTCCAACCCCGAGGGCCAGGGCTCCGCCCGAGCCGCCCTCGCCGATCACGCAGCAGATGACGGGCACGGTGAGGGTGGCCATTTCCATGATGTTCCGGGCGATGGCCTCGGCCTGGCCCCGCGCCTCGGCGTCGATGCCCGGGTAGGCCCCCGGCGTGTCGATCAGCGTGACGATGGGGAGCCCAAAGCGCTCGGCCAGTCGCATGAGTCGAAGCGCCTTGCGGTAGCCGTCGGGCAGCGCCATGCCGAAGTTGCGGACGACGTTTTCCTTGGTGTTCCGCCCCTTCTGGTGCCCAATCAGCATGATGCTCCGGCCGCGGAACTCGCCGACGAGGCCCACGATGGCTTGATCGTCGAAGCCGGCGCGGTCGCCGTGTAGCTCCACCGCCTCCGACAGCCACTGACCCGCGTAGTCGAGCGTGTAGGGACGCGATGGGTGTCGCGACAAGAGTGTGCGCTGCCAGGGCGTGAGATTGGCGAGGATCTGCCTCGCCAGCGCATCCGCCTGGCGCTCGAGCTCCTTGATGCTGGCGCCGAGATCGATGCCCTGCGCGGCCTCGGCCTGGCGCAGGCCGTCGATGCGGCGCCGCAGCTCCACCAGCGGGCGCTCGAAGTCGAGGACCAGTTCCATGGCGGCCCCGGGCTAACCCGCGAAGGCGCAGGCCGCCGCCAGGGCGGGATCACCCCCGGGCGACAGGCCCAGCGAACGGAAGAAGCTGCGTTGTTTGCGGGCGAAGCGGCGAGTGTCTTGCTGGGTGAGCGCCACCGCCTCGGCGAGTGGGAGACCGTCGAGCACGTGCGCCACCAGGTGACGGTAGCCGAGCGACAACAGCGGCTTGGTGTCGCGAGGGAATCGCGAGAGGAGGCGCTCCGTCTCCGCGACGTAGCCCTCGTCGATCATCGAGAGCACACGCTGATCGATGCGCTCCGCGAGGTCGGGCGTGTCGATCCACACCACCTCCGCGTCGCGACGTGAACGAGCATCGGCATCGTGCATTTCCGACAAGCGCCGCCCGGAGAGGGCGTGGTACTCGAGTCCACGCACGACTCGCACCCGGTCGTTGGGATGCAGTCGCGACGCGAGCACCGGGTCGACGTCGACCAAGGCAGGGTGCGGGTTCTCGAGCGCTTCGAAGCGCGCGCGGACGGCGGGATCGACCGGCGGGGCTTCAACGAGCGGCGCGAGAAATGCGCGAAGGTAGAACGGTGTGCCCCCGCAGAGGATCACCGGTTGGCCGGCCGCCAACGCCGCCTCGGCCTCGGCGGCGAAATCGGCGGCGGAGAAGGGCTCGTCGGGTTCGCGGATGTCGATGCAGCGGTGGGGCACCCGCGCGCGGTCGGCCAGCGACACCTTGCCGGTGCCCACGTCCATGCCCCGGTACACCTGCATCGCGTCCATCGACACCACGATGGCGCCGTGGCGCTCGGCCAGTTCGAGGGCCAGCGCCGATTTTCCCGCCGCCGTGGGTCCGGTGAGAACCAGCGGCTTCATGTGCGGTGGAAGCGGCGTTCCAACTCCGACACGCCGATGCGGATGGCGACGGGGCGACCATGGGCGCACACCGCGTGGTCCACCTCGTCGAGATCGTGGAGCAAGGCCCTCATCTCGCGCTCGTCGAGGGGCTGGTGGGCGCGGACCGAGGTGTGACAGGCGAGCGTGGCGAGCACGTGGTCGAGGATGCCTTGCGGGACATGCCCGTCGCCCCCGTGCACCAGGTCGTCGGCCATGTCGGTGACGATGGCCCGGATGTCGCGACCGGCGAGCGGGGCCGGCACGCCGTGCACCGCGATGGTGCCGCCGCCGAGGCCGGAGATGTCGAGCCCGGAGGTGTTGAGTGACTCCGCCGCTGCCGCGAGCACCCGGGCGCGCGCGGGCCCGATGTCGAAGACCAGCGGCGTGAGCAAACGCTGCGAGCCGCCCAGGGCGTTCTTCGGGTCGCGACTGAGCTTCGTCAGCGTGACCCGCTCGTGCGCGGCGTGCTGGTCGACGATCACCATCTCACCGCCTCCTTCGCAGAGGATGTAGGTGCGCGCGAGCTGGCCGATGATCGCGAGATCGCGGAAGCGGGGGACCGGGAGCAGGAAACGCTGGGGTGCGACCGGGGGGCGGACCTGGGAGACGACCATCGGGTCGGACGCCGAGACGCTCGGAGCGGGGTCCAACGCGTGTCGGGCGTCGGCGGGGTCTGACCCGGCGGAGGGCGCGCGGGGCATGCTCGCCGGCCCAGAAACGTGGGGGAGCGTCGATGGATCGATGGCCTGCTGCCCCGGCGCGACGCCCGGCCGCTCCGCCGCCTCACGCGGTCCCCCGACCTGCTCCCGCGCCGGCGTTGCCTCACGACCCTCGTCGACGGCCGCATCGACGATCGTCGCCGGCCGCGAGGCAGCAGCCTCGCCCGGAGGCCGTCCCATCGGCGAGACGCCCCACCCGGCGGGGGCTGGCGCCGAAGCCGCCGCGTCCGCCCTCGTCGCGGCGCCAGCTGGGGTCTCGACACTGGCCCAGCTGCTGGTGGACTCCATTCCGCCCGGAGCCGTCACCGAACCCGGCGCCGCCGTCCGCTCCCCCACCAGCGCCACCTGTCGCGAGGCCGACTCGCCCGCCGGGCGGTACCGCGCCTCATTGGCGACCGGACGGTGGATGCCAAACTCTTGCAGCGCCGCCCGG
This sequence comes from Pseudomonadota bacterium, assembly GCA_005778355.1. Taxonomy (GTDB): domain Bacteria; phylum Myxococcota_A; class UBA796; order UBA796; family SXON01; genus SXON01. Next base: position 50,376 of record SXON01000061.1, on the reverse strand, counting down.
AGGCCCTCGGCGATGGCGTTCTGCAGCTCGTAAGGGCTCACAAAGCGCACCTCGGTCTTCGCGGGGTGCACGTTCACATCGACGTCGTGCGGCGGGATCGTCACCCGGAGCACCACCACCGGGTAGCGGTCTTTGGGGACGATGCCCGCGTAGGCCTGCGTCACCGCGCGCCGCATCACCAGGTCGCGCACGAAGCGACCGTTGACGTACAAGTACGAGGATCCCTGCGCCGATTGCCGGTGCACCCCCACGGGTGACACGAGGCCCTCCACGCTCAGTGTGCCCCGGGTGAAGCTCACCGGGACCAGCGCCTCGCCATGGGGGCCCAGCAAGTCGACCGCGCGACGGCGGTGGTCGCCCACAGGGCAACGCAGGAGCGTGCGCTCGTCGTGTGTCAGTTCAAAGTCAATGGCCGGGCGGATCAACAGTTCCCGGGTGACCGCCTCCACGCAGTGCCCCAGCTCGGTGTCGGCGCTGCGAAGGAACTTGCGACGAGCCGGCACGTTGAAGAAGAGGCTGCCCACGTCGATCTGGGTGCCCGGCGCGCAGCCGGCGTCGGTCACGTCGAGTAACTTGCCGCCCTCAACGCGGATCTTCGTTCCCACGTCGCGGGCGGGCGTGCGCGTCGTCAGCTCGAACTTCGACACGCTGGCGATGCTGGGAATCGCCTCTCCCCGGAAGCCCAACGTCTCGACGCGAAACAGGTCGTCATCGGTCTTGATCTTGCTGGTCGCGTGCCGTTCGAGGCACATCATCGCGTCGGTGCGGTCCATGCCGCTGCCGTTGTCGACCACCCGCACGAGGTTGCGGCCCCCGGCCCGCAACGCCACGCGGAGCTCGCACGCACCCGCGTCGAGCGCGTTCTCCACCCGCCCCTTCACCCCGCTCGCCGGGCGCTCCCCCACCTCGCCCGCGGCGATCTTGTTGATCAGCGACTCGTCGAGGATGCGGACGGGCATGGCGGGTGGGGACTATTCCGGGGGCGGCGGGAGAGCCCGGGGCTGGGGGGATTCCCGGTTGCGTCGCGACCCGTCCCCGATGTACACTGCGGCGAGCCGATGACAGGAGGACAGCGTGCTTCCAGGAGATTCAGCGCTTGACGGGATCCTCGCGGCGCGGCTGGCGGGGTGCGTCGCGCTGGGCGGTATGGCGCTCGACGCCGTCTACGGCGGCTGCCTGGGGCGTGGCCGGGAAGACGCTCGCGCCGGGTACCCCTTCCTGAGGGCGAGGTGGGCGACTCCCGTCACCCACCCGGTGCCCCGACCCGTCGCGGCCGCCGTCGCGCTCGGCCTCTTGCCTCTCCCTGGGCTCGAGGTTTCCGACGAGGAACTCAGTGACGCCTTCAACGCCTACGCCTCGTCGTTGGTCCATGGAGCCGCCGCCCCGACGTGGGTGCCACCGCTGGGCCGCGAAATGTCCTGCCTCGCCCAGCTCGTGTTGGCGGCGAGGGACCTCCGGCTACCGTTCGCACGCATCCTCGGGCGGCGTGTGGCGGTACTCGACGCCCAGGGTCACGCAGCAGCGCGAGTCTGCCGCGAGGCTCTTCGGGGGTCGGCACCGGGGCAGGTCGACGCCCTGCGGAAACTCATCGACCGGCAAGTCAAGGCGGCCGAGGTCGAACTCGCGGTCTCCGCGGGGGCGCGATGGCGCACGGCCCAGCTCCTGGCCCTCGCCGGGCAGCCACGCGAGCTCGCGGAGGCCGTTGCAGCCCGCGGGCCGAGGGCGGCCACGCGGCTGCGCGCGGCCCTCGCGCATGCGAACGCCCAGGCAAGCGAGGCGACCGGAAGGGGAGAGAAAGAGAATGGATGAGGCGGCCGGCGCTCCAGTGAGCGACGCTGCCCACGAGTCGAAACACGACAACGGAGTCACCGGCCATGATGAAGCGTAACCAGTCCTCCCTCGGGATCGACCTCTCGGACAGGAGCGCGAACTTTTGCGCGATGGATGCGACCTCTGGCGTGCTGGCCGAGGGAAAGGTGCCGCTGGCGGTGGCGAAGCTCGCCGAGCTCTGGCGGTTGCACGGCCCCGTGGACGTGGTCGTGCTCGAGGCCGGGACGCCGGCGACCTGGGTGCAGGAGCTCTTCGCCGGGCTCGGCGCGAAGGTGATCGTGGCCGACCCTCGAAAGCTCCAGGCCGTCACCGCGTCTGTTCGCAAGTCGGACGAGCGCGACGCGCGCATGCTCGCGCGGCTGGGCCTGGCGGACGAGGAGCTGCTGTCGCCGACGCACGTGCGAGCGCCGGAGCATCGGCGCGCAATGGCGCTGCTGAAGGTGCGCGACCAGCAGGTCCGCATCCGAACGGCGCTGGTCCTCGAGATCCGCGCCCAGGTCAAGCTGACCGGCGCCCGGATGCCGCCGTGCGACGCCGAGGCGCTGCACGAGCACCAGGCGGCGGTGCCGGAGGAGCTCACGGACATCCTCGCCCCGCTCTTCGACACCCTGCGAAGTCTCGCGGCGTCCATCGACACCCTCGATGAGAAGGTCAAGGAGGAGGGCGTGAAGTTCCCCGTCGTCGCGCGTCTCGCGAAGATCGACGGCGTGGGACCCATCACCGCGCTGGCCTTCGTGGCCGTGGTCGGGAACCCGGCGCGCTTCGGGCGCACGCGGGACATCGGCGCCTACCTCGGGCTGGTGCCCCGCCGCGACCAGTCCGGGCAGTCCGACCCGAGTCGCCGGATCAGCAAGGCAGGAAGCGGCTTCCTCCGGCGCCTGCTGACCCAGTGCGCCCAGGTGGTGTGTCGCCCCCGGGGGAAGGACACCGCCCAGCGCCGCTGGGCCCACCACCGGATCGAACTCCACGGCAAGGCCGGGAAGCGCAAGGTCATCGTCGCCGTCGCGAGGAAGCTCGCGGTCCTGATGCTCTCGCTCTGGAAGTCCGGCGAGACCTGGAACCCTCTCCACCGCGTCGCGGCCAAGCCGGCCGTGGACGCTCCCCAGCCCGTCGTCCTCGACGAGTGCGGTCTCTCTCTTGGCCCCCAGGCCGCTGCAGAGAATGCACCGTCGACGACGACTCGGACCCACGCGTGCACCGAGGGCCCACCCCTCGAGAAGAGTGCGGATGGAAGCACGGGTCGTTCGGGAGCGTCCACGACGGTGCCGCGCGGCGCGAGTCGGGGGACCGAGCCGCGAGGTGACGCGCCACGGGAGCGGGTTGAACCCGGCCCGGGCCTCGGCACGGCTGGCCGGCGCGACCCACCGCCGGCGCCCCCTGGAGCGCCGGCGCGCGCCGGTCGACCCGCGCCCCCCCGAAGCGCCGCCACGCGGCGCTTCGACTCGGACGCTGCTGCTGGAGGAACAAAGCACGATGCAACCAGATGAACCTCGCTCGCGCCCCCGGTCGGAACCCGACAACCGCCGGGGCATCGATCGCGCCTTGACGGGTCGGCCGCCTCATGGAAACCTCACCCCGGAAGTCCACAATGCGCACCCGCGTTATCGCCATTCCCATCGTCGCCAAGCTGCAAGTGTTCTCTAATAGCGAGACCGTCTACGCCACGCTCGACCTCGACGTGCCCGAGTTGCAGGGCTTGTTGCCACAGGCCGAGTCGATCGAGGCCCACTGGATGCTCAACAACCTGGCCGCCGACATCCTGGACTGGAACCTCCTGGGCACGCCGGGCTTTGACCGCGACCACGAGCTGTCCGCCACGGCCTTCTTCGCGACCGACCAGTCAGCTATCGGCAGCCAGAAGTCGGCGATCACCAACTTCGGCACCAGCCTCTACATGCAGCACGTCCGGCTCCAGCTCCGGTGGCGCCTCCACGACGTGGCCAGTCCGGTTGCCGCCCAGGGCGAGCTGTCGCTCACGCTCTACATCACCACGAAGGGGCAGTAGTCGTGTCGGTCCGCAGCGTCCCCGGCTTGCGCGCAACCCAGCCCGGGCTGCGCCGGGCCGACGGCTGCGGGTGCGGCGGTACTTGCGGGGGCTGCGGGGCCCCGGGTGACGTCGCAGTGCGGCTGCCCACCACGGGTGCCATGCAAGGCACCCGCAGCGTAGGCCAGCCACGGCCCGGCAGCATCACCACGATTGACACCAGTTGTGGCACCGCCAGCGGGCCGAACTTCGCATCGCCGCTGGTCGGGGGCGGCCGACGAACGTCGTGGCGCGGCTTCGAGCATGGCGGCTCCATGGCCTCCGCGACGGCGACGGCCCGTCGCCCAGCGTCGAGCGCCAGTGCCTCGCGGCTGGCCGCCGCGGACGGAGGCCCCGCGTCCGGTATCTCCCAGCCCTACGGTTGCCCGACCGCCCCCCTGCGGGTGAACTGGTCGGCGGTGACGAACCTCGGGGGAGTGTGCAGGCTCGACCTCGGCCGCACACGCTACGAGCACGCGATCAAGCGGGCGCAGGAGGCCGGACTGGCGCGGAGCGGCGCGAGCTGGGTCGAGCTGCGCGCCACGCTGGATCCCGGCTACGAGGTGCGCAGCGACGTGGAGCCGGACTACGCCATCAACGGCTACCTCACGCGCTACGCCCGGGCGCGATCGGTGGACTGGTCGGCCCTCCAGTCGAACCTCGAGATCGACGCCGAGTTCCGGCACACCGGATTGTATTGGAACGACGGGTGGGGGATGGTTCATCGCGGCCTGCTGCACGCGTTGAACTTGCTATTCACCTACGCCGATGCGGCTGTTGACAACGCCGCAGGGGCGAACCTCTGCGGAATCGGGTCTGGCGCCCAACTCCGAGCGGCTCTCAAAAGTGGCGCCCTCCCCGTCGCCTTTGTCCGGGGCGCTGTAGCCTGTGACGACGACGACACCAGCGGGATCATCGTCGACGCAGGCGGGCGGGTGAACGCCTACATCGACTCAAACAGTGCTCTCGGGTTCTGGACCGCGCTGTCGCCGATCTTCCTGTGCCTCAAAATGGGCGTGCATGCTGCCCTCGCGGACTACTACTTTTGGTGGGCGCGGCGACTGCGCAGCTTCCGGCTCGATACTGGGCACGAGTGGTACGGCTTCCTCGGGATGTGCGCCGCTCGCGCGGGCATGACCCAGATTGTCGAGCTGGCTGGGTCGATCTTACACGAATACGGGCACATGCTCGGGCGATGGACCCACTGTGGTGGAGCAGACATGCGTTACCGGTGCTGTCACTACACGATGGAGCTCGCGTTCCGCGAGAGGGTGCGCGCGGACCTCGCACTGCCGCAAACACAGGTGTTCGGCAACACTGCGCTCTCACCATACAGAGCCTTCAATGACAGATGGGGTGTGGGACGCTTCTCACGCTTCGACTACACCGCGAACGACAGACTTTCGTCCGACGTCACCCTCGGAACGAGCGAGCCAAATTGCAGCCCAATCACGGTGCGGTGCATCCATTGCGGCTTCTGGCTCGAAGGGCGAAGGGTTGAGTGGACGACCATCCTGCCGAGCGACGCCTGCGCGGAGGCGGGCCAAACGCGAACGCGGCATCGTGAGGTCTGGGGACCCTGCCCCGACGACGCCACGTCATCTGGCAACCACGCTCCGAGTCACTTCTACGGGGACGATGGCCCCGCTGGAGACCCTCCACCTTGGGGATGGCCGGTGCCCGAACTTGACGGCGTCACGAAGCCCTCGGTCAGCCCGTGATTGTCTGGCTCCTCCTGGCCTGCGACCGTCCCGTCCGGCCCGAGGGCCTCGGCGACCTCTGCACCTTGGACCTCGGTGGGAAGGACGACTGCCCTCCCGGGCTAGTATGCACCTTGCTTGGGAACAAGTACACCGCCAACTGCGGTGATCGCACGGTGTCTGGCGCCTACCGGTGTGCGCTCCCCTGCGACATCGATCAGGACTGCCCGGTGGTGGATTGTCTACCCGACGGCACTCTCCTTCACGACGTCAGCGAGGACGACGCGCTGATCAACTCGTCGACCTGCGATCCAGTCGATGGCACCGGCGGCGGCGGCGTGGGCTCCTACTGCCAGATGGGTTGCGTCGAGTACGACACCGCCACCTGTCCCGAGATCCCCGAATAGGCTCACCCCACCCTCACCGTCCCCAGCTCCAACAGCTCGTCGACCACCACCTCCGCGTCGTCCTCGGCCCCGAGCCGCCGCGCCTCGTCCACCAGCTCGGCCCGTGTCCGCCCTGGGAGGCCGTAGATCACCAGCCGAGCGAGCGCCTCGGGCAGCTCCGCCACGGTCACGTCGCCGTGTCGCGACTCCGCCAGCACCCACACGCTCTCCCCTTCCTCGGCGGGTCGCGACAAACGCGCGCCCTGCGCGACGCGCTCGGCAAGGCCCCCGTCGGCCCGGGCCTGCCAGGCCGCCAGCACACTCGCGTGAACCTCGACGACGCTCGTCACGCCCCGCCGCGCCTGCGCGAAGGCCCCTTCGAGCCGCGCCGTTGCGCCCGCCTCGGCCCACTCGGCAAAGCCGCTGGCCAGGTTCCCCTCCCCCGCGCACACCCCGAGAAACGCGGCGGAGGCGCAGAACCCCATCACCGCGTCGCGACCGATGATCGCCGACGTCTGCGGGAACTCCTCGATGAGCGCGCCCGCCACGCGCTTGGGACGCATCGGGTCGACGCCCCAGGCTTCGCGAGGCACCGCCCGCAGCCACGCGGCCTCCTCGGCGGAGAGCCCGAGGTCGTCGCCCTCGTGCAAGCGCGCCACCCGCACCGGGTCGTGATGCAGGCAGGCCAGGACAGCCTTCAGCCCCACAACGCCTCCAACCGCCGGAACGCCGGGATCACTTCGGGCAGGCGACAGCGTTCACACTCGAACACGATCGCCCTGAGGTTGCGCGCCCGCGGGATCACGTGCTCCACGATGCGCCAGGTTTCCGGAAGGATGCTCGGCGAGTGCTCGTCCTCGATCCAACTGAAGCCACCCACCGAGCGCTTCCGCCCGCCGGCCACGTGGATCTCCACCACCCGCGACAAGTCGAAGTCCGCCAGCCCGTCGAGCGCCTCGTGGCCCCGCGCCGCCTGGAAGATCGCGAGGTGGGCGCAGTCGAGGAGCATCCCGGTGTCCGCCCGGTCGCACAGCCGCGCGAAGAACTCCAGCAGGTGGAGCGGCCCGACGTAGGCACTCCCAGGCGGGTTCTCGGGGAGCACCTCCAGCCCCGTGGCCGCGCGCAGTCGCGACACGCCCTCGGCCATCGAGGAGGCCTGTGCGTCGGAGAGGATCGGCGGCAAGAGCAGCATCTGTCCCCGGTCGCGACGGCCGAAGTGCCAGAGGCCCGCGTCGCCACACATCCACGCGGGTCGCAAACGCGCAACGCTCGCGTTTACGCCGGTGAGCCAGTCATCGTCGAAGTCCTCGGGCTCGTCGAGGTTCAGGTCGAGGAAGTGGTAGGTGGTCGGGGCCCCGGAGGCCACCCAGCGCTCGGTGTCGGCGTCGAGACCCTTGGCCACCTCCACGCCCACTTCGAGGAAGCCCGCGTACAGCGGGAACTTCGACCGAAGCGTCGCGATGTCGAGCGCCCCCAGCGAACGGGTGGCCCCGTACTCGGTCGAGACCCCCAGCCCGAGTCGTGGGAGCGCCCGGACCCGCTCGGCGAAGCTCATTCCTCTTCGCTGGATTCGATCTCGGTCCGAGCCTCGCCGATACGACGCCGACGCCGATACTCGATACGCAGAGGCGTGCCGGCGAAGCCGTAGCTCTCGCGCAGGCGATTCTTCAGGAAGCGGTCGTAGTGATCGACCACGCCTTCCGGGTTGTTGACAAAGATGCAGAAGGTGGGCGGACGCACCCGCACCTGCGTCATGTACTGGTAGCGGATGGGGTGGTTGTGAAGCTGCGGCGGCGAGTGCGCCGCTACGCACGCCCGGAGGAAGTCGTTGAGCTTCGCCGTGGTGATACGGGTGTTGAAGGCCTCGTACACCTCGCGGGCGAGGTCGAGGATGCGGTGCACGCCCTTGCCGGTGAGCGCCGAGATGTAGAGCACCGGCGCGAAAGTGGCGTGGGGCAACTTCCGCGAGAACTCGTCTTCGAGCACGGTGATGTTTCGGTCTTCCGTCTCGCGAACGGCGTCCCACTTGTTGACCAGGAGCACCAATGCGCGCCCCCGCTCCAGCACCAGTCCGATCAATCGTGCGTCCTGTTCAGTCGGCCCTTCGGTGCCGTCGAGCACCACGAACACCACGTGGCAACGCTCGATCGTGCGGATGCTCGCGCCCACGGCGAGCTGCTCCACGTCGTCTTCCACACGCGCCCGTCGTCGGATGCCGGCCGTGTCGACCAACCGGATCTTCTGGCCGTGGTAGTCCATGACGCTGTCGGTCGCGTCGACCGTGGTACCGGGCATGTCGGCCACCACGTGACGCTCCTCGCCGAGCAGCTGGTTGACGAGTGTAGACTTTCCCACGTTGGGTCGGCCGAGCACCGCGATGCGGATCTCGCCCTCGACCTCGGCCTCGGGCGCCACCTCGCGGGGGAATCGTTCGATCACCGCTGTGAGCAGCTCCCACTGTCCCCGGCCATGCTCGGCCGACACCGGCACGACCACGTCGAAGCCGAGCGACCAGAACTCGGCCGCATTGTCGTCGTGCATCGCGTCGTCGCACTTGTTGACGGCCACCACCACCGGCTTCTTCGCCGCCCGGGCGATGTTCGCCGCGGCCTTGTCGGCCGGGGTGATGCCCGTCTGACCATCGACCAGGAGGATGACCACGTCGGCCTCGCCGATCGCGGCCTCGGACTGGCGACGCATCGCGGCGAAGAGCTGCGAGTCGGGATCGGGGTCGAAACCGCCGGTGTCGACCAGCAGGTAGTCCCGCTCGAGCCACGCCGCAGTGGCGTAGTTGCGGTCGCGCGTCACCCCCGGGCGGTCGTGGACCAGCGCCTTCTTCTCACCGACGAGGCGATTAAAAAGCGTGGATTTCCCGACGTTCGGGCGCCCGATGATGGCGACGACGGGAAGCACCTACTTGTTCCGCACGAACAACTCGCGGGCGATGATCAACCGCTGGATCTGCGAGGTGCCCTCGTAGATCTGGAAGATCTTCGCGTCGCGCATGAGCTTCTCGACCGGGTACTCCTCGGAGTAGCCGTAGCCGCCAAAGACCTGCACCGCGTTGGTGGTGGTCTTCATCGCAACATCGGCGCAGAAGGCCTTGGCGAAGGCGGCGAACTGGGTGTTGCGCTGCCCGTTGTCCTTGAGCCAGGCCGACTTCAGACACAAGAGGCGGCCGGCCTCGATCTCCATCGCCATGTCGGCGATCATGAACTGGATCGACTGGTGGTTGGCGATGGGCTGACCGAAGGTCTTGCGCTCGGTGGCGTACTGGGCGGCGTGCTCCATTGCGGCGCGGGCCACGCCGATGGCGGCGGAGCTCACCGAGGGGCGCGTGTGATCGAAGGCCGACATCGCGAGCTTCCAGCCGTCGCCCACCTGGCCGACGACGTTCTCCTCTGGCACCTCGACGTTGTCGAAGGAGAGGCCGCGCGTGTCGCTGCAGCGCTGGCCCATGTTCCACTCCTTCTTGCCCACCACCACGCCGGGCCAGCTACGTTCCACGATGAACGCCGTCATCCCGCCGCGAGCGAGCTTCGACGGGTCGGTCACCGCCACGACGAAGTACCAGTCCGCCACGCCGGCGTTGGTGATCCACATCTTGCTGCCATTGAGGATCCACTTGTCGCCCTGCTTGACGGCCGTGGTCTTGAGCCCCTGCACGTCGGAGCCGGCGCCCGGCTCGGTGACGGCGTAGGCGCACATCATCGGCTTCTCGCGCGTTTCACACTGGGGCGCCAGGTACTTCTGCTTGAGGTACTCGCTGCCGCCGAGGATCACCGGCGCCTGGGCAAGGCCGTTGGCCTCCATCGCGGTACCGATGCCGGAGCAGCCCCAGGCCAGCTCCTCTGCGATGAGGATGCCATCGACGTTGTTGAGCCCGAGACCACCGTACTCGTTGGGCACGTGGGTGTTGAGCAGGCCCACTTCGTGCGCCTTCTGCAGCACGCCCCAGGGGTACTCGCCGGTCTTGTCGTGATGGTGCGACACCGGGCGGATCACGTCTTTCGCGAAGTCGTGCGCGAGGGACTGCAGGGCGAGCTGCTCTTCGGAGAAGCTGAAGGAGAGAGACATGCAAGGCTCCGTGGGGGGGCGGCAGCTAACCGCTCGCCCGTCACGTGATTAGCCCTCGGGCATGACTTCGCCCGCCGCCATCGACACCGTCCCCACGCCGAACCCCGACGCGCTCATGTTCAAGGTGCAGGAAGCGCTCATTCCCACCGGCACCTACGAGTTCAAGTCGATGGCGCAGGCCTCCGACGCCCCGCTTCCGCGGCGTCTCTTCGACATCCCCGGCGTGCAGAGCGTGCTGGTGGCACCCCGCTTCGTGACGGTCAACAAGGAGGTCGATACCCCCTGGCCGATCATCGTCCCCACGATCAAGGACGCCATTCGCGACTTCCTGGACAGCGGCGACATGGCGGTGCCCGAGGAGGGCCTCCCCCTCGATGCGCCCATCGACGAGCTCGGCATGAAGGTGGTGGCCCTGCTCGACGAGTTCATCCGTCCCGCCATCGCCCAGGACGGCGGCGACATCCTCTTCCGCGGCATCGACGACGGCGTCGTCCTGGTGAAGCTCATCGGCAGCTGCGGCACCTGTCCCTCGAGCACTGCTACGCTCGCGATGGGCGTGGAGCGGATGTTGCTGGAAGAGCTCCCCGAGCTCACGGGCGTCCGGCAGGTGGACTAGGCGAAGGCCGGAGGCTCTAGGCCGCAGGCTGTAGGCAGGTTTTCGACAGTGCTCGGCCTCCGCGGCGCCCCGGAGCGCCGCCAGCCTACGGCGCAGCCAGACGGAAGCAACGGTAGCCCCTCCGCCGCCACCCTCCAGCCTGACGCCTCCAGCCCACAGCCCACAGCCCACAGCCTAAGAAGCCACATACTCCCTGAGGAGCTTCGCGACCTCCGCCTTGACGTCGACGGCAGCCGCCGCCATCGGGGCCGCCAAGTAGACGAAGTCCGCGTCGCAAAGCGCACGCGCCTGCCACCAGCGTGACACGTCGCCCACGTCGTGGGCTCGGCTCCACACCTCCACCAGCTCCGCGAAGATGTCTTCCCGCGCTTCCGACACGAGTCGGCCGTCGTCGTCGGCAGGCAGCGCCGCGCGTTCGAGGATCGGGCCCTCGCCGTCGAGCGGGAGCGCGAGCACGGCCACCGTGCGCGCGTCGTTGGTGGGGCCGCGGAGACAGGCCCGCAGCGGCGCGTACAGGTAGGGCCGCAAAGGCTTCATGCCGCGACCCCGCTGCCCAGGCGCTCGGCACGGAGCAACAGCCCCTCGACTGTGGCCTCGCGTCGCGGTCGCGACAACCACTCCACCGGAAGGCTGGCGACAGCCCGCCTGATCGCGGCCTCGCTGGGCGCACGGCCGGGCGCGCCAACGCCGTGGGACACATGGAGGTCGACCTCGATGGGCTCGTCGTCCTGGCCGTGCGCCTCCGGCAGGGCCTGGGCGTGGTCGATGGCCACGATGTCGCGACCCACCCGCACGAGGTTGGGGTGGACGGCCTGCCGGTCGGGGTTGGCCACGAGCAGGTCGAGGGTGAGCACCCGCAAGAGGGCCGGGGTGTCGGTGGCGCGGGCCAGCGTGAACTCGCGAGCGCCCTGGAGCCAGCGAGACGCGAAGACGGTGGGCCCGAGCTTCTCGGCGCGCTCGGCGTAGGCACGCTCCGAGGGGGCGCCCACCGCCAGGGCACGAATCAACGCCGGGTGCAGCTCGGCCACCGCGCAGGGCGCCACCGCCACGCCCATCTCCCTCGCGAGCGCCGCCACGATCCACTCCACCGCGTGGTCCGACATCGGCGGCGGCTGGAGCTTGCAGATCCAGCGGTCTCCCTGCTCGTCGACCAGCAGGATCGGCTCGGTGCTGCCGAAGCGCACGACACCAAGGCTGCGAACGAGAACCGGGCTCACCGGGAGACACTACGGCCCTTCAGAGGGGGGTGCAAGCCTCTCGGAGCGGTGTGTTCTTCATGTCGCGACAGTACGTATGCACCTCATGCACCCGAAAACAGGACACGAGGGCGACTCATGACTCGGACGAGTGTCTCGTTTTCGGCATGATGAGGGTTGCCGGAGCTGTCGCGACGCGGCATTCACACGGCATCCCCAGCCTGCCGCGGGCCGCCAGCCGTGTTCCTCGCAGCAGCGGATAGCTCTGCCCCGATGCTCCACTGCCCCTCCCCCGCCGGTTGGCTCGCTCGTGCGCTCGGCGATCTCGACACGCTGCTCGTCGATCACGCGCACTGCGAGAAGCGAGCCGCCAGCGTGGTCCTCGGCCTGTCCTTCCGCGCGCCGGAGCACGAGTTCGCCGGCGCGATGTCGCGACTTGCGCGTGAGGAGCTGCTCCACTTCGAGATGGCGCTGCACGAGTTGCGCCGCCGAGGACTCGTCTTTGGCGCCATGGTCCCCGCGAGCTACGCCGCCGAGTTGTCCCACGGCGCCCGGCGCAAGGACCTCCACGAGTCGATGACCGACAGCCTCGTGATCGCTGCCCTCATCGAGGCGAGGAGCCACGAGCGCCTCGTCCTCTTGCGCGACGCCGTAGACGATGCCCACCTCCGCCTCTTCTACGCCACCCTCGTGGACGCCGAGTCGCGACACGCGGCGCAGCTCCTCTCGATGGCCAGCGAGTGGGGCACCCCGCGGCTCGAGTACTTCGCCACCCGCGAAGCGGAGCTCATCACCCGAGGCGAGGCGCTGGTGCGCATGCACAGCTGAGCGCTCCGGCGAGATTCGCCCCGACTGACGGGACGAGATCGAAATCGAACCGTCGTCGCGGCGGCCCACCACCAGCCGCCGCCTCGGCATGGGCCAAGCCGAGGGCGCCCCAGCGCGAAAACGCTTACCCGGCAGGTTCTCTGGATACGCTGACCAGCGAGGTCACGCGTCCGCATGTACATGGCGATGTCCCTCGATGGTTTCATTGCCGGCCCCAACCACGAGCTGGACTGGCTCGAATTGGACCGCGCCGCGCCGTCCGACTTGCCGCCGAGCCCCACCGCGCTCCGCTTCGACGCCTTCATGGCACAGGTGGCCGCGATGCTGATGGGACGAGGCACCTTCGACGTCGTGCAGCGTTTCCCGAGCTGGCCGTATGACGACACCCCGGTGGTGGTGGCCACGCGCCGGCCCGTCGAGGCCGCGTCGCCAACGGTGCACCCCGCCTCCGGCCACGTCGCCGAGCGGGTGGCCCGGGCCAGGTCGCTGGCCGGCGAGGGCGACGTGTATGTAGACGGGGGCGGCATGGTGCAGGTCACCGCGAGGGTGAGGCGCGAGGATCCCTGACAGGCTGGACCGGAACCTGCGGGTGGCAGCCGGTGAACGCGTCGCCGCGACGACGGTCGCGACGGCCGCGTTCGCGGTCTCCCCGGTGGAGGGGCGAGCGAGGGGAGAAGGCAGGCCCACTCTTCATGAGGCCTTCGAGGACGACACCCGTCGCAGGCCACCCTTGAGAGCTGATGCTGTCCGGAATGACCGTCATTGTCCAGGCAAGAAGTCGCGTGTTTCGGTTCCGGCCGACGGGAGTGCTCGGCCAGGGCCTCTGCCGACAAGCCGGACCGGCGCTCGCGCCGGGGAAAGGGTGCGCCGGCACCGGTCTTCCGTCCGCGGGTGGATCCGGAGTCACGACGGCGGGCGACGACGCCTGGGTGGTACACGACGAGATCCCCGTGTGCTCCGTCTACGCGACGAGCGTGGACACCTACCTCGGCTGCGACCTGAACGGATCGGGCATGTTCGTGGCGGATCCCCGCCGACGCGGGCGTTGGGCTCGGGGACACCTGGACCTTCGTCTACGAGCACACGCTCGCCTATGACGTGTTCACCGCCGATTTCACGGTGTCAGGAAGTGGAGAGGAGCTCCCGCTCACGACGATCACGCTGTTCGACGGAAGCACCTACGACGCCTACCAAGTGTACATCGAGTACACGCAGTCGGTGGTCGACGACTTCAGCACGACGACGTCCGACGCGAGCATCGAGCAGTGGTACGTGGAGGGGCTCGGGCTCGTCGCCGAAGAGTACGTCGACCTCGACACCGGAGACACCTTCTTCACCCGCATGCTGAGCGGCTACAGCGGAGTCGTGGCCCGCTGAGTCGCCCGCAGCGCGGGGCGGGAGCCCGGTCGAAACCAGCCGACCCGCGGTGAACCGTCATCGGTCAGCCGGGTGGAGGTCGTCTGCCGCTCGGGCGTTGCGATCGGTCGCGCCTTCGTGTACACGTCGCGCGCGAGGTGATCATGGCCCCCCCCCCCCAAGTCGTCGTGATGCTCCTCGTGCTCGCCGCCGGCTGCGCGCCCGACGGTGGCCTCTCGGTCCATAATTCGGCCCCCGCGGTGTCGATCGTGTCGCCACCCGACGGCACCACGCTCGCCGCGGGCGCGGCGCTGCGCCTCGACGCGACGGTCGATGACGCCCAGTCCCAGACCGCCGATCTCGATCTCACCTTCACCGTCGACAACGGGTCCGTTCTCGAGGGCGAGCTGACGATCTCCGACGGGAGCGTGGTCTTGCTGGCGGAGGGCCTGCCCGCGGGCGACCACACCGTCACGCTCGTGGCGGTGGACGAGCAGGGGGAGAGCGGCGCGGACTCGGTGCTCCTGCACATGGTCGAGGACGAGGTGCCCACCGTCTCGTTCGTCACGCCCGGCGAGGGCGACCGTCTCCCGGCCGGCGCCCCCGTCCGGGTCGAACTGCTCGCCGCCGACGCGGACGAGGCCGACCTGTCGGATCTCGTGCTCACCTGGGGAGATGCCGCCTCGGGTTCGACCTCCGCCCCCGCATCTCCGGACTCGTCCGGGGTCGCGGCGTTCTACCTGACGGAGCTCGCGGTGGGCGCCCAGATCGTGTCAGTCACCGTCACCGACACCCTGGGCGCCACGGGCTCGGCCGCCGTGGCCTTCACGGTCGTGGAGTCCGACAGCGACGGCGACGGGCATGACGACACGGCCTGGGGGGGCGACGACTGCGACGACGGCGACGCGAGCGTGTACCCGGGCGCGGACGAGGCCTGCGACGGGGTCGACCACGACTGCGACGGGGCGGTCGACGAGGACGACGCGACCGACGCCCCCACCTGGTACGCCGACACCGACGGCGACGGCCACGGCGATGCCGCCGACACCGCCCGTTCCTGCGACCTGCCGAGCGGCTACGTCGCCGACGACGCCGACTGCGACGACGCCGACGCGGGCGTCTACCCGGGGGCCGACGAGGCGTGCGACGGGGTCGACCACGACTGCGACGGCCTGACCGACGAGGACGACGCGATCGACAGCGCCACCTGGTACGCCGATGTCGACGGCGACGGCCACGGCGACGCCGGGTCGACCACGTCGGCCTGCGACCTGCCGAGCGGGTACGTCGCCGACGCCACCGACTGCGACGACACCAACGGAGCCGTCTACCCCTCCGCCAGCGAGCGTTGCAATTCGATCGATGACGACTGCGACGGGACCACCGACGAGGACGACGCCGTCGACGCGCCGGCCTGGTACCTGGACGGGGACGGGGACGGGTCCCCCGGCGCGACGACCACCCAGAGCTGCACGCAACCGAGCGGGACGGGCACCTCGGCCACCGACTGCGACGACGGCAACGCGGCCGTGTTCCCCGGCGCCGACGAGTGGTGCAACGCCGTGGACGACGACTGCGACGGCACCGTGGACGAGGACGACGCGCTCGACGCGGCGACCTGGTACATCGACGCCGACGGCGACGGCTACGGCCACGCGGGGACGACGACCGCGGCGTGCGATCTGCCGAGCGGTTTTGCGGCCACCGACACGGACTGCGACGACACGGACGCCCTGTTCAACCCTGGCGCGTCGGAGACGGATTGTGCCGATCCGAACGACTACAACTGCGATGGCTCCACCGGCTACGCCGACGCCGACGCCGACGGCTGGGTGGCGTGCGAGGAGTGCGACGACACGGTCGCCGCGGTCAACCCGGACGCCACCGAGGTGTGCAACGGGGAGGACGACGACTGCGACGGCACCACCGACGAGGACGACGCGGCCGACGCGCTGACCTGGTACGCCGACACCGACGCCGATGGCTATGGCAGCGCCTCGGTCACCGACGTCGCGTGCGCCGCGCCCAGCGGCTACGTCGCGAGCGCCACCGACTGCAACGACGCGCGGGCGCTCTCCAACCCCGCCGCCACCGAGTACTGCAACAGTTACGACGACGACTGCGACGGCACCACCGACGAGGACGCCGCCGTGGATGCCGCCACCTGGTACCTCGACGCCGATGGCGACGGCTACGGCACCACCTCCGCCACCGACGTCGCGTGCAGCCAGCCCTCCGGGTACGCCGCCGTCAGCACCGACTGCAACGACGCGCGCGCGCTCTCGAACCCCGGCGCCACCGAGTACTGCAACACCTACGACGACGACTGCGACGGCACCACCGACGAGGACGCCGCCGCCGACGCCACCACCTGGTACGCGGACACCGACGGCGACGGCTACGGAAACGCCGCCGTCTCGGACGTCGCGTGCTCCGTGCCGAGCGGCTACGTCGCGAGCTCCACCGACTGCAACGACGCGCGGGCGCTCTCCAACCCGGCCGCCACCGAGTACTGCAACAGTTACGATGACGACTGCGACGGCACCACCGACGAGGACGCCGCCATCGACGCGCTGACCTGGTACCGGGACGCCGACGCCGATGGCTATGGCAGCGCCTCGGTCACCGACGTCGCGTGCACCGCGCCCAGCGGCTACGTCGCGAGCGCCACCGACTGCGACGACGCCGCATCGAGCGTCAATCCCGGCGGCAGCGAGGTGTGCGACGCGAGCGACACCGACGAGGACTGCGACGGCCTCGTGGACGACGCGGACGCGAGCGTGTCCGCCGCCTCCGAGTCCACCTGGTACCTCGACGCGGACGGCGACGACTACGGCTCCACGAGCTCGACCGCCCAGGCGTGCGACGTGCCGAGCGGGTACGGGTCGGCGACCGACGACTGCGACGACGGGAACGCGAGCGTCAACCCGGACGCCACCGAGACCTGCGACGGGGTCGACAACGATTGCGACGGCACCGTCGACTTCGTGGACGAGGACCTCGACGCCGACGGCTACAGCACCTGCGACCTCGACTGCGACGACACCGATGCCTCCGTCCACCCGGGCATGCTCGAGGTCTGCGGAAACGGCGCGGACGACGACTGCGACGGCACCACGGACGGAGGCGACAGTGACGGCGACGGGTATGACGGCTGCGGCGCGGAGGACTGCAACGACTGGAGCGACCTGGTGTACCCGGGCGCCACGGAGATCACCGACGACCGGATGGACAACGACTGCGACGGGACGGTGGACGACGAGGGCGTCGACGACGACGAGGACGGGTACACGGAGAACGCGGGCGACTGCGACGACGCGGCGCCCTGGATCGGCCCGGGCGCGGTCGAGATCCCCGACACCGAGGTGGACGAGGACTGCGACGGTGCCGAGGAGTACGCGATCGACTGGTCGTCCACCGCCATCTTCGTCGACGCGGACCTCGGCTCCGACTACTTCCCGGGCACCCAGGAGTACCCGGTCGCCACGCTGGGCCGGGGAGTCACCCTGGCCGCCAGAGCGGGCACGTCGGTCGTGGCCGCGGAGGGCACCTACGTCGAGAACGTGAGCGCCTCCGTCCACATCTTCGGCGGCTACGCGGCCGACTGGTCGACCGCGAGCGGGCTCTCGGTGGTCGAAGGATCCCTGACCTACCCGAGCGCCGCGAGCGGCGTGGTCGTCTCCGGGCTCGAGATCGACGGTGTCGTGGAAGCCGTCGGCGACGGCATCTTCTACGGGGGCGCCGTCTACGCTGACTCGAGCGAGGCGTGGGCCGCGGACAGCAGCTCGGGCTCGCTCGGCATCGCCGAGTCGTTGATCATGGGTCCAGAGACCTACACGAGCGGCGACATCGCAACCGTGGTCATCGGCGCCGACGGCGGCTGGGTGTACGACAGCGCGGTGCTCGGCGGCGTCGGTGGCGACGGGGCGGACGGGGCGGCCGGGTCGGGGACGACGCTGGTGTCGACCTACAGGCCCTGGGACCGGGCGGAGTGCGACGGCTGGGAGGCGCCCCAGGGCAACGATGGGTCATCCGGCACGGATGGCGCCGCGGTCGTCAGTTGGAAGGTCGTGGACGGAGGAGTGGCGACCGTGGCCGGAACTCTGGTTCTCGGCGGATCTGCGGGGCGAGGGGGCGAGGGCGGTGTGGGAGCCGACGGCACCGAGACGTCATGCTGCGGCTATGCCAATTGGCATGGCCCGGGCGGGTCGGGCGGCGACGGTGGCAATTCGGGCGAGGTGGTGCTGGTTCTCTCCGATGACGGCAGCGTGGAGCTGGTGGGGTCGCTCCTGAGCGGCGGCACCCTCGCGGAAGGCGGCAGCGGTGGCACCGGAGGCGACGCCAACAGCGGCACCTGCGAGACGACCTGCACATACAGCTCCGGAGTTCCCGCCACCAAGCTCGCCTACGGAGGTGCCGGCGGCGACGCGGGGAGCGCCTCGACCTGGTACGGCGTGAGGGGCGCCGCCTCGGCCTGGGGCACGTCGATCGTCGGGCCCACTGCGATTCTGGGCGTCTCCGACGGCGGGAGCGTCGGCGCGGCGAGCACCTGCTGCTCGGGCGCTGCCTACCCGTACTGCTACGGCGACTCGAGCGCGTCTTCCGGCGCGTCGGCTGACGGCACGACCCTCACGGCCTTCGAGGACACCGTGAGCACCTCGGCCACCACGCTCATCGGGAACCGGGTGCTCATCCAGGAGTCGGACGTCGGCGGCGGCTGGGGCAGCATCGTGGCCGGCGTGCCCTTCTCTCCGAGCGCCGTGACCGGCCTGTCGCTCGACGCGGCCACGGTTTCCCGCAACGTGGTGTCGATCGTCACCGTCGGCACAGGCACCGGCATCGTCGCCACCGGGACCGTCACCGGGCATTCGAACCTCGTCGAGATCCTCGGCACCGACGACGCCGTGGGCATGCACCTCGATGGAGCGTCGTGCCTCGTGGTCAACAGCACCGTCGTGCTCGACGGCGCCGGCACCGGCATCTGGACCAGCGGCAGCACCATGGTGGGCCTCCTCAACAACATCGTGCAGACGGGCGCGGGAGGCACCTGCCTCGAGGATGAGACGAGCACGCGCGGATACATGCGGAACAACCTTGTCTATGGCTGCACAAACCAGCTCTACCACGACAGCGCGGGCTACCGTACTCGCGCCGTCGAGCTGAACTTCCTCACCGTCACCGGCTCGGCGGGAGGCCACCTGTACACGAGCCCCGGGTTCACCGACTCGGCCGGCAGCGACTACAGCCTGACGACGAGCTCCTCGGCGGTCAACGCGGGCTACACCGTGTCGAGCAGCACCTTCGGCTCGGTCACCGACGACCTCGTGGGCACCAGCCGGCCCAGCGGCAGCGCCTACGACATCGGGGCCTACGAGCAGTAGAAGCGGAAGCGCGCACCCACCATCAGTCCCTGGGGAATCTGCCTACGCCGGCCGACACGCCCCAGCACGCCATCACGCCGTCGGGCGTCAGCCCGCAGGTGACGCCGGGGTCGCGCTGCCCGCAGGCGTGGAGCGCGCCGAGGCCCACGGCGGTGAACGGCCCCGCATCGGGCGAGTCCGAGCCGCGGTCGCCGCTCGCGCAGGCCAGCTCGCCCGCGGTGTCGAGGAGGCAGTAGAACCCGCCCATCCCCGTCTCCACGCTCGTGTAGGTGCCGGACTCGAGCGAGGTGCGCGCGCCGCCCGCCGTGGCGAGCTCGACCTCGCCGGCGTCGGTGAGGAAGTAGCAGCTGCTGTCGGTGCAGGTACCGTGGGTGATGGAGTCGCTCGAACGTCGCGTGGCCGTGTACGCGCCCGCGCTGGTCCAGCAGGTGAGGCTGCTGGACGCGTCCCAGGCGCAGCCCATCTGATCCGACATCGAGAGGTCCGTGAACGGCCCCGCGGGCAGCACCGAGGCGTCCCAGTTGCCCCAGCACGTGATCTCGCCGGCGTCGTCGAGGGCGCAGGTGGAGTCGTAGCTGGTGGCGACGTCGAGCCAGGCGCCGGAGGGGTTGACCACCTGGCCGTTTTCGTAGCCGCCGTAGCCTGCCAGCACCGGAGCTCCGCGTTGGAGTCCACCACGCAGATGTGGTGGGCGTAGGTGTCGAACCGCTGCACCGTGGGGCCGTCGTGGCCGTCGCAGTTGCTGTCGATGCTGTCGTCGGACTCCCAGGTGCCGGGCGCCACACCGGGCTCGTTGTCGTCGCAGTCGTCCCCGTCGGCCCAGTCCGCGAGGTAGCCGTCGTCGTCGACGTCGCCGTCGTTGCCGAGGCAGTCGACCTCCTCGGCGTCCTCGCCCAGCGCGTCCGCGGTCAGCGAGAACGAGCCGTGCAGCGTCGCGCCCCGGTCGAATCGGGCGCCCAGCGCGCCCTCCCAGTGGTTCTCGAAGATCGTGCCCGAGAAGTCGCCCACCGCGTCGCCGTGGGAGGCGTCGTCGATGCGCACCCAGCCGTCCTCCGCGGCGTACTCGCCCTGGGCGTCGGTGGCCAGCCCGTCGCAGGCGTAGGTCACGAGCTCCAGCTCGGCGGCATCGCCGTCGATGCGGTGGTAGCCGGGCTCGCAGTAGCCGCGCACCGTCAGCGCCACCGAGCAGTCGAAGGCGCTCTCCTCCGCCGCGTCGAAGAGCAGCTCGAAGGTGCGGACCTTCGGCGGGTCGTCGGGGTCGAACTCCCACGTGCCGCTGGCCTCGGTGACCGCGCACGCGTCGAAGGTGTAGCTGGAGCCCTCGGCGCTCACGAAGGTGAAGCTGGCGGAGCAGGCGGGTCCGGGAGCGGTGTCGTCGGTGTCGTCGGTGTCGCCCGTGTCGACACAATCGGGGCTCCCCGCGCACCCGTCGTCGTTGCAGTCGAAGTCCCCGTCGCCGTCGTTGTCGGCGCCATCCGCGCACTCGCCGGGGTTCATCCCTTCGGTGGCCGGCGCGGCGGACGCGGTGTCGTCCTCGGTGACGCCGCGCCCGACGAGGGCCGCGAGCGCGGCGAGCAGGATTGAGGGCGGGAAAATGTGCATCGGGGGCTCCGGTCCGCGGCACGGAAGTGCGGGCAGCACCCCCTCGCGGCCCCGTCGAATCCACACTGGAACGCTCCGGGTGCACAACAGCGTTGCCCGGCATCGCGGCGGGGCGACCCCGTGCTCGAAGCGGGGCGCGATCCGGCGCCCGACGATTCACTTGGGGTGGACGATCCACCACATGGTCGCGTTGTCGTGCCGGACGGGACCGTCCACGACGTGAACGGCGCCCTTCAAGGCGCTTTGCACCCCCGACGTCCCCCTCCTGTCGTTCTCGAATGCGAAACAGGCCTGGTACCTGCGCGACCGCGTGGGATACCGACTGCGACGATGGGGCGGCGTCCGTGTTCCCCGGGGCGCCGGAGATGTGCGACGGGGGGCGGAACGACTGCTCTTCGGGCTGGTCGAGCGCAGCCGAGAGCGGCCTCGCCACCCAGGTGGGCGGGGTTCACGAAGCCCTCTGCCGAGCCCGACTCCAGGCGCACCCCGACCCCCTTGCACATGGACCGAATCGTGGAGATCGGCTTGCTCCGCCCGCGAACGAGCGCGTCGTTGCGGTCGCTCTTCCGCTCGTTGGCGCTGATCGCCTTCAACTTCCGCGCACTGGCGACCAGCGGCTCGTACCCGAGCGTCCGCAGCAGGCGCGTCACCCACCGCGACCGCGCACCGGCCTCCATCACCACCCGCGAGAACCCCTGGCCCTCGAAGGCCTCGCGAACCCCGGCCGGGGTCATCGGGAACTCGAACCACTTCACGACGACCCCGGGGGAGTAGTCGCGCGCCATGGACTTGCGGTCCCCGAGATCGATGCCGACGACGCAGGCGCCATACTCGTTCATGGCCGGTGACCCCGTTGAGCTACGCGCTCGTTCAGGGGTGGTACCCCGCTGGGGTGCTACTGCCTCATCAACTCGCTCACCCGCCAACAGTGGTGCGACTACGCCGACCGCGTCCTCGGCATCGTCGACGAGGGCGACTGCCTCGACGAGTACACCACCGACTCGTGGACCGACGAGTGGGCCGAGCACCGCCTCGACAACCACCGCGCGTCCTGGACCGGCGTGAACCACCACTACCGGGCGATGGCGTGGTGGGCGAACAAGACCGTCGAGGACAGCTTCCCCGACCCCGAGCGCGCCGACCCCGACGCGGTGATCGACGTCCTGGACGCCCTCTACTGACGCTGGCCGCGCTCCTCCTCGGCTGCTCCCTGGGCTTCCTCGCGGCGCGGCCCTCGCCGCCCTTTCCGGGGGAGGCGGACACGGGCGGAGAGGCGGGAGCGCCCGACGGGGAGGCCGGGGAGATCGACCCGGCGGGAGAGGCCGCGACCCTGGAGCTCTTCCTCGCCGCGGACGGCGACGATGCCGCCGTCGGCACCGACGCCACCGCCCCGCTCGCCTCGCTGGAGGGAATGGTCGCCCGCCTCGCCGAGCTCGCCCCCGGCGGCCCCGTCGAGGTGCGCGTCGCCCCCGGCACCTACCGTTGGGCCGCTGCTCCTGACCCGGGCCCGCGTGCCGGCGGACCTGCGCGATCACACCGTCCCACACCCCGCCCCCACGCGCCGTGGGCGGCGCGTGCTCGAGCAGGTCGGTGATCCAATCGGGGGCAGCCGGCCCGGCGTCCGCGGCGGGGGTCGGAATTTCGCGGGAGCCGGCGAGCAGGCTCTCCTGCATCCAGGCGTTCCCGCGAGCGGAGGAGGCCCCGCTGCGGCCGGTCGATGCCGGGGTGGCGGCCTGCTCGTCTCGGGGCATCCTGGCCGGGGAGACTCGGGACCGGCTGTGTATGTGTGAGAAAATAGTTTGTGCGACCGCCGCTGTCACCGAGCCGCGTAGAGCTCGTCCATGGCGGCGACGCAGTCTTCGAGGGTGCCCACCACGAGGAAGAAGCCCCAGGCGTAGGTTCCCGCGTCCAGCCCGCCCGAAGGCCGCTCGAGCAGGTTCCACTTCGAGGTGGAGAAGGCGTGGGGGTCCGTGTCGCCGTCGAGGAAGCTGCAGAGGCCGTACCCTTCCACGGCGTTGAGGCTGCGGTCCCGGTACACGCCCATCGCGTGTGAGCCGGAAGAGGTGGCCACGATGACCCCGCCCGCCGGCGCCTGCTGGTCAGGATCCTCGGAGGGGTCGACACAGCCCATCGCGGGGATACCCGCAGTCTTGTCCACCAGCAACCCGGTGCTGGCATCGTAGGTGTAGAACGTGTCGAAGGCCCCGGTGAGGTAACCGGTGGCCAGCTCGATGTTGAGGCTCCCTTGCGGCTCGGGCAGCGTGATCCGGGTGGTCCAGGCGAGGATGTGCGGGTTGCCGCCGTAGTCCAGCGTGATCTCCTTCTCGAAGCTCCCGTTCCAGGCAACAGGGTTGCGCGCCGGGTCGTGCGCGCCGGTGTGGAACCCCTCGGGGAGCCACTGGAGGGGGCGGGTTCGGGTGTACACCGAGCCCGGTCCGGTGGTCAGCTCGAGCACGGGCGAGCCGTGGCGCCATCCATCCGGATCGCCCGGGGCGGCGTGGGCGTCCCCGGCCTCCGTCGGGTTGTCCGCTTCCCCGACGCCGTTGGCCTGCAACGCGATCTGGAGTTGCCTGCCGAAGTCGTAGGCGCTCAGGAACTCGACGCCGCCCCAGCGCAGGGACCATGCGGCGCCTCCTGCCACGGCGTTCACTCCGAGCTCGACCTCCGCGCCCGCCACCGTGGTGATCACTTCGTCGGCCAGGCCGTAGCGCGGGTACACCCACGCGAGGCCCCCCTCCGCGTCATACCCGCTCGGCGGGTCGGAGGGGAAGCCGGCGTCGTGGTCGTAGGGGTCGGCGGACAAGTACCGGTGGAGCTGCTCGGTTCCCTCCCGCTCGCTCGACCATCCCAGCGCGAGCTCGGCCTCGAGCGCGTAGTCAGGCGCACCCTCGCCGGGGTCGGTGCTGACCATGTGGTCGTCGTCGTCCTGCCCGGGAGCCGAATGGTGGAGGCGGTAGAGCGGAACGTCGCCACCGGACGTGTCGTCGGCGGCGTAGAAGAGCTGGCCCCTGAAGTCCGCGCCCGCGGGCGACTCGTCGGGATCCTCCACGAGGAGCGCGTTCGACGTCGACGGGACATACCAGCTCCCGACGATCTGGAGCACGGTGTTGGTCGTGGGACCGGAGGCGCAGGACACGCCGCCGCACAGGCCCCCGCAGAAGTCCCAGCCGCAGGTGCGCTCCTCGCAGAGCGCGGGAGAGCCCGGGTACACGTCCGGATCGTCGTCGTCGCAGTCGTCCGCGGCGGCGTAGCCGTCGCCGTCGCCATCGGCAGTGCCGTTGCCGCTGTCGGTCCCGGACTCGGTGTCGCCGTCTGCCCCGGTGTCGGTGGAGTTGCCGGGCTCGGCGCCGCTGCCGGGGGGCGCCTGTCGGCTGGCAGGCGTGTCACAGCAGGCCAGAGCCCATCCGAGGAGGATGGCGGCGGTGCTGTAGCGGGGGAGCCTCACCGGCGGTTGCATCGTCGCAGTCTACACTGGGCCTGGGTGCCGCCAGCGCGGCGCACCGCGCCATCGAAGGTTGTGCCTATCGAACCTGGACACGTAGCAGATCCCATCTTGCACGCCGCCCCATGCCGCGTGAGGGCCGGCGGGCGAGGTTCGACGATGACGCGAGGCGAGCCAGCGTGCAACCGACTAGCAGACGAGCGGAAGGTCCTCGATCGCTTGCTCGAGCGGATCAGCCTCGGTGAGGGAGGAGCCCATGTCCAGCACGCGCTGAAGGGCGAGCCCCCGTTTCGTCACCAGGCACCCTCAGGCCCGCCGAAGGGATCATCGGCGCGCTATCGGGTGGGGGTGAGGAGCGAGGAGGTGAGGAGGCCGAGGGGGCGGGTCCTCGCCGCATCGTAGTGGCGCGAGAAGGGCTCGCGCCACCGGTAGTGGCGCGATACGAGCCTCGCGCCACTACCGAGATCGCGATGCCCCGCCCCACTCCCTCCGCGTCGCTCGACGCCATCGTCGCGATTGTGACGGCGCACCCGGAGGGACTGTCGATCGACGACCTCACCGCACAGCTCCCGGAGTTCCCGAGGCGCACGCTGCAGCGGTACTTGGCGCAACTGGCATCCGCCGGACGGGTCCACGCCGTCGGCGGCTCCTCGTCACGCCGGTATCTCCCGTCCCGCCCGCGAGCGTCGGGCGACGAGGCTCCGGGCGCCGCGCGCGGCGCCGCTCGCGAGTGGCGGCCCCAGGCCGGGGTGGAGGTGGAGCAGCTCGTGCGCAGGCCCCTCTACCAACGAACCCCTGTCGGGTACCGACGGGAGTTTCTCGACGCCTATCGCCCGAACCGCGATTACTACCTGGCGGCCCCCGTCCGCGCCCACCTCCACGACGTCGGGCGCTCGCCCGACGGGGCCCGCCCCGCGGGGACGTACGCGCGGCAGGTCCTGGGTCGGCTCCTCATCGACCTCTCATGGGCCTCGAGTCGCCTCGAAGGCAACACATACTCGCGACTCGACACGCAGAACCTGATCGAGTTCGGGCGCGTGGCGGAGGGCAAGGACCAAATCGAAGCCCAGATGATCCTCAACCACAAGGCGGCGATCGAGATGCTCGTCGATTCCGCGGAGACCGTCAGCTTCAACCGGTACACCCTTCAGAACCTCCATGCGGCCCTCGCTGACAACCTCCTGTCCGATCCGCGAGCCGTCGGCCGACTTCGAACGATCATGGTCAGCATCTCCGGAACGACGTTCCAGCCAACTGGGATCCCGCAGCTCATCGAGGAGTCGTTCGATCAGATCCTTCGGAAGGCAGGCGCCATCCAGGATCCTTTCGAGCAGGCCATGTTCGTGCTGGTGCAGATCCCCTACCTGCAACCCTTCGAGGACGTGAACAAGCGGGTGTCCCGCGTGGCGGCAAGCATCCCCTTCGTGCGGGACAACCTCGCGCCGTTGAGCTTCGTGGACGTGCCCACCCGGGCGTACGTGGACGCCATTCTCGGGGTGTACGAACTCAACCGAGTGGAGCTCATGGGAGAGCTGTTCGCATGGGCGTACGAGCGCTCGTGCGAGCGATTCACCACGATTCGCGACGCACTCCCAGCGCCGGATCCCCTTCGCCTCCGCTATCGCGCGGAGTTGGCTGAAATCGTGCGCGACACGGTGAAGGACGGCGACCCCATCGACCCCGCACGTCTGCGAGAACGCGCCGCGGGTGTGGTCGACGCGGCCAATCTGGCCACCGTCATCGCGATGGCCATCAACGAGCTCCATCTGCTCCACGAGGGGAGCATCGCGCGGTTTGGGCTGCGCCTCAGCGAGTTCCGGGAGTGGAGACGGATGGCGCAGCCATGATCCGTTTGCCTGCCGTCACGCGCCCACGTTCAGGGCGCCTCGATCTTCGTCAAACCTTGCTTTCGGATCACCATGCTCCGTTCGGCCCCCCAAACACCCCCATGTCATTCCTCGACCCATCCGCGTCGTTGTACGCCGTGTCCGGGTCGCCCCCGTTGTAACCCGGGCTCTTGGTGTAGATGTGGAAGTCGCCGTTACTGGCATCGTAGAAGTACGGCAGCGCCGAGGTGTTTCCACTGGTGCCCACCGGGTCGGACATGCCGCTGAAGTTGCCCACGGTGTTGAGGTAAGAGTTGTTGTACTCCCAACCGAGCGTGCCGCTCGCCACCGTCACCGCGTAGCCACTCGCCTGCTTGTAGAGTTGCGTGTTCCTCACGCCGTCGCCGGTCACTGCGGACACGTAGAGGCCGGACCCCGAGGGCGCCGTGTTCCGATAGAACACCGCGTTGACGACAGACGTGTCGCCCGACGCGGCGTAGAGTCCGCCGCCGGCCGCCGTCGCGGTGTTCCAGTGGACAAGCGTGTTCTCGAGCTCCAGTCCGCTCTGGTCGGCAAACACGCCGCCGCCGTAGGCCGCCGTGTTGCCGTCGAACTCCACGCGCGTGGTGTGCACACCATACGGGGAGAGCGACACCGCCAACCCACCGCCATACGATGAGGCCGTGTTGTCGACGAAGCTCGAGTCCGAGATCTCCGTGGTACGCCAGCCCGACGACTGGTACATGCCGCCGCCGATCGCGGCACTGTTGCCCTCGAAGGTACAGCCATCCACCGCGGTCGTGTCCTCGTCGAGGTACAGGCCGCCGCCAGTGGTCACCGCCACGTTGTCAACCAGCACGTTGTCGGTGAAGGTGCCGTACTTGTGCGAGATCTTCACCGCGCCGGCGGTGTCGCCGGCCGTGTTGGCCTCGAAGTAGTTGTTCTCGATTATCGCAAAGCTGGAGAGCGCCCGGAGCGCCCCCGCATCGTCGAGGGCGTCGTTGCCCACGAAGTCGTTGTCGGCAATGTAGGCGTAGGAGGTGTTGACGTAGAGGCCGCCGCCGTCTTCCCCGGCGTAGTTGTCGGTGAAGGTGTTGCCCGTGTAGTCGCCGTCGCCGGACTCCGAGTAGATCCCACCGCCATGGTAGGTGACGGTGTTGCCGCTGAAGGTGTTGTTCGTCACGTCGTTATCGGCCTCGAGGTACACCGCGCCGCCGCTCGACCCGATGTTGGTCGTGAAGGTGTTTCCGTCCACCGTCACGGTCCCGCCGATCAGGGCCACGGCGCCCCCCTTCGAGGACGACTTGTTCGACGTGAAGCTGGAGCTCCCGATCGTCCCCGAGCTGCTGGTCCCGTAGATCGCCCCGCCCTTGCCCGAGGTGGAGTTGGTGGAGAAGGTCGAACTCGACACGGTCAGCGCGCAACTGCTCGCATAGATGCCGCCGCCGTTACTGCTCGCCTTGTTCGAAGAGAACGTGACACTTGACACCGAGAGGGTGCTGCTCGAGCACGAGATGCCGGCCGTGCGCGCGTTCTTGACCGTCATGTCCTTCACGGTGAGCGTGGCCCCGCCCGTCAGGGTGATCGCCGAGCCGCTCTTGTTGGCGTCGAGGATCGTCGTGGCGCCGGCGCCGTCGAGGGTGAGCGACTTACTGATCGTCAGTCGCTCCTTGAACGTCCCCGCGCAGATGGTGATCGTGGAGCCCGCCGCTGCCGCGTTGATCGCGCTCTGGACGGTCGTGTAGCTCCCCCCCGTCGCGCACACGGTGTCGGCCTTGTCGCTCGCCGCCCAGTCCTGGTCCTCGCCGAGCCCCAGCTCATCGCCGTCCACAGCGTGACCACAACCCACGAGCACGAGGACGAGGACGAGACTCCTGCAAGGCGACATGCGGTGCTCCAGCGCTGCGCGACGATACAGTAATTCGGCACGTCCAGGGCAGACTTTATGAAAAATAATAAACCGCAAAACTCAAAAAGTCGGCCCATTGACCGAGTGCAAAGCGCGCTCCTCCGCGCTGGATCGGCTACCCTGCGCCCGTGCTCCTCGCCCTCCTCCTCCTGCGCGCGCAGGCCGCCGACCTCACCGTCCTCGACGAGGACTTCGACGCCTACACCACCACGAGCTTCAGCGGCTCGGCCGGGTGGACCACGGGCTACTCCAGCGACACGTGGTCGACCTACCTGTATGGGGGCGTGTACGCGAAGACCGACGACTCCAGCAGCAGCGGCACCTGGGGCAGCGGCTACGCCCAGGACAATCACCTCACCTACCGCTCGGAGACGTTCTCCGACTTCGTGTACTACGCCGACGTCTACCAGAACGACGACGACGGAATCGGCCTCGTCATCCGCTACTCCACGGCGGCCAACTACTACCTGATCCTCTTCTGCGGGGGCAACGACTGCCCGGCCGCGTCGAATGGGCGGAGTTCGAGCAGCCTCTCCGAGGGCACCTACCTCTACAGCATCTCGGGCGGCAGCGGCACGCTGGTCGACTCGGGCGGCGCCCTCGACACCGGCGAGGTGGTGGCAGTGAAGGTGATCGCCAGCGGTAGCGACATCGATGTGTACGCCGACAACGACAACGACGGCAACTACGAGGCGAGCGAGCTCCTCATCGACGCGTCGACGACGACGCACACCGGCGGCTACGTCGGCGTGTACTGCTACAACAATGGCGACCGGACCGGCGGCTGCTATTTCGACAACGCCGTGGTCACCGTGACCGACACCGACAGCGATGGTGTGGCCGATATCGACGACAACTGCCCTTCCACCAGCAATAGCACGCAGACCGACAGCGATGGCGACGGCACGGGCGACGCATGTGACACCGACGCCGACGGCGACGGCTACACCAGCACCGCGAGCGGCGGCACCGACTGCGACGACGCCGACGCCGCGATTTACCCCGGCGCCGCGGAGACCTGCGCCACCACCGACGACGACGATTGCGACGGTTCTTCGAACGACGCGGCGGCCACCGGTTGCACCACCTTCTACAACGACACCGACGCCGACGGCTACGGCACCACCGCCAGCACGTGCCGGTGCAGCGCCACCTCCACCTACACCGCCAGCAACAACGACGACTGCGACGACGCCGACAGCGGCGACTACCCGGGCGCAAGCGAGTACTGCAACGGTGACGACGAAGACTGCGACGGCACCGCCGACAACAGCGCCATCGACACGTCGAAGTTCTACCTCGACAGCGACGCCGACGGCTTCGGCGACACGAGCGCCGACACCGAGGGTTGCTCGGCGCCCACCGGCTACGTGTCCGACGCCACCGACTGCAACGACGCCGACGGCGACGTGTACCCGGGCGCCCCCGAGACTTGCGACGGGGTCGACGAGGACTGCGACGGCAGCACCGACGAGAGCGCGACCGACGCGCCCACCTGGTACGCGGACGACGACGGCGACCTCTTCGGCAACGCCGCCGACAGCGTGGCCGACTGCTCGGCCCCCGGCGGCTACGTGAGCGACGACAGCGACTGCGACGATGCCGACTCGACCAGCTACCCGGGCGGGCTCGAGGTCTGCGACGACGCCGACAATGACTGCAACGGCACGGCCGACGACGACGCGGTCGACGCGAGCACCTGGTTCGCCGACGACGACGGCGACACCTGGGGCGACGCGACCGACCTCACCTACGCGTGCACGCAGCCCGACAACAGCGTCGATGTCTCGGGCGACTGCAACGACCTCGACCTCAACGTGAACCCGGGCGCCCCCGAGCACTGCGACGGCGTGGACGAGGACTGCGACGGCGAGGTCGACGAAGACGCGGTCGACGCGATCACCTTCTACGCCGACAGCGACGGCGACGGGCACGGCGACGCCGCGAGCCCGGTGCTCGCCTGCGCGGTGAGCGACGGCGTGGTGGCCAACGACGACGACTGCGACGACGCCGACGCGAACAACTTCCCCGGCAACGCCGAGTCGGCCGATGGACTCGACAACGACTGCGACGACCTCGCCGACGAGGGTCTCGACAGCGACGGCGACGGCCTGGAGGACCGCGCCGAGCGCGAAGACTACAACACCGACCCCTTCGACGCCGACAGCGACGACGACGAGCTGAGCGACAGCGAGGAGGTGGCCCTTGGCACCAACCCCAACCTCGCGGACACCGACGGCGGCGGGGTGAGCGACGGCGCCGAGGTGAAGGTGGACGGCACCAACCCGCTCGACCCGGCGGACGACGTGCAGACCGACACCGACGGCGACGGCCTCACCGACTCCGAGGAGACGGTGCTCGGCACCGACCCGACCGACACCGACACCGACGACGATGGGATCGACGACGGCCAGGAGGTCGACGACGGCACCAATCCGCTCGACCCCGACGACCCGGGCACGCCAGGCGACAGCGGTGTCACGCTCGATGATGATCCGCTGCGAAGCGGTGGTCTCTACGGGGGCGGTTGTGCGTCGCTTGGGCCGTGGTCGCTGCTTGTAGTAGGCTCCGCCCTCGCCTTCCGGAGCCGTCGCCGATGATCCTCGGAGCCCTAGTCCTCGGCCGCGCCATCGCGGCCGACAGTGTCCCCGAGGTCGCGGTCGACGGGCAGATCTACCGCCCGCCCATCGGCGCGCAGGCCACCCTGTGGGCCGACGACAGTGCCGTCGGTCAAGGCGCCCTGGCGGGTGCGAGCGTGGGCTGGGTGCACGAGCCGGTGGTGTGGGTGTGGGAAGACACTGGCGAACGCGTGCCGCTCGTCGGCGACGCCGTGGGCATCGACGTGCTCGGCGGGTACAGCTTCTGGCGCATCCGCGCCGCGGTCGACGTGCCGGTCTACCCGGTGGCCTCCTCGGCCTCCGGCGAGGGCGGCGCGGGCCTTGGCGACATCGCGGTGGATCTCAAGGGGATGATCCTCGACAAGAAGACCGCGCCCATCGGCCTCGGCGTGGCCGTCCGTGCCGACCTTCCCACCGCGAGCACCGCGGCGCCGCTCGCCGCCGACGGCTTTGCCTGGGAGGCCACCCTCATCGCCGACAAGCAGCTCGGACCGGTTTTGCTCGCCGCCAACGTCGGCACCCGCGGCATGCCGGCCGTCGAGATCGACAATCTCACCGTGTCCGATCAACTCGCCTGGCGCGTGGGGGGCGCCTTCGACCCCGGCGCCAGCTGGGGCATCTCCCTGGACCTCGCCGGCTACGCCACCTGGGCCGACCTCGGCAACCCCGCCGGGGCACCCGCCGAGGCGATGCTCGGCGGCTTCTACCGCCTCGGCGACAGCCTCAAGCTGGCGGCCGGCTACGGCCACGGCATCAGCTCCGGGATCGGCGCCAGCAACGGCCGCGCCGTGCTCAGCGTCGGCTGGCAGCAGGCCCCCGCTGAAGAAAAGCCGCGTCCCGTGGCGGTGGCCACGGTGGAGCCCGAGCCGAAGCCCGAGCCGAAGCCCGAACCGGTCGTCCAGAAGCCCGTCCCACCGGCCGTGGTGTCACCGCCGCCCGCGCCCGTCCCGACCGCCCAGAGCCCGGTCGTCGTGAGCGGCACGCGCATCCTCACCTACCAGCGCATCGCCTTCAACGGCGCCACGCTCCGGTCCGAGGGCGCCGCGCAGGTCGACCAGCTCGCCAAGTACTTGATCGCCCACCCGGAGATCGAGTCGGTGCGCATCGAGGGCCACACCGACGGCCGAGGCGACCCCTCCGACGAGCTGGCGCTGGCCGGCACCCGCGCCGGGGTGGTGCTCGAGCGGCTCGTGGCCTCGGGTCTCGACCGAGGTCGCTTCTACGCGGCCGGCTACGGCGGCATGCGTCCGGTCGACCAGAGCGGCACCGAGGCCGCGCGGGTGATCAACGAGCGCATCGACTTCGTCGTCACCCGCTGGGCCGAGGGCTTCGAGCCGAAGTGATCCTGCTCCTCGCCTGCTCGTCTGATCCGGTGGTCGTCGGCGACAGCGGGCATGATCCCGTGGTGGTCGACGACAGTGCGCCGGTCGACAGCGGCGATCCCGATACCGGCGACAGCGCCGAGCCGGTGGAGCCGCTGGTCACCGAGGAGGGCGTGGGGGACTACACGGCGGAGAACGACTGGATCTTCGACGACAGCTTCGTCCACCGGGTCGACATCCAGCTGAGCGAAGACAGCTTCAGCCTCTTGCGTTCCTTGCCCTACGACTGGGCCCCGGCCGACGTCACCATCGACGGCGTGGAGGCGCCCGACGTGGGCGTGCGCCTGCGCGGGAAGATCGGCAGCTTCCGCACCGTCGACAACAAGCCCAAGTGGAAGATCGACTTCAATCAGTATCGCGACGGTCGCGACTTCTACGGGCTCGAGCACCTCTCCCTCAACAACAGCGTGGTGGACTGCTCCTACCTCAAGGAGAAGCTCGGCTACGCGATCGTGGGGATGGCGGGGCTGCCCACCCTGAGGACCTCGTTCGCCAGCGTGTACGTCAACGGCGTGGACTACGGGCTGTACATCATCCTGGAAACCCCTGACAAGGCGTGGCTCGAGCGGAACTACGCCGATCCCAACGGCAACTTCTACGACGGCAAGTACCTCTACGACTACACCACCGGCAGCTACACCCTCCTGGACTTCGTCGACAGCGTCGACGACTACTTCCAGCTCGAGGAAGGCACCGACGTGGGTCACGCCGACATCTTCGCGTTGACGGCGGCCAACACGGCGGGCGCCGGGAGCGGCCAGTACGAGACCGTCACCGGCGCGGTGGTGGACTGGGAGCGGCTGCACACGCACCTCGCCGTGGAGCAGTGGATCGGGCACAACGACGGCTACGCGCTGAACACCAACAACTACCGGGTGTACTTCGACCCCGCCGACAGCCTGATGGACATGGCCATCTGGGACCTCGACTACGCGTTTCTCGAGGACAGCTGGTGGGGCATGAGCTGGGCCAACCCACGGGGCGTGCTCGCGGCGGGCTGCTGGGCCGACATGGACTGCAAGGCCAAGCAGCGCGAGGCGGTGTCGACGGTGATCGGGCGGATCGACACCGCTGCCCTCGACCTGGAGCTCGACCGCTGGGAGACGCTCACCAACGATCTCGCCTACAGCGACCCGCGTCGTGAGTGCTCGGTGGAGAACGTCGCCACCTACCGCCAGTGGCTCCAGGACTGGCTCCCCTACCGCACCGGCTACATGAAGACGGCCTGGGGCATCCCATGATGATGCTCCTCGGCTGCATGGCGAGCCTGGTCCCCGCCGACCGCCCGGATGACACGGCCGCCGCGACCGACAGCGCGGTCGACACCGGCGGCGACAGCGCCGCCGATACCGGGTCGCCCCCCGACACCGACTCCACCCTCGACGACCCGCTCCCCTTCTGCGTGAACGAGTGGATGCCCAACAACGCCTCCTCGGTGGCCACCAACATTGGCTACTACGAGGACTGGATCGAGCTGCACAACCCGGGCACCGAGCTGGTGTCGCTCGCCGGCTACACCGTGTCGACCGACCGCGCCGAGGCCGACCCACACGTGATCGAGACCCTCGACATCGAGCCGGGCGGCTTCGCCTTCATCTGGGCCAACGGCGAAGAAGACGAGGGCGAGTGGCCGATCACGCTCCCCGCCGATGGCGGCGAGTTGGCCATCTACGCGCCCGACGGCCGGGGGACGGTGCTGACGTGGGGCGCCGTCGCGACCGACTTCTCCATCGCGCGGTCGTCCGACTGCTGCACGGGTGACGATTGCCTGGGTTTTGTGTACCAGGGCACGCCCGGGTCGACCAACGTGCCGCCTTCAACGCGAGAAGTCACGGCGCTCGCCGCGGGGAGCACCTGGGCCTACCTCGACACGGGCGTCGACCCAGGATCTACCTGGAACGACGTGGGCTTCGACCAGAGCAACTGGCTGAGCGGCCCCGGCCCCCTGGGCTACGGCGACGACGGCCTCGGGACCACGCTCGGCTATGGCCCCGATGCGAACAACAAGTACATCACGACGTGGTATCGCAGCGCGACGTCGATCCGGGAGCTCGACGGCATCGTGAGCGCGACCATGGGCATTCGTCGCGATGACGGCGCGGTGGTGTACCTCAACGGCCTCGAGGCCTTCCGCACCAACATGGCCGAGGGCCCGGTCGACGCCACCACGCTCGCGAGCAGCTCCGCGGGCTCCTACAACGAGACCGCCTACTTCGAGTTTCCCATCGACACCTCGCTCCTGGTGGCGGGCGACAACCTCGTGGCGATCGAGGTTCACCAGCACGCGGCCACGAGCTCCGACCTGGTGATGGACGCGTGGCTCATGATCGAGCGAGTGGAGTGAGGCCGTAGGCTCGAGGGATCAGGCTGGAGGTCTTGAGCGACAGCGGCCGTCGCCACCGTCGGTGGCATCCACACGGCCCACTACAGCCTGCAGACTACAGCCTAAAGCCTCGTTGACAGCGCCCCCCCATCAGGGAAAGCTACAGTCGCGCCGATCTGCCTCATCGTCGGTCGCACGGAGCCATGATGCCCAGGCTGCTCGCCTCCCCTGCCCTCCTCATGTTGCTTGCGGCCTGCAGCGGCGGCGACACCGAAGTGAAGGTGGCGGACGACCCGCCGGAGATCACCGTGATCAGTCCGCTCGAAGGCGCCTCCTTCGACCCGCTGGTCGCGGTGCAGTTCTGCCTGTCGGTGAGCGACAACTCGCCGGACGACACGATGCGGCTCGTGGCGCAGTCGAGCGTCGACGGCACGATCTGGAGCCACGACATCGACACCGAGCCGGTGGCCTGCGAGGGTGGCAACTTCGGCTTCGAGGCCACGCTCTCCGACGACGACCACGGCATCACCTTCACCGTCACCGACCCGGCCGACCAGGTGGGCACCGCCACCCTCAACCTCTTGCGCACCGACAACAGCGCCCCCTTCTGCGAGGTGCTCACGCCGCTCGATGCCGAGGCCTTCGAGGCGGGCACGGTCGTCGCCTTCTCCGCTCATGCTGAAGACGCCGAGGAGAGCGCCGAGGAGCTCACTGCTGTCTTGCAGAGCGACGTGGAAGGCGAGCTCTACAGCGGCAGTCCCGACAGCGCCGGCAGCGTCAACACCTCGCTCACCGCGCTCACGCCCGGCTACCACGCGCTCACGCTCACCATCACCGACCCGCGTGGCCTCGTGGGCGCCTGCGCGACCACCATCTACATGAACGACTGCACGGACTGGGACAACGACGGTTTCACCACGTGCAACGACGACTGCGACGACGACGACGACACGGTGTACCCCGGCGCCGAAGACATCATCGACGGCAAGGACAACGACTGCGACGGCATCACCGACGAGGGCGCGCCCTACGTGGACGACGACGGCGACGGCTACGCCGAGACCGACGGCGACTGCAACGACGGCGACACGTCGATCAACCCCGGCGAAGTGGAAACCTATTACGACGGCGTCGATGTCGACTGCGACGAGCTGTCTGACTACGACGCCGACCAGGACGGCTTCGACAGCAGCGACTACGGCGGAACCGATTGCGACGACACCGACGCCGCCATCTACCCGGCCGCGCCCGACGCCTGGTACGACGGGGTCGACAGCAACTGCGCGGGCGACGACGACTTCGACGCCGACACCGACGGTTTCGACTCCGCCGACTACGGTGGCGACGACTGCGACGACACCGACGCCACCATCAACCTCGACGCGGCCGAGAACTGGTACGACGGCATCGACCAGGACTGCGACGCCCTGAGCGACTACGACCGCGACGGCGACGGCTACGACTACGACCTCTACGGTGGCGACGACTGCGACGACGGCGACGTGGCCATCAATCCGCTTGGCACTGAAACGCCTTACGACGGTATCGACCAGGACTGCACCGGCGCCGACTGGACCGACGTCGACGGCGACAGCTACGACAGCGACATCGTCGGCGGCTCCGACTGCGACGACGACGACGCGGCCATCAACCTCGACGCCACGGAACCCTGGTACGCCGGCGTCGACCCGGACTGCGCGGGCGACGACGACTACGACCAGGACAAGGACAGCTACGTCCACGACGCCTACGGCGGCTCCGATTGCGACGACGAGGACATCGCCATCAACCCCGCCGCCACCGACGACTGGTACGACGGCATCGACGCCAACTGCGACGACTGGTCGGACTACGACCAGGACCTCGACGGCCACGACAGCGACGCCTATGGCGGCGACGACTGCGACGACCTCGAGGACACCACCCACCCCGGCGCGGCCGACACCGCCTACGACGGCGTGGACAGTGACTGCCTCGGCAACGACGACTTCGACGCCGACGGCGACGGCTACACCGCCGACACCTACGGAGGCGAGGACTGCAACGACCTCGACGCCGACATCAACCCCGGCGAGGTGGACTCCTGGTACGACGGGGAAGACACCAACTGCGACGGCGCCAACGACTACGACCGCGACGGCGACGGCTACACGTCCGACGCCTACGGCGGCAGCGACTGCCTCGACGTCGACAGCACCGTCAACCCCGCCGCCACCGACACCTGGTACGACGGGGTCGATAGCGACTGCGACGGCGCGAACGACTACGACCAAGACGGCGACGGCTACACCGCCGAGGCCTACGGCGGCACCGACTGCGACGACACCACCAACGCGATCAACCCGGGCGCCTTCGACGTGGCTTACGATGGCGTCGATAGCAATTGCGACGGCGCCAGCGACTACGACTTCGACGGCGACGGCTACGACAGCGAGAGCTACGGCGGCGATGACTGCGACGACTACGACGACACGGTCAACCCCGGCGAGGCCGAGATCTGGTACGACGGCGACGACCAGAACTGCGACGGCGAGAGCGACTACGACCAGGACGGCGACGGCTACGAGGCCGTGGCCTACGGCGGCGACGACTGCGACGACGAGGAGGCCAGCGCCTACCCCGGGGGCAGCGAGACCTACTACGACGGCATCGACGGCGACTGCGACGGCTACTCCGACTACGACTACGACATGGACGGCTTCGACAGCGACGCCTACGGCGGCGACGACTGCGATGACGCCGACGACGACCAGCACCCCTACCGCTGGGAGAGCATGAGCAACGGCATCGACGACGACTGCGACGGCGACGTCGACACCGCCGACGGCAGCGCCGTGACCACCACGATGACCGGCGACGACACCTACCAGACGCTCACGTGGCGCTCGGGCGTGACCTTCCCCTTCTGCGGCACCAACTACTCGACCGCCTACCTCACCACCAACGGTCGCATCACCTTCGGCTCCGGCGACGCCTCCTACACCGAGTCGCCCACGACGATGTCGACCGACCTCGCCGTGGCCGGGCTCTGGGACGACCTCTACGCCTACAGCAGCGACATTTCCTGGATCCGCTACGACGACGCGCTCGGCGTGTACTTCAACGGCATCCCGCAGTACGGCGTGTTAACCGACTCGAGCACCTTCGCGTTCGTCTTGCTCGACGACGGCCGCATCTACTTCGAGTACGACACGCTCAGCGTGACCGATGGCCTCGTGGGCTACTCCTGCAATCGCGGCGGCTCGGGCACCGAGCTCGACCTCACGAGCGAGTCGGCCAACCTGGCCTACGGCGCGCAGGGCATGGGCACCGGCACCGAGGACTTCCTCTACGAGTGGTTCACCGGCAGCGGTGGCGACACCAACGACCTCGACGAGAGCAAGTTCTTCATGTGCGGCAACGCCGGCAACGACGGCGACGGCGATGGCTGGACCGAGGAATGCGGCGACACCGACGACTCCGATCCCTCGGTCTACCCCTACTGATGAACGACTGGATGAGCGAACGCGTGTCGCGACTGAATCTGTCGCGACACCCCGAGGGCGGGCACTTCCGCGAGGTGTACCGCTCGAGCTCTACGTTGCCGCTCCCTCGCGGGCAGCGGAACCTGCTCACGTGCATCCACTTCCTCCTCGGACCGGGGGAGTTCTCCCGGTGGCACCGCGTTCGCGCCGACGAGGCCTGGTGCTTCTACGAGGGAGCACCCATCGACCTCTACCTCCTCGACGACGCCGGGCACCTGGCCCAGCACCGCCTCGGGCCCTCTCCGGGCGGCGAGGCGCTGGTGGTGGTACCTGCCGGCTACTGGCAAGCGGCAGAGTGCCGCGGTCAGCCCGGCAGCCACGTCACGTGCGCTGTGGCACCGGGCTTCGACTTTAGTGATTTCCGGCTCGCCGCACCCGGCGAGCTGGCAGGCCTCTGTCCCGACCAGGAAGCGCTCGTGCGCCGTCTCGGCGGCTAGGCCAAGCAACCCTTCCGCTCACGACGCATCGTGACCCGCGACCCCGGCTGACGTAGGATTGACTCCCGCCATGCAGCTCACCCCCATGCCCTCCGAACTGGGCCGATACCGCGTCGTGCGGAAGATCGGCGAGGGTGGCATGGGCGTGGTGTACCGCGCGATCGACAACCACACCGGCGAGGTGGTTGCGCTGAAGTCGGGGCGAGCGGCCAACCCCGAGATCCTCGGGCGCTTGCGGGCGGAGATCCACGCGCTGCAGTCGCTGTCGCACCCCGGCATCGTCCGGCTGATCAACAGCGGCGTGCACGAGGGAACCCCCTGGTACGCGATGGAGCTGCTCGAGGGCGGCACCTGGCGGGACTGGATGCGGGAGGTCTGGAACTCGGGACCGCCCGAGGTGTCGACGATGGACGCCGAGGGGGGCTCGCACACCTGGAGCGGCGACGACTTCGAGCCGAGCGCGCCAGCGCCCACGCTGGTGCCGGGCGAGCCGGCGGCGCGGCGTCCCCGGGCGGCGGGGGGGCAGCTTCACCGGGTGCTGTCAACCACGCGGCAGCTCTGTAGTGCACTGCGGGCGATGCACGCGCGTGGCCTCGTCCACCGCGACCTGAAGCCCGACAACGTCTTCATCCGCCCGGACGGGCGGCCGGTCCTCATGGACCTCGGCCTGGTATGGCGAGGCCGCGGCAGCATCGGCCGCGACAAGATCGAGGTGCACGGGCGGGCCGTGGGCACCCTCGCCTACATGGGCCCCGAGCAGGCCGCCGGGCGACCGGTCGATGCCCGGGCCGACCTCTACGCGCTCGGGGCGATGCTCTACGAGGCGGTGACGGGGCAATCCACGGTGCGCGCACGCACCGTCGCCGAGGCCTTGCTCGCCATCCAGACGGAGATGCCGCCGGCGCCGTCCACGCTGGTCGATGGCGTGCCACCCGCGCTCGAAGAACTGCTGCTCAAGATGCTCGCCAAGGAGCCACGTCACCGCATGGGCCACGCGGAAGACATCGCGGCGGCGCTAGGGGCGATGGGCGCCGAGGGCCACGACGACGTCGCCGAGGCCGACGCGTCGGTCTACCTCTACCGGCCCCAGCTCGCGGGACGAGGCCAGTCGCTCGCCGAGGCCACCGCCGTGCTCGACCAGGCCCGACAGGGCAAGGGCGGGATGATCCTCCTGGCGGGTGAGAGCGGCATCGGAAAGACGGCGCTGGCCACCGAGATCGCCGCCGCCGGCACCACGCGGCGATTCACGGTGATCACCGGCGAATGTATGCCGGTGGGCGTGAAGGACGAGACCGGCATCGACGTGACCGGCGCGCCGCTCCACCCCTTGCGACGATTCCTCCAGCTCCTCGCCGACCGCTGCCGGGAACGGGGTCCCGCCGTGGCGGCGAAACTGCTCGGCGAGCGCGCCGCGATCCTGGCCGCCTTCGAGCCCGCGCTCCACGCGCTCGGGCGTCCCGTGCAGCCCCGCGACGAAGGCTACGGCGGCGAAGCCGCCCGGCGCCGTATCCTCGATGCGCTCGACGACGCCTTCAGCGCGCTGGTCGAGCTCGAGGAGCGCGTGGTCCTCATCCTCGACGACCTGCAATGGGCCGACGACCTCACGCTCGGTTGGCTCGAAGACCTCGACGCTGACTGGCTCGGACGCCATCCGTTCGTGCTCGTGGGCACCTACCGGAGCGACGAGGCTGGACCGGAAATCAAGCGCTTGTGGACCCGCCCCGACGCGGTGAAGCTCTCGATCTCCCGACTCGACCCGCCCGCCGTGGGCGAGATGATCCGCGACATGTTGGCGGTGACCGGCGTGCCGAACGACTTCGTCGACTTTGTCGCGAGACAATCCGAGGGCAACCCCTTCTTCGTTGCCGAGTACCTGCGTGTCGGCGTGAACGAGGGCTTGATCCGTCGCGACGGCGGCAAGTGGAACTTCGTGGGCGAGGGTCAGACCTCGCTGCCCGCGCCGGGCTCTCTGCAGGAGCTGGTGCGGCGGCGGCTCGGTCCGCTTTCCCCGGTGGCGCGGGAGGTGGCCCGACTGGCGGCGGTCATCGGGCGGAGCACACGCGAAAGCTCCCTGCTCCACGCCCTGCGCCTGCCCGAGGCAGCGGTGGTGCTGGCGCTGAGCGAACTCCGCGAGCGGCAGGTGATGGAGTGCGAGGACGGTGCCACCTGGCGCTTCGTGCACGACAAGGTGCGGGAAACCCTCTACGGCGACGTGCCGGTCGACGAGCGCCCGCCCCTGCATCGCGCGGCGGCCGAAGCGCTGGAGCGCGAGTTCGACGAGACCGGCGCGGCGATGGACTACGGCCGACTGGCGCACCATTGGCGCGAGGCGGACGAGTTTGCCCGTGCCATCGACAACTATGAGCGCGCGGGCGAACAGTGCCTCGCCAACTTCGACAACGAGGGCGCGATCGAGCACATCGGCGCCGCGATGTCGCTCACGACGCGCGCGCCCACGGCCGACTCGCCGCCGCGGCGAGGGCGCTGGCACCGCGCGATCATGGAGGCCCGCCTCGGGGTGGGCAAGATGAACGAGGCCTTCGTCGACGCGGAGAACGCGCTGTCGGCGCTCGGGCACGCGCTGCCCCGCTCGCGACTCGGCTGGGTCGCGGCGCTCACCGGCGCCGTTACCCGGCGGGTGC
The DNA here is from genome assembly GCA_005778355.1 of Pseudomonadota bacterium. Taxonomy (GTDB): domain Bacteria; phylum Myxococcota_A; class UBA796; order UBA796; family SXON01; genus SXON01. Next base: position 9,278 of record SXON01000061.1, on the reverse strand, counting down.
TCGGCAGCCTCTTCCCCGCCGCGTTCCGCGTGCGCGACCCCATCGCCCACGAGCGCACGCGCGAGGCGGCGCAGGTGTACCAGCGCCTGCTCGAACCCTACTTCCTCGCCAACCTGCCACTCGAAGGCTTCGTGGCGGGTTTCCGCTGCGTGAACCTCGCGGAGAGCATCCCACCCACCCCGGCGCTGGCACGGGGCCTCGGTTTCATGGGCATGCTGCTCGGGGCGAGCCCCTTCAAGGGCGTGGCGCACGCCTGGGTGGACCGGGCGCTGGCGGTGGCCGGGGCGCTCGGCCGCGCCGAGGTGAGCGAGTACGTGTACAACCGCACGGCCATCTTCGAGATGTGCAACGCCCGCTGGGCGGTGAGCAACGAGCGCTTCCAGCGCTCCGTCGACACCGCGACCGCGCTCAAGGACGCCCGCTGGCAAGAAGACACCTGGACGTGCTGGGCCATCGGCAAGCTCTGGCAGGGCGACTTCGCGACGATGCTGGCCGATGCCGAGGCCACCGCCGCCAGCGCGGGACGCCGAGGGGACAGCCAGACCGAGAAGTGGGGGCACAACAACGCCGTGTGCGCGCTCGTCCGGCTGGGCCGAGAGGGCGAGGCCGAGGCGCGTCTACAACGGGTGGGCGACGCGCGCGGAGAAGCCGAGCGGGCCTACGTGTCGGGCAACACGGCGCGTTTGCGCTGGCAGATCGGTCGACAAGACGAGGCGGTGGCGGCCGCGAAGGACGCCGTCGTCCAGTTCCGCCGCGCGCCGCCCATTGTCTACTTCCTCCACAGCCCAGTGTACGACGCGGCCACGGTGCTCCTGCTGGCGTGGGAGGCCGCCCGTCGCAAGGGCGGCGACGCGACGCCGGCCCGAGAAGACGCCCGCGAGGCGCTCGGTTTCCTCAAGAGCTTCGCGCGCCTCCATCGTTTCGCTCAGCCCACCCTCGGCTGGGCCGAGGGCCTCGCCGTTTTCGTAGAGGGCAACCCCGAACGGGCTCGCCGCCGCTGGCTCGACGCCCTCGGCGAGGCTCGCGCCTGCGGGATGCCCCACGAGGAGGCGCTCATCGAGCTGGAGCTGGGACAGCGCTGCGGCGATGAGCGGGAGGCGCGACTGGCGCGCGCCGAGGTCATCGCCCGCCGGATCGGCGCCACCCCACTCGCGCGCCGGGCGCGGGAAGCAAAGAACGCGCCTCGATAGCGTCTAGTGCCGAGCTGCGAAGCTCTGGGCGAGCGCGCCGACGATCATCCCGGGGTGGATCGCGTCGTCGGTGCCGATCGCGAGTTGCGCTTTCAGCGCCCCGAGCACGTCGCTCAGCAAGGTCATGCCCAGCGTGTAGCGGTCGATGCCGCTGTACGAGGAGCACAAGACCATCGTCCAGGCGATCTCGCGAACGCTGAGGCCGATCATCAGCGCCCAGTACACGTGGAGCGTCAGGAAGTAGCCGCCGTCGTTCGCGTGGGCCAACAACGAGGAGATCACGACGCGTTCGCGGTTCTGCGGTCCGACGACCTTGTCGTCGTCGTAGAAATAGTCGCCGATAGAGGCCACGTACTTGCGAGCTAGCGGGAAACGCGCGAGCAGGACCTCCTGGGCGTACATCCCGAACCGCCCGTCGGGCGTGTGCTCGTCGATGCCGGGGTAGGTCGCGACCGCAAAGGCGCTGCGGAGGCGCTCGGCGTCGGCGGGGCTGAGGATGGTGGTGACGTCGGGAGGCAGGGGCATCTAGGAATCCTCGGGAAAGACAATCCGGTCGAGTAGAGCAGAGGTTTCGCCGCCCGTGAAATCGAGGTCGGCGCCGTTGAAGAAATCGGCGGCGTCGCTGGCGAGGAAGCTCACGACTCGCCCCACCTCGTCGACCGTGGCAAGGCGTCGCGCTGGCACGGCGCGAGACACGGCTCGCTGGAAACGAGGCGCGTCGTCTGTGCCGATGGTGGTGCGCAGGGCGTTGGTCATCACTGCGCCGAAGGTGAGCGTGTTGACGCGGTAGCCGAGGGGCCCAAGCTCCACGGCGAGGTGACGCACGTACACGTGCAGCGCCGCCTTGCTCGCCGCGATCACCGCCGTACCTCGCAGAACTTGCCCCACCATCGGGTTCGACAGCGCAAGGAGGCGCGCGCCCGGGGCAAGCAGGTCGTGGTGCAACAGGGCCTGAGTCCACCACACGAAGGAGTGCGCCATCGAGTCGAAGGTCTTGTGGACCTGCTTCGGGTGCACCTCGCGCTCAATCGCCAGTCGCGACACACTTGCATTTGCGATGCTGTGGACGAAGAACCGCACCGAGCGCGGTCCCCCCCGCTCGCGCAGGGCCGCGCAGTACGCGTCGGCCTGTTCCGCAGGCGAGGCGTCACCCACGTCGAGGTGACAGCGACGCCCTGCTGCCCGGACATCGTCGACCAGAGCGGCCGCGCCCTGCGGGTGGTTGCCTCGATGCACGCCGTACACGTGGAGGCCCGGGTCGCGAGCGAGGGCGCGGGCGACGGCGGCCCCCGTGCCGCTCGACACCCCGAGCACCACGCACCAGTCACCCGTGCTCAACGCGGTCTCCGATCCAGGATGCCTTGCACGATGCCTTCCACCTCTCGGGCCAGCTCGCCCAGCGCCCGCTTGTCACCCGGATCCACGGCGGTGTCGAGGTGGCGCGTGTACGGCGGCGCGAACACCGAGGTGATCTGCACCGGGAACGGCGGCGAGAACGGCCACAGGCCCAGCGGTCCGACGCCGAGCCACGGAGGCAGGCCTCCGGGCAGCTTGAACTTGTCCATGTAGTCGTTGCCGTTGACGAGCCCCACGTAGGTATCGTCCACACCCCAGGCACCCACCGGGAGCACGGGGACGCGGTGCTTCAGCGCGAGCCGAAGCCACCCGGTGCGGCCGCCCCAGTCCACGCGGTAACGAACGTCGTGACGTCGCGCCGACTCGCGCGTGCCCCCCGGGGTGACGATGATCTTGCGGCCCTCGGCGAGCGCGGCCGCGACCTCGGGACCGTCGCCGAAGACAAAACCCATGGGCCCCAGCGCGTGGCGAACAACCGGCAAGGTCTTCGCTACCTCGTGCATCACCGCGTGCGTACGCACGCCCTCCCGCAGTAGGCCAACCTGCAACATGCACAGGTCGTGGGCCACGGGGCGGCCGTGGTAGCCCACGATCACCGCGCCGCCGACGGCGTGGAAGTGCTCCATGCCCTCCACTCGATACCGGTGCCACAGGCGACGGAACTCCCAGCTCCGCGTCCACCACTGCGTCGCGACAACAGCGCGCACTGCCATCAGGGCACCTCGTAGAGCGCCGCCCCGTAGGCGGTCCCCGATCCCACCGCCGCCATGAGCACCCGGTGGCCGGAGCGGAGCTGGCCGCCGGTGGCGAGGCGGTGGAGCGAGAACGGCACCGCCGCCGAGCCGACCGAGCCGATCTCGTCGACCACGGGGACGGTGCGGGAAGGCGGCACATCGAGCGCGCGCACGAGGGCGGCGAGCATGTGGCCGTTGGGCTGGTGGGGCAAGAACCAGTCCACATCGCTCCAGCCGAGCCCCGCAGCCGCCAAGGCACGGTCGCAGGCCCGGCGGATGTGCCACAGGGCGCTCTGGAGAAGCTCCTCGCCCTGTGTGTCGAACACGTAGGTGGGTGCTGGCATCTCATGCAGGTGGGGCTGGATCATTTGCCCCCGCAGCCGAGAGGTATTGGCGAGGTAGGCGGGCGCAAGTCCCCTCCCCTCGCCCGGTCCCAACACCACGGCGGCGGCGGCGTCGCCGAGCACCAGGTAGGCCCGGGGCGAGGACGGCAAGAGCGCCCGCGAGAAGGCCTCCACGGCCACGACAGCAACCGGACCGAGCCCCGTGGCCACTGAGCGGGCGCCGAGGTCGAGGCCCGTCAGGAAGGCCGTGCACGCGTTGTAGACGTCGAAGCCGTCGCTGGTGTCGTCGATCTCGAGCTTTCCGAGGAGAGCGTTGGCCAGCGAGGGGATCTTCTCGTCGCCACCGGTGGTGGTGGCGACGATTACCCGCCGCAGTCGCGACGGTTCGACGCCGGCCCGGTCGAGGGCCTCGCGAAGTGCTCGAGCCCCGAGCTCGGCCACGGTCTCGTCGTCCCCGAGCCATCGACGCGAGCGAATCCCGATGCGCGACCGCAACTCCGGCGTGTCGCGACCGGGTACCGCCCGCGCCACGAGCGTGCCCGTATCGATCTCGCGGGCGGGCAGGGCAGCGCCCGTCCCAAGGATGTGCACGGCTGGGTTCAGCGGCCACCCGGGGCGGTCACCAGGCGCGTATAGGCGGCGCGGACCTCGACCACGAACTCCCGGGCGCTCTCGCGGGCGCTGTCGGCGATCTTGCGTCCCTGGTCGAACTCGTGGGGCAGGGCGTGGACCGGGGCCGAGTCCCAGCGAGCGTCGGCGGCGAAGGCGCTGGCGGCGCCGCCGGTGTGCATGAAGAGCACGCTCGCCCGGTAAGCGTCTTTCAGGCGCGGCGGCGTGAGGTAGGCTAGGAGCTTGAACAACCTGCCCTGGCGCTGACCCCTGGAGTCGGGGACGGGCACGACGTTGGCCGCGATCACGAAGTCGACGCCGTCGCCCACCAGCGGGCCGACGGGGACGTTCTCCACGAAGCCACCGTCGACGAGCCGGCGCATCTCGTCGAGCACCAGCGAGGGGAACACGACGGGGAACGCCGACGAGGCGACAATCGCCGTCGATGCCGGACCGGCCTCGAAGTCGACGCCTTCCACTGTGACCACGTTGGTCGCCACGAGGTGGGCCGGGGTGTCGAGCTCGTCGAGGTTGGCGTTCTCGAGCGCCAGCGCCGCCGCCTCGGCGAAGTCATCGCGGCCCAGCATCGTCGGGAGCACCAGCCCCTTCATCTCGGTGCCGAAGCGCTCGAGCCTCTGCCGGTACTCGGCGGGACCGTAGCGGGCGTAGAACGCGGCCACGATCGAACCGAAGCTGGTGCCTGCCACTGCGTCGATGGGGATGGGGGCGTCGTCGTGGGTCAGCGCCTCGATGAGCGCCACGTGGGCGAATCCCCAGGCCCCGCCCCCCCCGAAGGCTACCCCCACGCGCCGCTCGGACACCGCACGCGCCAGGCGAGCCGATTGCGCCAGCGCTCGTCCCCTCACCGGGAACCCGCCACGGCCCGGGGCGGGAATCGGCTCCCCGCTGTGCATTCGGCAGGTGCCGGGGCGGTGACCCCGTGGTGGCTCCGCCGGTGTGCCCGGCCGGTGCAGCAGGCGGGACCTCGCTGGAAGGGGGTTGTGCAGGGCTCGACGGTCGAGATCGGCCACCCAGCAGACGGCGCTGTTGGGGTACCCCGGCGGCGCGCTCGCGGCGGTCGTGTCGCCGGTCACGTACACCAGCCGTCCCACAGCGCGGGCAAGCGGCGCGAGCCACTCGGCCGTGGGTCCCTCGGGCACCAGGAAGACCAGCCGGGGCTGGCGCGTGTTGGCGGCGCCGGGCGCGGCGTCGAACTCCGGGAGCCCGGCCTCCAGCAGGTTGCCGAGTGCCTCCGCCGCGTAGTCGCGACTCACGGTCAGCCGGTAGGTCCGCACCTGCCAGGTGTCGCCGAGGTCTTCCACGAGCTGCGACGTGTCGGCGTGCCGCAGGTGCACCACCGCCACCCGCTCGTTCCACTCCCGCTCCCGCGCGTGGTACGCGGCAGTCGCGAGCACCCAGGGCGTCACGTCGACGCCGGTGTCCGCGTGGAAGAGAATCACGATGGGGTCGTCGCCGATGCGCCGGAGCGGTCGGCCGTCCTTGACGGGGAAGACGTTGGGGGCCACGATGCGGGCGAAGGAGGGCGATTCCGCCGCGCGACGGTGGAAAGCGCGATTGTCGACCCGCATCAGGAGGCACCGGTCGGCAGCGCGCACCGTGTGGGGCTCGCGCACGAAGCCGCCGAGCGCGGCACCGCCGATGAGCTGCCCGCCCACGCGTGACGCCACGATCCACTCCACGACCGTGTCCTTGCCGCCGCCGCCGAGCGCCAGCTCCAGGGGGTCGGTGGGGCTCAGCACGTCGGCTCGCCCGGCGCACAAGTACCAGAGGCCTTCCACGTCGCTCCCGGCCTCGACGATGGTCTCGCCCTTCTTGCGGTAGGCGAACTGCACACCTTCGAGCAGCGGCAAAAGCGCACGAACCGGCACGCCGCCGAAGGCAGCGGTGTCGCGAAGGGCCGCGATGAAGCCCTCGCGGAACTCCTGCATCCGTTCGAATTGGCGCAGCGAATGTTCCAGCGGCTCTTCCGCCGCGCCGTCGCGAGCCGAGGCGCCCATCGAGGCCTGCTGCTGGCGCTCGGGGCTGTGCATTCGCGGACTGGGGGCATCCTCGCGAAGGCGCAGATTCGCCTCCTCGATCCCGGCCTCGTTGAGCACTCTGAACTTCACGTGGCCGACCGCCGTGGCCAGGATCTCCCGGGGCTGGGCCGCGCGGGGCTCGTAGATCACCGCGGGGGCCACCACGAGCTCCGGCGGCGACATCACCGCCGAGCGCTGTCGGCGGCGGACATACACCTGCCCCTCGGTGAGCCAGACGACCCGTCGCCGTTCCTTTTCCGTGGGTCCGAGCACCGCCTCGGCCCGCTCGGCTTGACCATCCTTCGCGGAGGCGTCGACCATCGCCCGCTGGTGACGATCGAGAAGAGGCAAACCGGGCCAGCGCTCCGCCTCGACTTCTGCGAACGTCTCCCTCAGGTACATCGGGCAGTCGTATCACGCGGGCGATCAGGACTCCCTAGCCGCCGAATGGCTCCCTTGGCGTCGGCTCGACCACGACGGCGGACAGGGGCACGCCAAGGGGACGCCAGCTGCAGCTACGAACGCGCCAACCTGGCGCCAAGCGTGGCGCGGCGATGGCGCGGATCTCCGTGGGCGTCCAAGTGCGAAGGGCGCTCATTGCGCCATCGATGGACAGGGCGAGCGGGACCGCCGGAAAAATGAGATCTCGTGCCGTGCGAAACGCGGCACGGTGTCGCGGTCGCGACAGCGGCGCGGACATGATCGCCCCGAGGCCAGCCAACGAGGCGACCAGGAATCCCCAGCGGGATCGCTCCGTGGCTTCCACGATCACCAGCGGTGCGCCCTTCTGCACGGCGTCGCCGACGACCCGCTCCGCCAGCGCCGGCGTGAAATGGTGAAAGCCCTCGAAGATCGTTCGCACGCCGCCCAGCTCAACGGGGACGTCGCCCGCGTCGACCGGCTCCGAGTGGTAGCACACGCGCTGTCGCGACTCGTCGTCCAGCGCGTCGAGGGCGCGCAACTGCGGGTAGCGGTCGGTGCACGTCACCTGCAATGACTTCCCGAGGTGGTTCTCCACGTCGCGCCACAACCACGCCAGCGGCCCGATGCCGCCGGAGCAGAGGTCGACCACCCTGCGCTCGCCGTGCGCGCGCAGGACCTCGGCCAGGAGCGCCGCCGTGGCCCGGTGCACGCGCACCACCGAGGTGAGGGTGCGAAGCGCGTCGACCTCGCCCGCGCGCACCCACGCGGGGCAGCCCGGGAGGTCCATGATCTCGAATGCCTGGAACCGACGCACGCGCAATCTCCCACACTGCCCATGTGAGTTTTCACACAGCAGATTCGAGCGAGGAACCCTATCGCGCGGCCCTAGGGCGGCGGTGCGAAGCCCGGGGCTGCGGAGGGCTGGCAGGTGTCGCCGTCATCGTGCGTGTGCCCGGATGAGCGCAGGCCAATCACGATGAGGCCGACCGTCAACAACATGAGAGAGGCGGGTTTTCGCGCGCGGTTGCCAAGCGCGCGGAGCGCAACCGTCGTGCCGAGGATCGCCGGGAGCGTCGCGAGGTAGTGCACGCCCACCACGGCCGCGCCCCAGCCCGGTGATTGGGAGGCCGCCGCCAGCGCGAGCGCGCTCCACAAGAGGCCACAGGGAAGCGCCGCCGCCAGGGCCCCGAGCAAAAGCCCACGCGCTGAACCCAACGTGCGGGAGGCGCGGGCCAGCGGCAACAGGAAACCGGGCACCCCCTCGGAGCCGTGGACAAAGCCACCGAAACGCAGGCAACTCCACGCGAAGAAGGTGGCCGCGAGCACACCCACCCAGGGTCCCTGCGGGAGGCTCCGCCCGGCCAGCCCAGCCCCAGCGCCAGCGGCCAGGTAGGCCACTGCCCGGCCAACGTGCCAGCTTCGACCAGCACCAAGTGCGATGGGGCCACACATCCCAATGCAGTGAAAGCTCCCCGCTAGGCCGGCGAGCGCCGCTGCCGCGAGTAGCCCAGTCACCGCTCGAACTCCGCGGCCACCACACGCAGCGGGCCCCCTCCCTGCCGCACTTCGACCGCGACCTCGCCGAGCCCCGTGCGTCGCAACTGTTCCTGGACCCTCGAGCTGAGCTCCGGGGGCGCCAGCGTGGCGGGCGCGCTGAGGGTCAGCGCCACTAGCCGACCCGTGCGGACCCTGGCGAGCGCAATCACGGTCGCGACGAGGTCTTCCACTTGGTTGGCGAGCGGCGAGGGCATGGGTCGGCGTGGGACGAGCAAAGACCGTGCCGCGCTCCGGCATGTGCGAAATCCACCAGATTACGACCTCCAGGCGCTGGCACGACTCGTGCTTAGTCCCCCCGCGGAGCGAATGATGTCCGAGACCATCCTGGTGTGCGACGACGAGGAACTCATCCGGTGGTCACTCGCCGAGCAACTGCGTGGCGACGGCTACCAGGTCGTGGAGGCCGAGAACGGCAGACAGTGTCTGGAGCGGGTGGCAAACGCGGCACCGTCGCTGGTCTTCCTCGACCTCAAGATGCCCGAGCTCGACGGCATGAGCGTGCTGCGCGCCCTGCGAGACGGGGACAACGACCTGCCGGTGATCGTCATCACCGCGCACGGCGGCGTGGAGAGCGCGATCGAGGCCACCAAGCTCGGCGCCACCGCCTACCTGCCCAAGCCCTTCGACCTGCGCGAGGCCTCGCTCGCCGCCCGAAGGGCACTCGACGAGTCGCGACTGCGTCGCGAGGTGCACTACCTGCGCACCCGCACGGCCGCTGGCTACGGCGAGATCGTCGGCGAGAGCGCCGCCATGCGTCGTCTCTACGACACGCTGCGACGCCTCGAGCAGATCGACACGCCCACGGTGCTCATCCAGGGCGAGTCCGGCACCGGCAAGGACCTCGTGGCCCGAGCCATCCACTCCCGGGGCCCGCGTCGCAACCGACCCTTCATGGAGATCGACTGCACGGCGTTGCCCGAGCCCCTGATGGAGAGCGAGCTCTTCGGCCACGAGCGCGGCGCCTTCACGGGAGCGGATCGCCAGAAGCGGGGTTTGTTCGAAACCGCCGATGGCGGCACCGTGTTT
>SXON01000060.1 GCA_005778355.1 Pseudomonadota bacterium | reverse complement strand
GCGTCGCGCTCGGCGGTGGCGGCGTCGCGCTCGGCGGTGGCGGCGTCGCGCTCGGCGGTAGCGGCGTCGCGCTCGGCGGTAGCGGCGTCGCGCTCGGCGGCAGCAGTCGCCGCTGCCGCCGTCAACTCCGGGAAGCTGATGAACGCCTTGCCGTCGGGCCGGAGCACCTTCAGCACGTCGCCGGGGACGAAGCGAACGCCAGTGAGCGGACTGGCGAGCCCACCCTCGGTCGACACCGGCTCCAGGCCACCGGGACCCCGCAGGAAGGCCGAGAAGGTGTTGCGATCGGGGTCGTAGGCGTAGAACTCTTGCACGCCGTGACGGTCGTAGAAGCGCAGCTTCTGCGCCTGCTCGGCGAAGGTGTTGCCCGGCGACCAGATCTCCCCCACGATCTGGGGCGCCAAGCCGCCCTCGACCCACTGCATGTAGGAGGATCGGTGCCCGGGCGGGCGGCCGAGCGCCACCACGAGGTCAGGCGCAACGCGAATCTCCGGGTGCCCCTCCACCGGGTACCAGAAGACGTCGCCCGCGACGAAGTCGTTCACGAGGAGCGCCCGGAAGTTCTCGACCATCAGCACGATCCACTCGTACTGAAGCGTGTTCTCGGCCATCGGGAGCCCATCGGAGTCGGGGTAGATCGCCGGCCGCGGGCTGGGCCCGGGCTGGAGAGACGCGGCGGCAGGAATGGGCGGCATCGAGACGATGGTATCGCGGAACTAGGCGGGTCGGAGAGTGAGCAGGGTGATCTCATTGGGGGCCCCTAGCCGCATCGGCGGGCCCCACCAGGCCGTGCCCCGCGACACGTACACCCACGTGTCGGCGAGGCGATGGAGGCCGGCCACGAAGGGCTGCACCAGCTTCACGAAGTGCACGAAGGGCCAGAGCTGTCCGCCGTGCGTGTGGCCCGAGAGCTGGAGCGTGACCCCGTGTCGAGCCGCCTCATCGGCCACCACCGGCTGGTGGGCGAGCAGCACCACCGGTCGCGACCGGTCGCGACCATATAACGCGCGGGCCATGTCCGGACCGTGCCCCGGCCCCATCGCGAAGGGATCGTCGATGCCGGCCACGTCGAGCGAGGCGCCATCGTGCTCCACGGCCACGCGCTCGTTGCGCAGCACACGAATCCCCATGTCGCCGAAGTGGGCACACCAGGCGGGTGCGCCGGCGTAGTACTCGTGATTGCCGGTCACGAAGTAGGTGCCGTGTCGCGACCGGATCGTCCCCAGGGGGGCGACGGAACCCCCGAGTTGGGAAATCGGCCCGTCGACGATGTCGCCGGTGAGCGCCACGAGGTCCGCGCCCTCGGCGTTGATCTTGTCGACGACCCCCTGGACGAAGGCGCGGTCGACCGTGGGCCCCACGTGAAGGTCGGACACCTGCACGATCTTGAAGCCTTCGAGGCGGGGATCGAGCCCGGCGATGGGCACGTCGACACGCACCACGGCCGGCTGCCGAGCCCCGCGCAGGGCGGCCACCGAGAGGCCGCCGCCCACCGTCGCCACCACCGCCGCCGCCGCCATGCCCCAGGGCCCCGACGGCGAGAGCAGGTTCGCGGCCTGCACCAACGGTTCGGCGAGGATGGACAGGGCAAACCAGTAGAACATCAGCCCGATCCAGGTGAACCCGAGGCGACCCACCCAGCCCGGGAGGCGATCCCCGAGGTAGCGGCCCGCCATCGCCAGCGGCACCGCGACGTAGAGGGTGACGAGCCCGGCGGTGAGCACCCCGGCCGTGGCGCCCCCGAGCCCAGCACTGCCGACGAGACGCCACCAGATCATCGCGTGGACGAGGCCGAACACAGTGGCCACCACGGCGGCGAAGACACCGATGGAGCGCGGGGGACGAGCGCGGAGGCGCAGACGGGAGGCGGTTTGCACGGCGGTGAAGCTGCGGCCCGGTTGGCCGAGGGACAAGCGGGCCGGCAAATGGTGACCGCGAGGTCGGCGGGGGCGACGCCGCGACCGGTGTTGGCCTCGCCCGCTACTCGCACTCGCCGTGGCGGCCGTTGGAGTTTTCGCAGTCGCAGTACTCGATGTTCTCGCTGCCCGGATCGTAGTGCCAACAGGCTGGAGGCTGCACCGCCTGCGCGCCGTCGCAGTCCCCGCAGTTGCCCTCGCCCATCGCCGCGCCCCCGTGACTGCTCGCCGGTTGGCCCTTGGGCGCGGGACCGAAGGAGACCAACGTGGACGCCTCGCCGTTTCCACCTGGGCCGGAGAAGCTCCCGGTCCCCCACCGGTCAAGGTTGGCCGCCTCGCAGCTCATCCCGGAGACGGCCCAGTCGCCGACGTAGAGATCGACGTTCGGAAGGCCCCCCTGGAGGCAGTAGCTATCGTCACCGCCGTCGCCACAGAAGTCGTCGATGCGCACCCAGCCGGAGTGAGGCTCCCCGTCGGGCATCACGCGACCCTCGAGGAAGGACACGTGGATCGCGTCCCCGAGCGCGAAGGGGCCGTCGCCGTAGCCTCTCAGGTAACGGAAGGGGAGGGCCACCGACACGTAGGGGACGAGCGGTCGCCCCGAGGCCGTCATCGTCGAGTTGCACGCCGAGTTGTCTTGGAACGTGTAGATCGTGACCACGGCCTCGGCCCAGGGCGCGAGTTCCCCGGTGTCCTCGGCGCTGCCCGAGTCGCGGGGGTCAGCACGATCCTCACGGCGCTCGGTTTCCTTCGCCTCGGGTTGCGGCGCGCATCCGAGAACAAGAAAGAACATGCTGGATCTCCGGGGAGGCTGGGCGCCACCGCGATCATACGCCGAGTCGCTCACCCCTTCACGGCGCCGGCACCCACCCCCGGCGCAACCCCCACCCGATCAACGAGCCCGCGACGAGCCCCACCACATAGCCATAGGGCAGCGCCACCACCGCCGTGGCCACGGCGAACACGACCCAGGCCTTCGGCCGCTCCTGCACCGCGTCGCGCGCGAGCATCATCAGCGCGATGGCCTCCACGAGCAGCACCACCCCGAGCACGGGCATCGGGAAGACCTCGACCACCTGCGCGAAGCCCGGCGCGAAGAACAGGCCCAGCACGAGGTAGAGCGCCCCGTAGATCACCGGCGCCCCGCCCGTGCGCGCACCGAAGGCGTGGAATCCCACCATGCCGCCGCAGCCGTGACACACGGGAAGGCCCCCCAGCCAGGGACCGAGCAGGTTCATGAGCCCGTAGGTGGTGCCGATCTTCTTTACCGTCACCGGGCGCTCGGGGAACAAGTCGGCCGAGGTGCGGCTGGTGGCGATCACCGAGTTGCCGAGCGACAGCGGGATCTGCGGTAGCGCCAGCAACAGCGCGCCGTCGGCGACCTCCTTCCACGTCGGCACCACCACGCTCGGGAAGCGGAGCCCCACCGCGCTGGCGAGCGCGCTGCCATCGATCTTGAACGCGAGCGCGTAGGCGATCCCGAGGCCGATGACCAGGAGCGGTGCCGGGAAACGCTGGAGCCGACGTAGGCCCACCAGCACGAGGAAGGCGACAGCGGCGAGCGCATAGCCTGCGGCCCCGTCCGCACCGGCGTACTGCTTGAGCGCCAGCGTGGCGAGGGTGACCCCCAGACCAAGCTGCATGCCGCGAACGACCTCGCCGGGGACGATCCGCGCGAGCAGGTCGAGCAAACCACTGAGCGCGAGCAGGAGCATGGCCACGCCGATGACCAGGCCGCCCCCCGCCAGCGTGCCGGCGGAGAGCTTCTGCGCGAGCATGATCGTGGCCATGGCCTTGAGCGGCTGCACCGGCATCGGGATGCCGTAGATGAGCCCAGTGAGGATCTGGCCGAGCCCGAAGACGACGCAGACACTGGCGGCGTCGAGGCCGCAGGTGGCGATCAGCGCCACGATCAGCGGGAGATCAGTGCCGATGTCGCCGAAGGCGCCGGCGAGCTCGTGGCGGTCGAAGCGGAGGCGAGGGAACAGGCGACAACCGGGGCAGGTGGGCGCGCTGCTTACCGCGTCTCGCGCGCGCGCGGCGGCATAGCCACTTCGGGCAGGACACGCTCTCCTGGGCGCGGCGCGGCGCCGACGTCACCGGGCTCGATCTCTCCGACGTGGCGGTGCTGGCCGCCCGCGAGCTCGCCGCCGAGCTGGGCATCGCCGCTCGCTTCGAGCGTGGCAACGTGTACGACGCCGCCGACCTGCTCCGGTCACGCTACGACGTCGTCTACACCTCCTGGGGCGTGCTAGGCTGGCTCCCCGACATCAACGCCTGGGCGCAGGTTGTCGTCGACCTGCTGCGGCCAGGCGGCTTGCTCTACCTCGCGGAGTTTCACCCGTTCATCTGGGTCCACGACGATGACCTCCGCGACGTGGTTCACCCGTGGAACAGCGCTGGGGTGGCCATCGAGACCGAGGAGTCCGGCACCTACGCCGACCCCACCGCGCCCCTGCAACTGCGCGAGTACGGCTGGAACCACGGAACGGGCGAGTTGATCTCGGCCCTGCTCGACGCGGGCCTCGTGCTCGAGCGCTACACGGAGATCGACTACTCGCCCTACCCATGTTTTCCCGACATGGTCGAGGAGGCGCCGGGGGAGTTCGTGACTCGCCGCTGGGGACGCCGGGTACCCTACGGCTACGCGCTCGTCGCGCGGCGAAGGGCCTGAGGGCGGAGCTCAGGCGCCGGCGCGCTCGTCGAGGGCGCCCTTCACCGCCGCCACCACCTCGCTAATGGTGTCGTCGGGCCGGTCGAGCGCGGGCATGGTGCCGATGCCGACCCGCGCGAGGGTCCCGGTGGCCGAACACGCTGGTCGCGGCGGGACTCATCACCCATCGCCCCGGCCCGTCCCGGCGTCGTCAATCGAGTCCCGCTACCCGAATCGACTCTGAAAACCGCTCGAAGTCACGGGGGTTGAGGGTGACGAGCACACCGACGCGATGGGCCACCATCGTGGCCACGATGTTCGCGTCGTGCACCTGCTTCCCCGCGCAGGGGACGACCTCGAGGAGACGAAACAAGGCGTCCCGGACCGACCCGTCCTCCGGCAGGAAGTTGGCGCGCGCCAGGAATTGACGGGCATTGCCCATCGCACGATCCGTGGCCAGGCCCAGGCCATTGCCCGCTGCCGGACGCGTCGCGACCACGATATACTCGCGCAGCACTTGCCCCGAGAGGAACAGCGACCGCTCGGCGAAGCCGGACTCGAGGAGTGAAAGTGCTGATCGGTGGCCCGCCCGGGCTGGGGCCGTGGCGGTGAGCAACACGTTGGTATCGACGAAGCGCTCAACGGGCGTCGTCATCGTAGACCTCGTCGCGCGACCAGTCGCCGCTTGCGACCGCTTCGGACATCTCAAGGCGAAGCGAAGGCGTTGGCTCAGCCGGTGGCGCCCGCAAGGCGGCCGCTTCCAGCGCCGCGAGGACCTCTCCCTGGAGAGATCGGTGGTTGGCCCGCGCCCGCCGCTTCAGGGCGGCGACCACGTGGTCGGGCACATCTCGCACGTGAATTGCTTGCATATCATAATGCTAGCACCCACCCCTGGCCGCGACAAGCGCCAGTCCGACGGCCGCCGGCTCGCCGCGCTATCGTCCCCCGATGGCCCGCCGGCTGCTCGCCTTGTCGCTCCTCGCCGCCGGGTGCGCCGCGCCCGAGGGCGCGGGTAGCGCCGCCTGCGAGATCGCGGTCAACGGCTCCGTCCTCACCTACTTCCCCGGCGAGGGGCAGTTCGAGCTTCGTCGCGACTCAGGCGAGATTGTCCTCGCCGACGTGCACGCGGAAGTGGTGCTCGAGGACCTCGATGGCCCGGTGCTGCGCACCGACGACGGGCGCGACGACAGCGCCCGTACCGAGCAGGGGACGGATACCCTCGGCGCCTACCAGCGCATCGTGGTGACACTCGGCGGCGACCCGACCCTGGAGTGGCATCTATCCGGCTACGAGGAAGGTTTCTTCACGTTTATGATCGACGTCGTCAACGAGAGCGATGCCGACATCGCCGTGGCCCGTGTGGTGCCGCTCGACGCCGGGGCGCTCTACCTGGGCGCCGACCCCGCCCGTCACCGGGTGCTGGAAGACGGGTCCTGGGGCCTGCTCGACCATTTCGTCGAGGTCGTGCCCGGCAACGTGGAGCGCGACGAGGGCTGGGCGGTGGTGAGCCCCGGCGCCCACGAGGGCAGCTCAGTCTCGAACTGGAACCACGCCGTGGTCGATCTCGACAGCGGGGCGACCTGGATCGCGGGGGCGCTCAGCTTCGAGGCGTCCACGCCGGTCATGGCGCTCGCGGCGTCGGGGGTCGGCGAGCTCGACGCGGGCCGTGCGCCCTTCACCACCCTCCGCGCCGACACCGCCTACCTGCCTGCGCCCCAGCGCCTCGCACCGGGAGATCGGCTCGAGTCCGAGCTTTTCTACGCACACCCCGGCGAACCCGACCCCTTCACCGGCGTGGAGCACTACGCCGAGGCGGTGGCCCAAGCGCTCGGCATCACCCCGTGGACCGAGCGCGGCGAGCGCGTGCCGAATGGCTGGAACTCGTGGACCGGCTCGGCGTCGACGGGCGGCTACGGCCAGCAGATCGACGAGGCCATCGTGCTCGCCAACCTCGCGGTGATGGCGCGCGAGCTGCGTGGCTTCGGCATGGACTGGTTCCAGGTCGACGATGGCTGGCAAGTGAAGTCCGGCGACTGGACCTGGGACACGACGCGCTTCCCCTCCGGTCCCGAGGGGGTCGTGGCCGCCATCCGCGACGCGGGCTTCCGCCCCGGTCTCTGGATCTCGCCCTTCACCCTCGACCCCGCCTCCGCGACCGCCGTGGCCCACCCCGAGTGGCTGGCCTCGAAGACCACCGTGGGCACGCTCGTGACCGGCGACACGGCGATCCTCGATCTCACCAACGCCGAGGCCCTCGCGCACGTCGCGGGCCTCGGCGCCGCCGTGCGCGGCTGGGGTTTCGAGTGGTTGAAGTCCGACTTCGGCTACCACGCCATGTTCGGCGATGATTTTGACGACCCCTCGCAAAGCCGCGAGCAGGCCTACCGCGCGGGGATGAAGGCGCTCCGGTCCGGGCTTGGCGACGATGCCTTCTTGCTCGGCGTGTCGCTGATGGGCCTGCAGTGGGGACTCGTCGATGACGACCGGCTCACGCTCGACAACACGCCGGCCTGGGACTGGCCGCCTGGTGTCGATGCCGACGAGCCCGAGAACCAGCAGGGTTTCAAGCCCACGATGCGAACCGTGGCCCGGCGCTACTGGATACATGGGCGACTCTGGGTGAACCACCCCGACCTGATCATGTTCCGCAGCAACACCGCCGACGAGAGCTGGCCGCGCATCCGTTTCGATGAGGCGCGGAGCTTCGCGAGCTTCGTGGGGCTGTCCGGCGGCATCGTGAAGCTCGGCGACAAGCTGGTTGACCTCCAGCCCGCCGAGATCGACGTGGTCCGGCGACTGTTGCCGATCGACGGCCGGGGCGCGCGACCCGTCGACCTCTTCGAGCGCGAGTTCCCGGAGCGCTGGCACCTGATCCTCGACGGCGGCCAGGACGGGCTCGACGAGCGCTGGCACGTGGTCGGCCTCTTCAACCTTGGCTGGAACCTCGATCTCGGGACCGAGCCCTACACCGAGATCCCCGACGACAACAGAGAGCGCACGCTGGAGCTCGATCTCGCTGCGGTCGGCCTCGAAGGCGAGTACCTGGCCTGGGAGTTCTGGACCCAGACCTACCTCGGCCGAGTGTCAGAAACCCTGGCCGTGGAGGTGCCCTCCCACGACGCGCGAGTCGTGTCTTTGCGCGAGCGCACCGGACAACCCCAGTTCCTCGGCTGGAACCGGCAGATCACCATGGGCGGCACCTTGCTCGAGTCGAGCACCTGGGACGAGGCGTCGTCGACGCTCGCCCTGCGCGCCGAGGTGGTGCCCGGCACCGAGTTCGTGCCCTTCGAGTGGCACGTCGCGGTGTACCTGCCCGAGGGCTACCGGATCGGCGGCGTCACGACGGGCGGGGCCGAGGTGACTGGGCTCGATGCGGTGCAGTCGGGGGAGGTGGTCGACATCCGCTTCAACGCCGTGGAGGCCGGGACACTCGACCTAATCGTCCAGGTGGGGGGGTCGCCGTGATCTGGCTCGCCCTCGTCGCCTGCACGCCGCCTGCTGGGGCCCCTTGCGCGCCTGGCTTCACTCGAGACGAAGCCGGCCACTGCGCTCTCGACTCGACCAGCAACGACACAGGCAGCGGCACAGACACCTCAGCGGACGCCGACCCCTGGTTGGCCCTCCCCGCCGAGTGCATCGCCCCCGGCGAGCTGGCGACCGATCCGATCACGCAGACGGACGAGGTGCTCCCCGGCGAGGATGGGGGCCTCTACGAGTTCGTGGACATCGAGCTCGCCGACGGCGTGGCCTACGCGGTGGGACAGGGCGGGCTCGTGGTTCTCGAACCGGCGCCCGGCGCAGCGCGCGTGCTCGGCCTTGGCGGTGGGCCGCGGTTTCACCGCGTGGAGCCGCTGGGCAACGGGCTCGTTGCCGTTTCCCACCGCGACGAGGGGCTCGTGCTCTTCGACGCGAGCAATCCCGCCGCGCCCACGCCACTCGGCAGCCTGCCGGCGGAGGGCATGGAGGGCCTGGCCACGGTCGACGGCCTCCTCTACGCCAGCGTCCGCGAGCTCGGCGTGGTGGTTCTCGACGTGTCTGACCCCGCGAGACCGGTTCAGGTGGGCGAGGGCCTGGGCCTCGTGGCCCCGTGGGAGTTGTCCAAGGCACGCGACGGCTACATCTACGCGGCGGACAACACGCTGGGCGTGGTCCCCATCGATATTTCCGACCCGCTCGCGCCGGTGGTCGGCACCGCGGTCGACCTCGGCGCCGCCGTGTTGCATGTCAGCGTCGATGGCGATCACCTCTACGCCTCGGTCGGCGGCGGGGGCGTCGTGGTGATGAGCCTTGCCGACCCCACCCGTCCCACGCCGGTGGCCACGCTGTCGACAGGCGGCTCGGTGGTGATGGCCGACGCGACCGATGGACTGCTCGTCGCCGCCGATCACGACGGCATCGCCCTCTGGGACGTCGCCGACCCGACCTCGCCGTTGCCACTCGGCCGCCAGGCCACGCCGCAATTCGCTCTTGGCGTGTCACTCGGCGACGACGCGGCCTGGGTGGCCGACTGGACAGCGATCGAGGGCTGGGCCATCGACCGCGACGCCGTCGCCCCGGAAATGTCACTCTCGTCGCGCGAGTTGCTGTTCGCCAGCGAAGGCGACGAGGTCGAGATCGACGTCACCAATCACGGGGCGACGACGCTCTCCCTCCTCGGCGCGACCACCAGCGACGCGCGGCTCTCAGTACGAGCCAGCGTGGTGGAACTCGCGCCTGGGGAGCAAGGCGCCCTCCGCCTGAGTTTCGTCGGAGATGGCCAGCCGCTCGACGCGACGGTGTGCCTCGCGAGCGACGACCCCGACGATCCCGTGCAAGAGATCCGCGTGGGTACCGGCAGTGGTGACCCTTACATTGGACTGGCAGCCCCGGACTTCGAACTCCCCGGGATCGACGGAGTCACCTACCGTCTGTCCGACCAGCTCGGGCACCCGGTGATGCTCGCGTATTTCGCCACTTGGTGACCCGTCTGCCCGTCCGAGGTCTCGGACATCGACCAGAGCATCTACCAGGCCTACAAGGACGCCGGGGTGGTGGTGTGGGCCATCGCCAGCGAGGAGCGAACCATCGACGATGTGGTGCTGTTCGCCGACGCGCTGGAGCTGACCATGCCGGTGCTCTACGACGAGGGGGGCGTGGTGCACCAGGACTACGTGACGCAGTCGGAAGTGCCCTCGGCGGCCTACCCGGAGGAGTGGATCGTCGGGACCGACGGGGTGATCGTGTACCATGCCGCGAACTACGATCACGACGCCGTCGTCGATGTGATCGAGAGGGAGCTGGGCGGCCGATAGGCACGCGGACCGCCCTACTGGCGAAACGCAAGTAACCACCCTGCCGGTCGGCGGCGAAACGCGGCCCCCGCTCCCATTGCCCGGTCAATTTCGCGCTGGAGGCGGTGGGCGACCGCGGGTCGCTGCTCATCGTGCGAGACATCGCCTTCAAGCGGCGGGCCACCTACACCGACTTCCTCCGCGCCGAGGAAGGCATCGCCACCAACATCCTCGCAGCGCGACTGGCCCACCTCGTCGCCGTGGGCATCCTGCGCCACGACGCCGGTTCCGGCCACTACCAGCTCACCCCGAGCGGCCTCGACCTGCTCCCCGCGCTCCTGGAGCTCATGGCCTGGGGGGCGGCGCACGATCCCCACACGGCCGCCTCGCCTTCCTACGTGGCCCGCATCCACCACGACCGCGAGCGACTCCTCGGCGAGCTGCGCGGCCATCTCGCCCCCCCACCTCCCGGAGAACACCCATGAGCGCCCGCCCCTGGATCGTGATGCCCCACGGGCCGATCGAGAAACTGGACGACAACCTCTGGGCCGTGGAGGGACAAGTGCCGACGCCGGGCGGAATCCGCCGTCGCATGTGCATCGTGCGACGTGGCGACGACTCGCTGCTGTTCTTTCACGCCATGCCCCTCGGCGACGAGGCGATGGCCGAGATCGCGGCCTGGGGTCCTCCCGGGGCCCTGGTCCTCGGGCACGACCAGCACGCCATCGACGCCGAGCCCTTCGCCGCGCGGCTCGGACTGCCGATCTTCGGTCCCGGCCCCAACCTCGACAAGCTGCGGGCGCGCGGCCTCTCGCTCGCCGGTTCCCTCGCCGACCTCCCCACCGACCCGGCGGTTCGTTTCGAGGAGGCCGAGGGCACGCGCACGGGCGACGCGATCGGCGTCGTGACGAGCGGCGAGCGGGTGTCGCTCCTGTTCGCCGATTGCATCCAGAACAGCCCTCCGGACACGGTGGCTTTGCCCCTCCGCTGGCTCGGCTTCGCGGGGGGCCCGAAGGTAGCGCCCGTCTTCCGACTTCTTTTCGCTCGCGACCGCAGTGCGCTGGGCGAACACCTGTCGCGGCTGGCCGCGCTGCCGGGCTTGTCGCGACTGGTGCCCTTCCATGGGTCGCTGGTCGACGCCGGCGCGGGCGACGCGCTCAGGGCCGCTGCGAACGGCTAGCGCCTCAATAGATCGCGAAAACCCGCGCCTCCGGCGTGTCACTCAGCGTGCGATACCGCGCCTTGAGCACCCGCACCGCCGGCGCGAAGGTGGCCTCCATCGGCTGGTCGGGGTGGATGATGACATACCGGACACCGTGGTCGCGGGCGATGTTCGCCGCCTGCTCCGGGGTGAGTTCGGATTCCTCCACCTTGCGCAACGCCGCCAGCGCCGAGAGCGCCGCCGGGTTGAGCCCCGCGTTGATCGACGCGGTGAGCGGGTGCTGGTGGGCCGTCTGTTCAAATAGCCGCGTGCGCGCGAAGCTCGACGGCAGGCTGATCACCGCGCCCTCGGGCTCCGCCGCGAGCGCGGCCACCGGCGCGGCCACGGAGGTGGGGACGTGATGGGGCAAGGCGCGCGCGGGGGACAACAGCAGTGTCTCGGCCACCACGAGCACACCGAGGGACGGGTGCGCGCGGTCGGCCAGCAGGCCGAGCCCGAGCGGCACCAGCGTGGCGAGACGGTAGAGCAAGGAGAGCGAGCCAAAGCCGGGCAGGGCCTCGATGATCGCGTAGGGCAGCGGCAAGGCGCGCCCCATGAAGGCCACCGGCCCACCGTCCCGGACCAGCACCGGGCCGTGCGCCAGCACAAAGGCGATGATCGTGGCGAGCCAGAGCGCGCGCGAACGCCCTTTCCACAGCGCGAGCACGAGGAGCGCGTAGCCCAGGTAGGTGGTGTGGACGAAGTCGCTGGCGTTCTGCTCGAAGCGCGAGAAGTCGGGGATGCGCACCTCGCCCGGGAGCCACGCGCTGCGCACGTCGGCGGCGCCGATGGTCCGCCGGAGTCGCGACATGGCCTCCGCCGTCTTGATGTCGATGAGGCCCCCGGCGCCGGCGGAGAGCTCGCGGTGCATCATCGCCACCGGCGCGCACATGAGCGCGCCGAGCACGAGGGCCGGCCACAAGCGACGGCCACCCGGCAAGAAGAGCGCCATCGCCGCGGCGAGGATGAAGGCGTCGATGCCCGCGTACCAGCCGCCGCCCACGGCACAGGCGGCGAGGGCAAGGGCAGCGAGACCCACGCGCCGCGCCGAGCCCGACTCGCTCGCCCAGACACAGGCCAGACCGGCGAGGGGGAGCCACGCCACGCCGGTGGCCTCGGAGCTCCCGTTCTGGAGATGCGAGAGGACAATCGCCGACCAGGGGTAGGCGAGGCCCGCGATCCAGCCCCGCCCGCCGAGCCGCCGCCCGAGCGCGTCGGCGAAGAAGCCGGCGAGGGCGAGGTGGAGAATCAGCATCACGCCGTAGGCGAAGGATGGGCCTTTCCACCACGTCAGCGGCGCGGCGAGCGCGGTGTTGAGCGGGTCGGCCACGAGCAAGCGACCCCCCCCGGGGTGGTCGAGGAGCGTCGTCGCCACCGGGTAGTGCCCCCCGGCCAGCCCCTCGGCCACGAACCAGTAGCTCCAGATCGAGTTCCAGACGTCGGTGCGCACGTCGCCCACCGCGAGGGTGCCGGGCGAGAGGGCGAGCGGCCAGGTGATGGCGACGGCGGAGGCGAGGTAGACGAGCAGCCGGACCAGGGTCACGGCGCGAGCACCCTGGGCTCCCCGCCGGTGGCGGGGTCGAGCTCCATCTCGGCGATGAGCACGCTCGGCACCTCCCAGGTGACGGGCACGCCACCGGTGGGCCCGATGCCGAAGCGCTCCGGTCCCGGCGGGCCGTCCAGCCCGTCGACCGGGCCCGGGCTCGGGCCCGCCGCCACGATGTCGCGCAGCGATCGACGGTCGACCCCCACGAAGCGGAGGTTGCGCACCGGCTGGCAGGCCCCGGTCTTGTCGAGCAGGCAGGCCTCGTAGGGGTCGGTGAGCCCCGGGGGCGGACCCTCGCCGGAGATGGTGATGTCGAGGCGATCCGCCATGGCCGGTGGCCGCAGCCGCTCGATCACCAGCACCCGGTCGAGACCCACCTGGCGCGCCATCTGGAGCGCCTTGCGGCGGAGCGCGGCCTCGCTGAGCTTGCGCCGCGGCGTGACGTGCACGTAGCCGGGGATCGCGCCGCGGCGGGACTCGCCGAGGCTCCGGCCGTGGCCGGTGCTGGCCGTGCGGAACTTCGAGGGCACGCGCGACATCAGGACCTCGCGGAGCACGCCATCAACCACGAGATCAACACGACGCGGCGCGACGAGATCGTGATCGTAGCCATACTCGCCGGCGCGGCCAGTGCGGGTGCTCGGATCGTCGTGCACCCGCCAGCCGTCGGGCAAGAGCCGTCGACCGAGGCGGGCCATGGCGCCCCGCGTCGACGCGAGGAAGCTGTCGCCGTCTTCCAGCTCCGCCGGCGTGCCCACGATCTCGGCGGCGAGGAGCTGCGAGAAGAGCTCGGCGGCCGCTGGCCCCTCGAAGAGCACGGGACCGAGCCAGGGCTCCGGCGCCGGCCCCGCCGCGACCGCGGCCAGCCGGGCCCGCATCAGCGCCACCTCGGCCTCCATCTCAGCGAGCGTGGGCAACGACGTGCGGTCCTTACCCACCCACCACCGGGCGTCCTGGACGGGCGTGCCATCGGCGCGGCGCGCGGTGGCCTCGACCCGCACGACGACGTTGCCGGTGGGGAGCCAGGCCCGCGTGCCCTCGCTGGTGACCACCGCCCGCCAGCCGTGCCAGTCGCGCGCCACTGCCTGCACCTGCTCGATGCTCGGCGGCGCACCGGCCGTGAGCCGGGTGACGACCTCGCGACACTCGGCCATCCCCATCGCGTTGCCCTCGTGCGTCGTGGCCGGGACCACCACCGGTGCGGTCGCCGTCCAGTCCGGAGGCAACGGCTCGGGCAGCTCCTGCACGGCCGCCTGCTTGCGGCTCAGCTGCTCCACGGCGTGCTTGTAGGCGGCGTCGGTGGCGAGCCAGACTTCACGGCGCAGCGCGTAGGGATCGTCGGCCACCGGCAGGCGTCGTGACACCACGCCGTCGGGCTCGCCGAAGGCGCGGAAGTTGGAGGAGTCCATCCCGCCCTCGGCCACGCGCACCTCGGCGCGCAGGTTGCGGAAGCGCTCGAGCGTCTCGAGCACCACGCCGCCGTCTTCCCCGAAGCAGTTGCGCACGTCGCCGTCGAGCACATCGTAGAGCACCAGCGAGGGCGCCATCTTCTCGGGCAGGCGCAGTTCGCGGGTGCGCTCGAGCTCCGCGACCAGCGCCGTCTCGATCGCCGCCGACGCGGGCGCGATGCCCTCCTCCGACGGGCTTGCCGCGAGCGCGAGTCGCGCACCGAGCACGAGGACCCCGATCATCGCGGCACCGGCAACAAGGGCGGGCGGTCGTTGCCCTTCTCCCGGCGCTGCACCTCCACCTCGCTCACCAGGAGCGAGGGCGAGGCCGCGCTCACCGGCACCCAGCCGCTCTCGGCCCCACACACGCCGTTGAACACCTCCACGTCGTCGGCCGCCGCCACGATGCGACCGAAGGTGGCCAGCGGGGTGCCGATGAGATCGACACCGCGCACGAGCTGGTCGGGGCGACCGTCGGCAAACACCTTCCACACCGTCACCGGCTGCACCGCGAAGCTGTTGGGGGTGCTGCGACCGGTGAAGGTGAAGCCGCCGCTGATGTCGTCGAACACCAGTCCGAACTCCTTCTTCTGGAGCCGCACCTCGTCAACCAGCCGCTTCCTCAACGCCTCGTAGCTCACCGACTGCCGCGCGCTGACGATGAGGTTGCCCTGGCGCGCCACCACCGCGTTGCCCGGCTGGCGCCGCCCATGGCCGTTGCTCGTGGGGAAGCCCGCCACCGGCGCGCGGCTCAGCAAGAAGCTCCGCAGCACGCCACCGTCGACGAGCGACACCGCCTCCGCGCCCACGCCCTCGTCGTCCACCCGGTAGTGCCCGTTCAGATCGTGGCCCGCGAGGCGCGGCAGGAGCGGATCGTCGACCACGTCGAGAAAGGCCGGGAGGATGCGCTCGCCCACCTTCTGGGTGAACGTCTGCCCTTCATCCTCGTCTTTCTGACGATGACCCTCCACGCGGTGTCCGAAGATCTCGTGGAAGAAGACGCCGGCGGCGCGCCCTCGGAGGATCGCTGGACCCGACCAGGGTTCGATCAGCGGCGCGGCGCGCAGCGCGAGCAGGCGATCGGCCACGCCGTTGACCAGGGCGAAGGCGCCGTCGCGACCGGGCAAGGCACTCGGCGAGGCCACGTCGATGTAGTCGTAGACGGTGAGTGCCATGCCGTCGTCGGCCACCGTCTCCGCCCAGGTGGCGAGCCGGTAGTGCTGCCGCCCGTCGCGAACCCGCGTGCCCTCGCTGTTGACGATCCAGCGGCGCGACTCGGAGACGACGAGCTGCACGGCGCTGTCGATCACGTGTTTTCGCCCGACGTAGAGCCCCGAGGCCTCGGCGAGGAGCTTCTCCCACTGGGCCACGTCGACGGTCTCGGCGACGAAGTCGTGCTCCTCGTTCACCACCGCCGCCGCGGCGAAGTCGGCGGAGTTGTCTTCCCGCTCCACCTTCACCGCCTCGTTGGCGCGCACCTTCACCAGGCGGGCTCGGGCCTGCCGGTACACGTCGTCGGTGCCCCGAACCAGAGCGCGGCGGAGAGCCTCGCCCGGCCCGAAAAGCGGCACGTTCCACGACGGTCGTGACACGTCGGAGAAGAAGCTCGCGTCGCGGATCTTGTGGGTGTTGTCGAGCGCCATCGAGCCCACGCGCACGTCGACGTCGAGCGTGCGGTCGGCCTCGCGAAGGGTGCCCGCGTGCACGCCGTGGGTGCCCTGGATCGTCGTCCGCCGCTCCTCGACCACGGCGTAGCTGAGCCAGTAGGGCGCGTCGGTAAGGACCCCAGGCGAGTCGGCGCCGAGGCGCGACTGCACGCTGGCGAGGGTGCTTGCCATCACCGGCAAGGGGTTCTGAAGCTCGTTGGCGAGCGCGAGGGCAGCGAGGAGCGCGAGCACGGCGCCCCGGACTATCCCCGTTGCCTAGGCAGCGACGCTAGAGGTCCTCGTCTTCTTCGCCGCCCATCTCGTCGAAGAAGCCGTCGGGGTCGTCTTCATCGTCGTCTTTGTCTTCGACTTCTTCGTCGTCGTCCTTGGTGGTCCACTCGACGTCGCACACCTTCTCGACGAGGCTCACGATCTCGTCGCCGGTGTACTCGAATTCCTCGTTGCTCTCGAACTCTTCCTCGAGCATCTCGATCAAGCTCGCGTCGAGCTCGCCGGAAGACTCGAGCTTGAGCACGATCTCGTCGGCCTCGTCGAGCTTCATCTCGTCGGCGACCGTGCCAAGCAACTCGACGACGTAGGCGGCAACAGCCTCGGGCTCGGGGCTCCCGGTCTGCGCCTCGAGGTATTCGTCGAGCGTCTCGACGAGCGTGTCGCGCATCTCGTGCGGGAGCTGCATCATCGGGGGGTTCTCCTGGGCCGCGGGGTTAGCGTTACACCCGCAGCACGTCAAGCCCGTCACGTGTTGGTGCGCGATAAGTCACACGCAAAGGAGCTTAGTCCACGGCCAGGAGAAGCCCGTCGGCGGTGCGAAGCAGCCGCAGGCCCTCGCCCACCAGCCCGTCGGGACCGGGCGCGAGCACGACGGTGCGGGCGGCGCGCGCGGGGATCACGCCTCCCTCGACCACCACCACGCACGCCCGTGGACAGGCCACGAAGAGCTCGTTGATCACGGTATCTGCGGCCTCGTCGGCAAGGGTCGCCTCGAGCCCCATCGCCCCGTCAACCAAGACCGCGCCCAGGCCCGCAGCCTTCGCCGCCGCCTTTGCCTCGGGGCGGAGGCTGGCCATGCACGACCCGTTCGCCGTCCGTGCTGCCACGGCAGCGAGGAGGCCAGCGCGGCGCTCGGGCGCGGGCAAGACCAGCACCGGCGAAAGACGCCCGAGGCCCTCGGCGAGCGCCACGACGGCGGCTTCCACGTCGGCCGGGGGCACCACGACGGCCACGGCACCCGAGGCCAGGAGCGGGTGCCCCCGCCCGCCATCGAGCGGACGGGCGCCGTTCCCCCCGCGACGACGCCCGAGCAAGAAGCCCAGGCCCAGCGCAGGAACACCCACCCCGAGGGCCACGAGGCCGGCGCTCAGCACCGAGGCGAGCCCGGCCACGCTGAGGCTGCCTCCGGGGGCCGTCTGGCCACCCGCCTGCGGATCGGCCGCGCCCAGGAGGCCGCCGCCGCCGCCGCCCAATAGGCCCGCCCCGCCGTCGCCACCACCCTCCTCGCTCGGCTGCGGGGGACGCCCCGACTGCACGCGGAAGCTGTCGCCCTCGGCGAAGACGATCACGTCGAGGTCGCTGCGCGCGAGGTCGAGCTCAACGGGGCCCTCGAACAACTTCGGGCCGGTGGTGGCGCCGTCGTAGAGCCGCAGCGTGAGGGTCGTGTCGGCGCCGACCTGTGCCACGGCGGCGAAGCTGCGATCCGCAGCGAGGTTGTCCGGCTGCTCGCCGTCATCGCGCATCGGCCATGCCTGCTTCGTGCCGCTCGGCGACTCGAGCTCGACCACGGGCGACACCGCCGGGTACTTGCTCTCCCCGTCGGTGAAGCGGATGAGGAGCCCACGACCGGTGGTGACGGCCGAACCGCCGGGCGCGCCCGCGGGTGCCTCGGCGTGGGGCACCTCCGTGGCGGCTGGGGGCAGCTCGCCGCCCGTGGTCGGGGCCGACGGGTCGATGGCGGGTTCTTGAGCCAGGGCGAAGGCGAGGAGGAGGGTAGTCATTGGTGCGGCATCACCAGGGGCCAGTCGAGGTTGTAGTAATCATAGCCCTCGCGCAGTTTCTGCAGGACCATCTCGCTCTCCATGGAGTGGATGCTGCGCGACTCCACGGCGGCGTCGATCTGCTCGCGCGTGGGCAGGACGTCGGCGGGGTTCGTCCCGTGGCGCCGGGCGGTGCGATCGAGCAAGCCCGCGGTCCGGGTGAAAAAGGCACGCATCTCGGCCCGAGGATCGTCACTCTTGCCGTCGCCGTCGTTGTCCGAGCGGGCAGCGAGCGACACGCCCTCCACCTCGGCGGGCTCGTCGACGACGAAGATCAAGAGCCCGTAGCCGAGCCCGAGCACCAGCGCCGCGCTGGCCATGTTGGCGGCGATCGACAGGCGCAAGAGGCGGCGGAGTGTCGCGGGGTCGGCATCCTCGAGCATGCCCGCGGGCCATATCGCCCCGGGATAGGTGGCCGCCCCCCGCGGAGAGCTCCGATGACCCCGATCCTACTGGCCAGCCTCGCCCTCGCCGGCAGCGCCAAGGCCCCCGCCGCGCCCGCCTGCGCCGCCGACCTGCAGAAAGCCCTCGCCGAGGCCAGCCCCAGCGGCGTGGGCAAGGCCTGGGTGGAGCTCGTCAACTGCGACGCAGCCAGCGCGAAGGCCGTGGCCCCCGAGTCCCTCCCGCGCATGATCGCCGGTGCCGGCGCCGACGCTGCCGCCCTCTCCGCCATCAAGCTCGGGCTCGGGGCCGAGCTGCGCACCTGGGTGCCCTCCATGCAACCCGACGAGCGATCGAGCTTCTTCAACACCCTGGGCGAGCAGTGCGCAGTGACAGAAGTACCCGCTTTCTTCGCCGAGTCTGAGAAGGCGCTGGGCGACAAGTTCTGGAGCGACCGGTGGTACGCGGCGCTCGACGCCTGCCGCGACCCGCGCGCGGTCGACGTGCTCAAGGGCGGTCTCAGCTCGCAAGCCGCCGATCGCAGCCGTTTCAAAGCCATCCTCGAGACCCTCGCGCGAAACCTCGGTAAAGACGCGATTCCCATGCTCCAGGAAAGGGCCACGTCCGAGAAAGACTCCGAGCTCTCCGCCTACATCGTCGGGGCCTTCGCCGACGCCGCCGGGGTGGGCTCGGCCAGCGGCATGAACGCCGCCGCCGCCGAGGCCGGCATCGCCGCCATCGTCGCCCTCGCCCCCGCCCTGCCGGAAGCCGGCCTCGAGCAAGCGCGCACCACGCTGCTCGCCCTCGGCAGCGAACAACGTTCCGACGAGATGGCGGCCCACCGCTACCGCGCAGTGGCGCAAGCCGACGGCAGCTTGCAGTACGCAATCTACGTTTCCAAGGTGGCCACCTGCAAGAAAGACAGCCGCGTGGAGGTCCACACAGCCACCGTCACCGGCGGGAGCCGCACCTGGCCCGACCAGCTCGCCTCGCGCGTGAAGCCCACGGTCGACCTGTTCGAGTGGCACCTACCCAAGGACTGCGTGGGCGACGTGGTGATCGTGGGCTCGTCCACCCCCCTGAAGGACAAGGCGGCCATCGACGCCTTCTACGCCGCGCAGGACGCGGAGATCCAGAAGAAGAACCCCGGTCTCAAGGCCAAGGTGTTCCCCGAGGATCCCATCGGCTTGTAGGCCGCCCCGCGCCGGGTCCGTTACCCGGTGCGCATGTTCTTCCTCCTCGCCTTCGCCTGCACGCCCGAGAGCGACTCCGGCCCGGTCGACACCGCCCCCGGCGTGGGCCACTGCCTCTCTGGGCCCACCGTCGCCATCACCAACCCCGAGTCGAGCGCCACCTTGCCGCTCGGCGAGCCGGTGAGCCTCGTGGCGGAGGCGAGCTCCGAGGTGGATGCTGTCGAGCAGCTGCGGGTGTTGTGGGCGGTCGTGCCCAACGGCGGCAACGACGACAACGTGGGCACCGGCCTCACCCAGAGCTGGACACCCGACGCCGCGGGGATCTGGTCGATCATCGTGCAGGTGGAAGACAGCTGTACCGACGATACCCAGTACGACCTCGACCCGGTGCAGGACGACGTCCGGGTAACGGTCGAATGATCCCGCTTTTCCTCGCCTGCGAAGCGCCGACCTGCGACAGCGGCCAGAAGTTCAATGCAGACGGCCTCTGCGTGGAAGACACCGGAAGGCCGCCGGAAACAGACGCGGACACCGACGCGGACAGTGACTCCGACTCCGACTCCGACTCCCGCAATTTGTATATT